>NZ_JBIAVW010000019.1:0-168220 GCF_042894785.1 Streptomyces sp. NPDC001502
CCCGCGGAGCGGGTACCTGAGCGCTGGCGCGCTCAGGAGTGACGCCCTCCGCTGCGCTCCGGGCGGGCTTCGCTGACGCTTCGCCAGATTCCCGCGCGAGCGCGGGAATCGACGTCCGCAAGCGAACGTCCAGGGAAGAGGCCGGCGCAAGCGCCGGCCCGGTGGTGCTGATGCGCCACCAGATGTCCGCGCAAGCGCGGACATCGAAGGGGTCTCCGCTGACGCTCCCACCCCTTCAGGTCCTTCCGGCTCCGCCTCCAGGACCAGGCCCGCTACCGCGGGCCGGCCAGCAGCCGAGAGCGCCTGGGGTCGGTTGTCGGGTGCAGGTCCCGGGGCTCTTCGCTGCCCCGGGAGGGGTGTTCGGTGTCGTCATGTCCGGGTTGGCTGAGCAGGACTCGGGAGGTGCCGGCTGAAGGACTGGGCTATAAATTGAACACGTTCGATATATGCTGTGGCGCGTACCGATCACAGGGGGCTTTCATTGAGTACGCCAGCAGGCCACGTTCCCAAGAGCCGGAGACCGGCACTGCTCAGCATTCGGCGCGTATCACCTGGCAGACACATCCACGGCGGTCCCGTGCAAGGAAGCCATAGAGTTCGCGATGGCCGAACTCCCCGAACGCGCCACCAACGCGAAGTGCGAAAGCTACAGCGCGACGGACCGCTCCCACAGGGGAACCTGGCAGATGCCACGCGCTGACGTGGACGCCTGGGTAACTCGATACTTCTCCGACCGCAAGCCCTCGCGAACTGCACGCACGCTCTGCGAAGCCGACCTCTGCGTGCTAGTGCAACGAGACCCCATGGCCCCAACCACAAAAGGTGCCTACAGCATCGGAATGGACATTCACTTCAAATCCGACGGAACCGCACACGTCAGCTACTCATCCACCGACTACTGAAAAGACAAGCACCAGCACACACTCCGCCGCGCGTAGGACTCCAGCCCTTCCCGGAGTTCACGCCCGCAGTCCGCTGGGCCCCCAGATCCTTCCAGCGCCACCTCCTCTGCCACCTCCGTCGGCTGCCCGCGGAGGGGGCAGCCGACGGAGGAGGCAGAGGCCGTCGCACCCCCTGGCTGTGAGGAATCACCCCGGTTCGAATCCGGTCCGCCCCGCCGCACGCCTTCAAAGAGTTGCTCCCCGTCCGCGTCCGCCCGCAGGGTCAACGGACCGGAGTTTCTGCACCAGCTGTTCGAGACTCACGTGCCCCCGAACCCGTCCCGCCTTGCTGTCAGCCGGCCCGGGGCAACTGTGGCAGTAGCCGAGAGTGCCCAGGGCGGCTGTCGAGTGCACGCCCCGGGTGCTGTCCTACACAGGGGGATGTTGGTGCTTCCCTCAGCGAGGACTCCCGGAGTGGTATCCGCTCCCTGGACTGAGGGCCTAACTGTTTCTGCCGCTGCGCACCAGCGCGGCGATAGCACCAGGCGCCACAACGATCGCTGCCCCGAGCGTCGCCAGCAACACAGGCGATGGCCCCTCATAGCCGATACCCACATCCGCCGAAGCACCGAAAAGAGCCGCGACCAGCACGATCAGAACAGAGACACCCAGGACACCCCTCCCCCACGCCCTACGGGCGGCAGGACTCCGCATCGGAACCAGCGCGATCAGTAACCACACCACCGCGAAACCCAGTACCACGGGCAGACTGCCCATTGACCCTCCCCAAGTCACCTACAAACAAGCTAGATGACGATGTCACGCTCCCCGCCCAACGTCACCACCACCGCTTAGGGGCTGAGCAGGCCCACCCCGGCTGGGAACGTATCGTGCCCCCATGAATAACGATCAGAGGGAAACCGCGGATGGACGCCTGACAGATGAGGAGGTGGAGCAGCTCAATGCTCTCCTTCGGCGCTTCTGCACATACGACCTCGACCAATTCGCACTCATCAAGACACAGACCCCCTACGGAGAGGCGTACATCGTGATGTCCAGAGCGCTGATCGCGGACACTGTGTCCGAGCAGTACTACGCCATCTGACCCACCGACAGCCCCGCCGGCCCGGTTGAGATCTCCACTCACTCTCCTGGGCTGCCCGCGCTCGCAGGCCGGCTGGCAGTGATGAGAGGGGTGCAACGCCCTTGGGCCGGACTTCCCCCACCAGGGATCCCACCATCTGAGTTCAGGGGGCAAAGTACCAGCAGTACAAGCCGCGTCCAGCCCTGACCGCCTCCCGGGCGAGCGCCCCAACTGCCTCAAGAATGCCCGCAGCCTCCATGTTCGAGACCTCGTCGTCCGCGCGTGACTCCAAAGCCGCCCACCGGTCGGCGATCTCCCCCAGTCGCAGCGCGCCAGCCCCGGCCAACAGGGTGCGCAGCGGCGGGCCCACCTCGAACACCTCGAAACCATCGTTCGCCATGGGAACCACCCTCCGCGGCTCCCCCTCGGCAATCCGGTCAATGGGCCTACCGGTGAACAGGGCCTCCCACTCCAGTACAGCCTCATCCGGGAAGAATCCCTCGACCACGACAGCCGGGAGGCCGTGATCCCGATACCGGGGACCCATCCCGGCTGCCGTCACATCATCCGGAGCAACGAAGAACGTGACGGTGATAGACATGACGAGATCATGCCAGGCATCAACGTGAGAGGACTCGGGTCAATCAGCCTGCCAGGACCCCAGACGCCGGCGCGCTCAGGAGAGACGCCCTCCACTGCGCTCCGGGCAGGCTTCCCTAACGCTTCGCCAGATTCCGCGCGAGCGCGGGAATCGACGTCCGTAAGCGGACGCCCAGCGCCACCAGATGTCCGCGTAAGCGCGGACATCGAAGGGGTGTCCGCTGACACTCCCACCCCTTCAAGTCCTTAAGGCTCCGCCTTCAGGACTGGGCCCGCTGCCGCGGGCCAGCTGGCAGCAGTGAGGGCCGGGGGGCCTGTCGGGTGCGGGCGGTCGTGCATCCGATGGAGTCGAAGGTCTTCTTGAGCCTGAGCGTGCCAGGATGCCGGGGAGCACGACCGTTAGCACGTCGACGGGACAGGAGCCAGCCATGATCAGCGGTGCACATGTCATCCTCTACAGCCAGGACGCCGAGGCGGACCGCGTCTTTCTCCGCGACGTCCTCGGTTTTCCCGGCGTCGACGCGGGCGGGGGCTGGCTCATCTTCAAGCTGCCCCCGGCCGAGGTGGCCGTGCACCCGACCGACGGCCCGCCGCAGCACGAGTTCTTCCTGATGTGCGGCGACCTTGATGCCCAGCTCGGCGAGTTCCGTGCGCAGGGTGTCGAGATCACCCGTCCGGTCAGCGAGCAGCGCTGGGGCAAACTGACTGCGATCCGGCTCCCCAGCGGTGCCGAACTCCCGCTGTACGAACCGCTGCATCCCGTCGCCCACAGTCTGTGACCCCCCAGCACTCGGCTCAGGGTGACGATTCTCAGGCTGGTGCTCGACGCTGGGACGGCTGCAGGTCAAAGCGCCGCAACCGGCTGACTTCGATGACACCGGACTACGCCTTCAGGACCTGGGGCCGCTGGCGCGGCCGCAGCAAGGAGGAGGGGGGCTTCCTGGCTACTCCCAGTAGGCAGTTTCGCCGATCCATATGCTTGACAGGGTGACGGTCCGTTCGTCGAGTGGCACGTCCCACCGTCCCGAGGCTGCTGTGTACGCGGCCTTCACCTCTTCGGACGGGCGGCAGCAGTGGGTTGTGGCCACCTCTTCCCAGACCATGCGGATCTTCGCCGCCTGCTCCACCATGTGCAGGAGGCCTGCCTGATCCTGTGCGCTGCGTTCCATGTCAGTCCTCCATCGGCGGGTTCGGCACTGCCATCGTCCACGGTGAGACCGCAGGGGTGGTAGAGGTCGCTCGTGTCCGGGTCAGGACTGGGCGTGCGCACGTGATGCGGTCCTTCCTGGGGTGCCTTCATGGTGGGTGTCGGGCGCGGTACGGTTGTCAGTGTGCATCACTCTGATGATGCGGTGTGTAGCATCCCGAGAATATTGCCACCCCTCCGGCTGGTTTTCCGCCGCTTGATTTCCGTGGAGTTCCGAATGCAGAAGACCGGGGATCTCGTGCTGCGGCCTCACCAGGAGGAGGCGGTCGAGGCGATTATCCGTGGGCTGGACATTCCGCCGGGGAAGCGAATTCCAGAGGCCGGTCTGCGCGCCACGGTGGTGGCGGCGTGCGGGACCGGGAAGACCTTCATGGCGGCCGCGGCCGCGCTCCGGCTCGCCCGGCACGGGCGGGTCCTGGTGCTCCTGCCGACCCTGGATCTCCTGACGCAGACGGTGCGGGAATGGCGGCTCGCCGGGCACACCGGGCCCGCGGTCGCGGTCTGCTCCCTGGAAGACGACCCGCAACTGTGGCAGCTCGGTGTCCGGACGACGACGTCAGCGCCGCAGTTGGGGCTGTGGCACGGGTACGGCCCGGTCACCGTGTACGCCACCTACGCGTCGCTGCCGGTCATCGCCGAGGCCCACGAAGGCGCCTACGGGCTGCCGATGGACATCTTCGACCTTGTCGTCGTCGACGAGGCGCACCGCACCTCGGGGTCGACTGGGAAGGCGTGGGCGGATGTCCACCGCCAGGAGGTGATTCCGGCGATGCGTCGGCTGTACATGACCGCCACACCACGGATCTGGATGGAACGCCCGCCGCGCACGCGGGCCCAGGAGGCGGAGATGGAGGAGGCGCGCCGGCTCGCAGAGGAGGAGCGTGAGGAGGCGGAGGCCGAGGGGCGGGTCTACGTCGGCAGGCCGCGCTGGGACCGGCTGCCGAAGGAGCTGGCGTGCTCGATGGACGACGAGAAGGTGTTCGGGCCTGTCGTCTACGAGCTGTCGCTCGCAGACGCCATCTCCCGCGGGCTCCTGGCGAAGTACCAGATCGTCGTCGCCGAGCTCACCGACCCCGTCGTCACCCCGGACCGGCTGGTGGGTGGAGGGCGGTACGAGGAGCAGCTCCGCGGTGAGCGGCTCGCCGCGATGCAGACCGCCCTCCTGGAGACCATGGCCGCGCACGGGCTGCAGACCACCATCACGTTCCACCACCGCACGATCGAGGCCGAGGCCTTCGCCGCCGGCCTGCACCGCGTCGCCGCCCGGCTTCACCAGGTGGATCCGGTCCGGCATCCCGAGCGGGTGTGGTCGGGATGGCTGTGCGGGGAGCACGAGGGAGCCCACCGGCAGTCGGTGCTCGCCGACTTCGGGCGCCGGGCCGGCCGCGCCGTACTCAGCAACTGTCGGGTTCTCGGTGAGGGCGTCGACATCAGAAGCGTGGACTCAGTCGCCCTCGTCGACCCCAAAGGCTCGGCCGTCGACATCGTCCAGGCAATCGGCCGCGCCCTGCGGCAACACCCCGGCCAGGGCAAGACCGCCACCTTGATCGTCCCCGTTTTTCTGGGTGCGGACGAAAAGCCCGAGGACATGCTCTCCTCGAACTCGTACCGCCCTCTCATTCGGGTACTGGAAGGGCTTCGGGCACACGACGAAAATGCCGTGGAAATGCTAGCTATTCCACAGGAGAACCAGAAAAGGGTCGTTAACCCGTCTCTGCCGGTCGGGAAGGCACCGGAGGAGGGCGAGGAGGAGTCCCGGCTCCTGCTCCGCTTCGCGACGCCGCGGGACCCGGCGCTCATCGCGAAGTGGATCACCTACCAGGTCATCAACACCGAACGCCAGGACTGGCGCCGCGGCGCCGAAGCCGCACTGCGCTACCGGCAGCGCGAGGGGCACCTCGACGTCCCCTACGACCATGTCGAGGCCGCAGGGGCGTTCCCGCTGGGGCGGTGGCTGTCCGACCAGCGGCGCACCTACCGGGCCGGGACCATGACCGGCGAACGCGCCGCCGAGCTCGAAGGCCTCGGAATCGTCTGGGACACCGCCGACGCCGGCTTCGAACAAAACCTCGCCGCCGCCCGCGCCTACTACGAGCTCCACGGGACCATCGCGGCCCCACGGGGCGCGACCATCCTCGACATCGCGATCGGGCAGTGGCTGACCAACGTCCGCCGGCCCGGCGGACTCGGGAAGGACGCTGTGCGCGCGGAGCGGCGGGCCGCCGCGATCGCCGCGATCGACCCCGACTGGAACCCGGGGACGCTGGGGTGGACGGTGGACTGGCAGCGGCACTACGCCTACCTCGCCCAGGTCCTCGCCGAGGGTGCGCGGCTGACCGCGATCGTGCCGGGGGTGACCCGGCACGGCGAAGACATCGGACGCTGGCTCACCACCCAACGACGCAACTGGGACCGGCTGAACACCGAGCAACAGGACCGGCTCGCCACGCTCGGCGTGACCCATGCCCCACGGGACCGCACGGCGGCGGCGAAGACCGCCACGGCTGTCGGGGCGCGCGCGGGCGGTACAGCGTTCCAGAAAGGCCTGGAAGCCCTCCAGCAGTACAAGGCGCGGGAGGGCGCCCTGCCGGGGCGGGCCGGTGTGCAGGAGATGCCGGACGGGGACATCCACCGCGTCGGAGTGTGGCTGGCCAACCAGAAGCAGCGCCGCGACAAGCTCGGCCAGGCGCAGCGCGCCGCCCTCGGCGAGCTGGGCGTGGACTGGGCCGGGTAGCGGGGCCGGGCGGCTGTTCCAGAATTCTGGAACAGCCGCTCCCGTCCGGGGCCGGACGCCCTGTCAGCGCCCGCGCCCGGCTCCCTTGGTGGGCGCGGTCTGCTGTCGGTGGGCGGGGACGGCGGCTTCGGCCGGGGCCGGCCCGCCGGGGGACGCGGTGGGGGTGGGGGTGGAGTGGGAGCGGGCCGCCATCGGGGAGACCACAGTCGGGACGCGGACGCGTGCGACGCGGAGGGCGGCGTGGTCAGGGCGTTCAGGGTCGCGTCCACGAGGCGGCCCACCAGGGCCGTGCCCGTGGCCTGCTTCCAGGAGGTGTCGACTGTCAGGCGGTTCAGGTGCCGGGCCACAACGTGTGTGCCCTCGCTCTCACCGATCTTGCGCATGCGGGCGGCCAGCAGCGGCCACTGACGTAAGCCGACCAGGAGACCGCCTCCCGCCGACGCAC
Organism: Streptomyces sp. NPDC001502; assembly: GCF_042894785.1. Lineage (NCBI taxonomy): Bacteria > Bacillati > Actinomycetota > Actinomycetes > Kitasatosporales > Streptomycetaceae > Streptomyces > Streptomyces sp. NPDC001502. The sequence goes on from NZ_JBIAVW010000019.1 coordinate 6,952, forward strand.
GTGACCGCGTCGTTGTCGTTGTCGACCCCGGCCTCATCCGGGGCTGCCCTGTGACAGATCCTCAGCCAGTGCCGCGGCCGGCCTGGACAATGTGAGTCCAGCCTGCGTCGAGCGTGTCGGGCTTGCTTGCAAGATTGGGGTCCTGCCAAATGGCGATCTCTGCTCGCCCTGAAGCTCTGTCGTAGAAGAGCCAGCTCTTCTGAGAGCCCACCACGTGCGACCAGGATGAGAATTCGCCAGGGCCCCACGTGCGGAGAGTTTTGAAGTCGGCACCGAACCCGAGTGCGGCGATGGCACCCGATCTATTGCTCCGGTTGTAGAACAGAAGGGTGTCTTTTCCTCCGACACCGGGGCCCACTGCCACGTGCGTCCAACCTTTGGCGAAAGTGCCTGCAGGCCAGACCTTGTCCGGCGGATCGAAACTTACAGCTCCGGCACCAGTATCAGAGTTGTAGAAGAATTCCTGCCCCGTGGCACGCCCGTAGACGATATGCGTCCATCCGGTACTGAAGGAGTCGCTGGAATCATCTGGGAATGTCTTTCTCGGCGGGTCGAAGCAGAGCGCTCCGGCACCGGAAATCTTGTCGTAGAAGAGAGTGCATCCCACCGTGGACCCCACGAGGGACAGAGCTTGGCGAGCAACGATATGCGTCCAGCTGCTGAAACTGCCGGGAGGGAATGACTTCTCTACGCCCAGGGCAAGGGTCGAAATTCCGCCGGGAAATATCTCGGTCTTGGCGCGCCCCTGCTCTGCTGCGCGTGTCGCGGGGTCGTAGAGGAGGAACTTCGGAGCGGAGCCAGACAGCGCCCACAGACCCCATCCGGTCGGGAAGAAGCCCGTATCATTGAAACTGTCCATACTGAATGAGTCCGAAGACAGAGTTCCGAGCCCACCCGAGCCGTCGTTGGAATTATAGAAGAGCAAACGATCAGGCATGGCTACCTCCGAGCGGGATAGCGCCCCGAGTTACGCCGTGATGGTTCCCCCTATTCAGGCATACCTCCGATCCGGCAAATTCGCCACCGGAGCGTCCACCTCCGACTACCAGCCACCTCAAGCACAGTGCAGTGGTGGTTCCAGCTCTCCCGGCTCCGTACCACGCCGGGACTGCCAGCGCCCCGGACCGCACACGCCACGCGGCCCGGGTGCGGGAGATCAGCTCTCGTCGCGGATGCGTACTGCACCAAGGTGACGCGGGATCACATCTACTTGTGATCAGCCCAGGGCATATGTGGACGTCTACCCTTGCCGCCACTTCGCCCTATCACGCTCATGGCGTCCCGGCGATGAACTGGTGAGCCTATCGGCCTTCCGGGCCACCGCCTCCGCCCGCCGCCGCGCCTTCGCGGCCGCCCGCCCCACATCCCGCAGCGCGGTCGCCGCGTCCGCACGCGCCGCACGCGCCGCACGCGCAGCCTCCAGCCTCTCCGTCGCGGCCCGTACGTCTTCCTCGGCTTCCGCTACCGCCGCACCAGCCCGGTCTGCCCGCTCCTGCGCGGCGGCGTGCTCCTCCTCCAGACGCTCCGCCTCCCCTTGGGCCTCGGCCAACGCCGTGCGGGCCGCCTCCACCCGCCCGTGCCGCGCCCGTCCCGCAGCGGCGTCCGCGTCCGGCGCCGGTTCCGGCTCTGCTGGTGGCACCTTCTCCGACCGGGATCCGGCCGGGCCGGGCTGCTTCCACCGTGGCGGTGCGGCGCCCGGCTCCGGTTCCAGGCCAGAGAAGCCCAGCACCGTGTCTGGGGCCTTCACCAGCCGGCCCTCCACCCACCGCTCGGCAACGTCAGGGTCGGAGAGGACCGCGTGGAGGATCTGCTCGACCTCGTGCAGCACCGGCTCACTCACCACCTGACCGGCCTCGGCGGCCAGAGCACGCGCCGTACGCGCAAGGTCGCCGATCATCACATGCTGATCATGCGACAGCTTCCGCAACTGTCCTGCGTCCAGCGTCCGGTGCGCGGCACGGAGCGCCTCGCCGAGCTGGATGAGGCTGTGCGCCTCCTTCGGTCGGCGGCGCGCCAGGAGACCGGCTGTCCACGCCGCGACCGTCGGCTTCCGCAACGCTCCGATCGCCGCGGCGAGCTGCCGGTCCCCGGCCTTGCGGGCCCTGGCCACGTACGCGTCCCGGACCTTGGTGAACTCCGACGGCCGCAGCCCGTACAACTCCACCGCCACCGACTCCACATCCATGCCCGGAAGTCTCCCGCCCGCTCCCCGGACCGCCCGGCACCTGCCAGGACACCGCGCGTCGACCGGCCTCACGGCGCCGCCGCCACGGACCCTGTTCCGTCTGGAGTCCGTGTCGTCGCCGTCCTTGTGCGTTCGAGTCGGTGCACAGCGGGGGTCGAGCGGCGTAGCGTGGTGGGGTATGAGCGAGGTCGTCGAAGCCAGGGGTCCGAAGGTTCCGCCGAGTTTTCCTCCGAAGTCGCCGCCTCCGCAGAATGAGCCGGTGGAGCCGCCGCGGCCGCAGCCCGTGACGAAGCCGAAATCGCTCACCGGGGTGCCGCCCCGGCTGGTCGTCACCAGCCGACGGGCAAGGGTGCTGGCCTTCCGCGCTGACCAGTGGGCGGCCAAGAAGGCTGCCGGGCAAGCCGCGCTCGCTGTTGCCGAGTGGGACTACCCGCTGCTCGACGAGCACGACTTCCTCAAGACGGTCCACGGCCTCGTCCACACGGCCGTGGCGGCCGGCGGGAAACGCGTCAGCGTCCACCTCGCCGACCAGGACGACAAGATCCTCGTCATGGTCCTCAACCACCAGACCGGCGAACAGAACGATGTGGGACCCGTTCCGGCGGAGGTCGCGGTACTGCGCACCGTCGACGCCTGCGGCACCCACACCGACCACGACGGCCACACCTGGTGGGCACTCCTCGACGCCCAACCCCGACCGAAGAAGCACCTGGCATAGCACCGGAAGTGGAGCTCACGCTGGCGTGGGCGCAGCAGCGGCGGCGGGAACCGGGCCGCAGGACAACGCCTTCTCCGCCTTCCCGTCCGTCCACCAGGCCTACTCGTACATGCCCTCCAGCCGCTCGTGCCCGCCTGGGATCTCGTTGCCATCGGCGTCGGAGACCGTAGCGAACCACGAAGTGGCCCAGACGGTGATGCGGTTCGACTCGTGGATCGTCTCGAAGGGGTGGTCGTCCCAGTGCCCGTACGACGTGACGATGAATGCGTCGCCGGGCCTCAGCCAGTAGTCCTGCCCGAACGGCTCCAGCCACAGCTCCAGCAACTCGTCCCCGTCGTTCGTCACGAGCATCGGCACGGGGTTTCCCAGCTTCTGGATGGCCTCATAGCTGAAGTCCCCGGCTTCTGGCATGTTCTTCATCAGCGGCGCGGTGAACCGCTCGGCCGGGGTGCGATCGGGCTTGTCCTGCTTCTTTCTCCTCCACATGGCAACGATTGTGCTCCCGACCCCGGACGGAACCCTGGGCAGGTTCATCTGCGCCGACAGGCGGCTGGTGCACTCCGACGCCGCTCCTTGCTCACCGTCGGCACCACCGGGAGCCGCAGGCCCGCATCCCGTGCGCCCGGGTGTTGTACTGCGCAACCCATCCGGCAACCTCGCAATAGCCGGCCGGCAGCATGGCGGTGCCGCGCACGAGGCATGCGGACCGGTAGCAGGACGAGATCGCGCGGCCGGTCCGGTGTCGTAGTCAGGCCAGCTGCTCCGACTGGGGCAACCGCACCACCTCGGTCAGTGAAGCTGTTGCTGAAGCGCAAGAAGAAGCAGGGCTCACTTCTTGCAGGGGAACGTCACCTGCTCGCTGCGGACGCTCTTCTTTTGGTCCGGCAGGTGGAGCGTGACGTACCCGGTCACCGCCTTGGCGTTCCTGGGTGCCGGCATGTCCACGACCTGAAGGGCGACTTTGGTAGAGGTGCCCGCGCCGAAGGCGAAGGATCCCGGGGAGACCCGGGCGCGGCTTGCGTTCACGGTCCAGTGGTAGCGGACCGTGCCCGGCCCGGTCGCCGTGATCTTTCCGTCGAAGGCCATGGCCACGGGGGTGCCGTTGCACTCGACGGTCTCCCCCGGCTTCAGCAGGGTGACCACTTCGACTTTGGTGACCTTCACCGCCTGCTTGACCCCGCTCGTCCCGGCGGTTCCGGCCTGCGCCACGTGGGCGGGGGCGAGGGCCACCGAGGAGGCGAGGAGGGGGGCTGCGAGGAGCACGAGGTATCGACGCCGCATTGTGCTGCCTTCCGGATGAGGAAAGCCCCCGATCTCGGTCCCAGGATATCGGCGGCCCGCCCGGGCGGCCCGGCAGCCGGCGGTCAGCCTTGCGAAGGGATCGGCGCTCCCGACACGGGTACCTCGCCGGGGTCTACGCCACCGACCCTCCGCAGGTTGGCCGGAGTGGGTCACTGAGGGGTTCGTCGCCCTGCCGCAGCGGTTGCCTCGGACCCTGGCCTACTACAAGATCCCCCACCCCCGGCACGTCCGTGCAGGCCTCCGGCCATTCTCGCTTTGGCCAGGTCTGTCGTCATCGCGCACAACGTCCACGGGGCTGTCAGGGTGTGCTGGGCAGACAGCGTTCCGTCACGGCAGGAAGATGGCCGTGCCATGGCCCGTGCTGGATGGTGACACACCATGCCCGAGGACAACGAGAAGATCGGAAGCGTCAGCCCGTCACGATACGAACAGATCGTGGCCGAGCTCCGCGAAGTCGTCGACCAGCAATCCCGAGGCCAGTTCACGATTGGTGACCGCGCCCTGGAGATCGAACCCTCCCGCCCCCGCGAAGGCTCCCTGCCCGAGGCCGGATGGACCGTCAAGGAGTCGCTGACACGGCTCGCCGAGGACATCGGCCTCAAATACAGCACCATCAACAACGCCCGCTGGGTCTCGTCCCGCTGACCGAAGGAGCATCGCAAGGCCGGCGTCTCCTTCACCGTCTACCGTATCCCGGCCAGCGTCGAGGACGAGAACGAACGATTCGCTGCCGTGAAACAGCCACCGGAGGGCAAGACCCGGTGGACCGCCGACGATGCCAGCCGCGTGCTCGGCCGGCAGGTCGAGAACCCGGTATCCAAGCAGGAGAAGATCAGCGCGATCCACGCCCTGGCCCAGGACGAAGAGGTCGCCGCAGTGGTCACCACCGACCTGCTGCGCCGGCCCACAATCTCGGCACACGTCGCCGTCGAGGACCGGGTCAGGGTGGTCGAGGAGTTCACCCGCGACGAGACCGTCGCCGCGACCGTGACCACCGGCCTGCTGCGGCGCCCGGACGTCGCCTTCAAGGCCATGAGCGACGACATCGCCTGCCACCAGGTCAACCACGCCCAGTCGAACGCGGCCGCCAGGCCCGCGAGAACTTCGAGCGGACCAGCCCCGTTGCGCCGGCGGTCAAGCAGATCAACCGCACGGTCGAGTTCCTCGACCTGGTCACCGCCTGCCACTCTTTCGTCGCCGCGGCCGGCCGCGCGGTCCCGGGCCTGCGGGACCGGCAGCTGACCGAGGACGAACAGGCCATCGTCCACCAGAACATCGCCAAGGTCAGGGCCACCCTCGACTGGATCGAGAACGCCGTCGACACCGGCAAGGTCGACTTGGACGACGAGCTCGCCGCCCTGCTCCGAGGCCAGTAGCCATGCCCCGCGCCTCACGGCGCCGGGGCGACGCCGCTCTGCGGCACGCCGACACGGTCCGCTTCGTGCTCTTCGAAGCACGCCCGGCCGGACTCCTCTTCCATCAGCTCACCCGCGCCAGCGACCTCACCCCCAACCAGGTGAGGTCCGGACTGGCCGCCCTCAGAGATGTCATCGCGGACCAGGGATGGCCCCCGCTGATCTGGACGCGGACCGACGGCTACCAGCTGGCTGAACGAGCCACCCTGGAGGCTTACGAACGAAAGGTGATCAAGGAGAAACTCACCGAGTTCCGCCGGTTCATCACCGGCACCGTCGCACCCCACGCCGCCGCCCACCCGGGCGACAAGTGGGTCCGCCACATCACCGCTCAGCTCAACTCGATCGAATCCACCCTCGACCTCGTCAACAGCTACTGACGCTCTCGCTGCCCGGGGCCCGGCCCTCGGCCGGGCCCCGGGCAGCACCGGCTTGAAGGCCCACCACCATGCGCCGACACCGCTACCCATCCGACACCACCGACGCCGAATGGGCCCTGCTCGAACCCCTTCTCCCCGTCCCGGCCTGCGAGACAACCACCGGCGGCCGACCTGAGAAGCACCACCGCCGAGAAATCGTCGACGCAATCCGCTATGTGGTCGACACCGGCTGCAAATGGCGGGCCTTGCCCGCGGACTACCCGCCCTGGCGGACCGTCTGGGGGTTCAGGGCCCGCTGGGCAGCCACCGGAACAGTCGGGCAGATCCGCGATGCCCTCTCCCAGCGGATCCGCCGCGAGATGGGCAAAGGCCCCCGCGCGGTCGCCACCGTCATCGACTCCCAGTCCGTGAAGGCAGCCGAGACCGTCGGCCGTGACTCGCGCGGCTACGACGCCGGCAAGAAAATCAACGGCCGCAAACGCCACCTCGTGGTCGACACCCGCGGCCTCCCCTGGCTCGTCATGGTCACCCCCGCCGATCTTCACGACAGCCATGCCGCCAAGGAAGTCCTCTTTCCGCCTCCGCCTCATGCACCCCGAGATCACGATCGTCTGGGCGGACTCGGCCTACGCGGGCAAGCTTGTGACCTGGGCAAAGAAGTACCTGAACCTGACGATCAAGACCGTCAGCCGGCCCAGGGACTCCTCCGGCTTCATCGTCCTGCCCCGCCGCTGGGTCGTGGAACGGACTTGGTCCCGGATGATGCGGGCCCGCAGACACGCACGCGACTACGAACGACTCGTTCAGCACTCCGAAACCCTCATCACCTGGGCAGCCATCACCCTGATGACCCGCCGCATCACCAAGTCCCGCAAGGCCCCCGAGCGGTTTCCACCCATGCTCTGACCAAGCACCTCAAGCTTCGGACTCCGCCTACCCAACGTCAGCGCCGCACCGCACCATCACGGCACTTGTCCTGGCGGCCTCACAAAGAGCCGCTTAAGTCGACAAGGAACGGCTGACCAGGCGCCCATTGAGGACGACCTCCAGCCAGGTGTAGCAGTCACCGATCCACAGCCCGACCTCCGCCCCACATCCCGCGCAGGCCAGATTCGGCCCCTGATGCCCGGCTGGCCCGCAGCAGCCGCCCCAGCGGCTCAGAATCTTCGTGGCACCGACCAGGTCGCCTGGACTCAACAGTAGGTCCACTCCTGGCCCGTGCCCCGCCCGGGACATCCCGAAGCCCTTGGGCAGTGCGCCCCAGGTGATCCGTCCCGGCTGCGGGTCGCGAGCGAAGGTGCCGGCCGCCATCCTGGGTGGGCAGGGATCCACGGGAGAGTCGAGCGGCGTCCAGGCCTCGTCCTCCGCCGGCGGGTTCACCTCGCGCACCGGCGCGGACAACCGGGCGCTGCACACAGTGCAAGAGAAGACCTCGGCACCAGCAATCCGCATGTCATCTCCCTTGCCTTTCGGTGCCAACGAAGCTACCCGACCTCGCTGACACACTCCCGCCGCTTCCGATCCGATTGCAAACAGGCACTAAGCTTGACGTTTATCGTCTGGCTCCGGCGGAGGGGATCGCGGCGAAGGACGTTCAGATCCAGTTGCCCCAGCCGAAGGTGGCGATGTAGGCCCGGCGGACGGCGTCCCAGCCACGGCCGCTGCCGATGTGGATCACCGCCAGTGCAAGAAGGAACCAGGCCGTGAAGGCGCCAGCAATGATCAAGGTCCATCGAGGGCCGGAGAAGTTGGCCACCACGATCAAGGCGATGACGGTCACGCCCATGCCCATGTGGGCGGCGGGCAGATCTGAGCGCAGTGCCTCACGCACAGACTGGCGTTCTTCCTGCATGTCCCGGGTGTACCGAGAAGCCGAGCCTTCGCCGTTCTCCCGCTCAGAGCTGTGCTCCATGAATGAGTAGCCCCCCTGTAGATCCAGCTACGACCGCAACCCGAGCAGCCTATTCCGTGCCGTGATCACGGCCATCATCGACCGTCCGGCGGGGCTTCGTCCCCTTCTTGTGGTGTGCGGGTCGGGTGTAGGACTCGCCGGTGGCGAGGACCCGTCCGACGTCGTAGCGGGTGGCGGGTTGCCGGTTCTTCGAGCCGAGCGGGCGGCCGGGGCCGGGGCGGGTGGGTTTTGGTGCACGGGCTGGCGTGCCCGTCTTCGCGTGCAGGTTCCTGAACCCTCGGCGAACCCGTGCGGGGGTGAGTCTGTTCGGTTCGGCCGGCCGTTCCCATGGCCGGCGCAGATCCCGCGCAAGCGGGCGGGCGAGGCGGAGTTGGGCGTGTGCGGCGAGCACGAGCCAGGTCCAGCGGTCGGCGGCCTGGGAGTCCCGCAGCTTCGGTCGGGTCCAGCCGAGTGTCTGCTTGAGGAGTCGGAAGGTGTGCTCCACGTCGAAGCGGCGGAGGAAAGCCTGCCAGCACCGGTTGACGTCACCCGTGGCGGCGCCGGTGCCTGACCACCACAGCCAGACGGGCTTGTTCACCCCGCCGCTGGGCAGCTTCTCAACCGTCAGCCGGATCACGGTGCCCTCGATGATTGGTAGTGGGCCCTCGTGGTCGAGCCAGGCGGCCCGGCGGGTCAAGCGGGGATGGAGCCGGTCCCACGCCTGCGCGGTCGCCGTCCCGTACCGGTCGGTGTTGGTGACGGTCACCGCGGTGACCTCGCCCCAGGTCTCGGGCCGGCCGAAGACGAACTCACCGCCGTGTTTGGGCGGGCGGCCGCCCTGCGGCGGGCAAATCCACGGCACCGGGACCGGTTTGCGCATGACCCGGTCCGAGCGCAGCCGGCCCAGCACTTCGACCGGCAGATCACTCAGGAGGTGGGCGATGCGGGGCGCGTCGTAGCCGGCGTCGAGGACGACCAAGATGGTCGGGGCCTCGGCCTGCCATTGGCCGGCTTCCATGAGGCGTTCGACGACGTCGCGGACTTGGTCGGCGGTGACCGCGGCCAAGTCGGCGCCGGGCTCCAGCCGGATCGCGTCCAGCAGTGCAGTCCACGAGGTGCGGCCGGTCTCCAGGGCGGCAACGATCGAGTAGGGCCAGCCGGGGACCATCTGGTGCTTGCCCAGGCCCCGGCCGAAGGTGTGACAGAAGGAGCGGTCCGAGCAGGTGTCGGCGTCCGGCCTCAGCCACGGGGAGACATCCACTGCCAGCACCAGGCGGCCGTCGCTCGCCCGGGGCAACGGCACACCCGCCAGTGCGCGACGGAGCCGAGCGACGTCGATCCGGCCCCGGTTGATCCCGGAGTACAGGGCGCCGTGCCCGCGTCGGTGTTCCGGCGCGAGCGCCAGGTCCACAAGGGTGCGAACCGGTCCGTCGGTGCACAGCAGCGAGTCACACAGGTCGAACAAGGCGTCCGCTCGCGACGTCAGGCACGCATACAGGTCGGTCCGGAACTCCGACACCTTCGTCAACGCGTCTCGTTGGACGCTGTGCTCGACCAGTCCCACGATCCCGGCCTCCGTACTGCATCAACCCTGAGCACAGGATCGGGGCCCGTCCTCTCACACGTCCGGTGAACTGGGGAATCTCCGAACAAGTTCGAGCCCAGTTCGACATCAGTGGATAAACGTCAAGCTAAGAGGGGTTGGTGCTCCTCGCGCTAGCGCTACCGGAGTATGGCTGGCCAGTCCGCCCCTGCATCAGCGTGGCCTGGCCGTCATCACACCGCGACCACACCCTCCCTCCGGCAACCGGAACGCCAGGCGCAGGCCGGACTCGGCTACCAGGGCGGCAGCGGCAGCCCCGCTGCGCGCCTCGGCTCCAGGAAGTCCGTGCGGAAGATCTCCAGGGAGGCCCTGAGCAACGGAATGCCTACCTCCGCGCCGAGGTGGACCAGCGTGGCCGTCTCCTCGTCCATCCGGAACTCCAACAAAAGGGCGCCACGCCCGGCCGCAGTCATCTCCACCACTTCCAGAGCGTCGAAGTCGTCGCTCCCGAGCACGGTGAGGGCGACGTACTCCCGGCCCTCCACGGAGAAAGCCCGCATGTCCGTCCCCCTCCCGTGACCGAACTCCGTCAGTGCCTCGTCCCCCGGGCATCGTACGGGCTGCTCACCGGCCGGGGGCCGCGCCCCTGACAGGGGCGGTCTGTTGCCTGTGGGCGGGGACGGCGGCAAGGGTAGTGGAGGGGGAGCGAGCCGCCATCGGGGAGACCCGGGGCCGGAAGGCGGCCGGTACTCCCGGCCAGGGAGGCTGGCGAGGACGATCCGATCGACGCGGCCGCACCCCCAGGCACTCGGACCGGCCTGTCCCCCGTGTCCCGCCCGACAGGAAAACCCCGACGAGACGGCGACCACATGTCGAAAGTGCCAGAGGTGTACCGCACATCAGACACCACACACCAGAGACCCCCACCACCAACCCGGCCAACCACCACCCCAGCCCGAAGACCACGGCCGCAATGCCCGCCGCCCGGCCTGCGCACACAGCAACGGGCACCAACCGGCCGCCCCCCGTCATGGCCTGAACGGCCTGCCGCCGTGGAGGAGATGGGGGCGCAGGACGGTCCGGCGGGTGACGGCCAGGGCGGTCGCCCACTCGGCGGCGGGCGGCGGTGCGGGATGCGGCCGGGAGGCGGGCCGGTTTGCCCAGGGCCTGGATCAGGTCGGAGGCGAGGGTGGTGTCGCTGGTCGTGCCCGGGCCGGGGCGGAGGGTGATGTGGCCGCTCTGCGGGGCATGGGCGGCCAGGTAGTGTCCCACGGAACTATGAGTGGATCATCGAACGAGGGGGCTGATCAGGATGGTAGACAGGCAGCTCAAGCAGCGAAGTCGCCGAGGTTGGTGGTGGCTCCTGCTCCTAGGCGCCGCAATCGTTGTCTGCGGGTTTCTCGGGGGGACCCGGTACTACGGGGATGCTGAAACGGAGGGCCTCGCAGACCTGGCCTTCTGGGGAATGCTTGCCGGCGGTTGCCTGGCCCTCGGCGCGGCCATGGAGCTCATCCAGCCCGCTCTGCGGCGTGGCCTGGCGCGACTCTTCGCCGGCATTGCGCGACGGAGCCGGGACAGGCAGTCAGCAACACAGAACGCGAACCCCGGTCGACGGAATGCCGCCTGACCTCAACGACCAATCGGAACCGACACCTTCGTCTCCGCTGCCGGACCAGCCACTTCCCGACCTCCATCCCGAGGACGGTGACCCCGGGCAGGACCTCCGCCGGGCCTTCCTCGTCGCGTACGAGCTCACGCAGCGCAGCGTAGGACCGCTGCCACTCCGCCGGCCACGACTCCGAAGTTCACCGTCTGAACCAAGGACCGTGCACTGCTTACGGGAGAGGCCAGGCTCTCCACCCGAGAGTCCGGTGAACCGGTCATCCTCCGGCCCGTCCCCGGCAGTTGAGACGCACCGCCGAAGCGTACAAGCGTGCGTAGGATCGCAAATGATCATTCTGTAGAGACACAATGCTGCACAGCGAGGATGGAGACAGCGTGCTGATGGCTACGCGATCACAGGTTGCGGCGATCGTCTTGTTGGCGGCCTCCCTGACACTCACCGGCTGCACGAAGGACGGCGACCAGGCCAAGCCCGGCTCCCAGGACACCGCCTCCGCCTCGCCGTCCCCGTCGGCCGCACCGTACGCGAACGCGCCCTGGCGCCTGCAGGTCGTCAACCTCCTGGAGGCCCTGCGCACCCCGCAGGACGGCACCTACCGGACCTGGATGTCGGACGACGCGACCTACTGGACCCAGACCTTCATCTACACGCCGCGCAGCGCGAGCGAGCCGGGCTGGGACAAGCGCGACTACGAGGGCACGGTCGTGACTTACCCGGGCAAACTCACGCCGGCGGAGAAGGACGCGTTCTTCAAGTCCCTCACCCGGGACAACCGGACCATCGCCTCCACCCTCACGGTGGTCCGCGCCGAGCAGCAGCCGGACGGGACCCGTCAGGACTACAAGTTCACCTTCAAGGTGCAGACCAGCGATGGTGACTGGCTCACCGGCATGGCCATGGGCGCCCAGCGCGACGAGGCCGGCAACGGGAAGGTCACCCGCCTCACTTACGACGTCAAGCCGTCGTAACCGAACAGCGCTGCCGTTCGGCACGGGATCGCCCTCCCCCTGCCGACGGCACCGATGTGCTGCGCTGGTGAGCCTCCGCTGGCCGGCCGGGACGGGACGCCCTTTCCCGGCGCCCGGAACGCGCAGCGCGGTCAGGATGCCGGGGTCTGGCATCACCCGCCCGAGGTTCCTGGCGGTCAGCATGAGAATGACGTGGCCTTTCGTCACCCATCTCAGCAACAGGTGAGCAGTCACTGTCAGTGGCAACCACCAGGTCGCTGAGCCTGCGCCCCTGACACTCAGATGACGATGTTCAACTGACACGCCCCCGCAAACCATCAAGGATGTCCATGACCAGCGACACCATCTGCGAGTGCGCGGCCGGGTGCACCTTCAGCTGCTCCAGAGCGCGGGCCCGGTCACCGAGGCCGAGGTAGCGGGGGACGTCCAGACCTTCGGTCAAAGGTCCCCAGGAGTGCTTCGCGTCCGTACTCGCGGGCGCAGCCCACAGATCGGCGGCGTCCCGCACCCGCGGCGCAGCAGCGGGAACGGCGGGCGCGGGCGCAGCAGCCGGAGCGGGCGCCGGAGCGGGGACTCCGCGGGCAGGCGCGGCCCAGGAAGCGTCGGCCGCACCCATGCGCTCGGCGAGCGCGTCCCTCCCCGGTGCCGCGGTACCGGGGACCGGAGCGGGCGCGGCGCCGGGGCATCCGGCACACGATCCCGGAGAAGACCAACAGCCAGGCCGCCCGCGTGCGCAAAGGCTCACGCGGCGGACGACCACCCGGCTTCGACGAGGACCGGTACAAGAAGCGCAACACCGTCGAACGGGCCATCAACCGGCTCAAGCAGCACCGAGCCGTCGCCACCCGCTACGACAAACGCCGTTGCGTCTACCTCGGCACCACGACCGCCGCGGCCCTGACCATCTGGCTCCGAACGTGACCGACCAGACAAGCCCTGGCGACGGACTCCGCGTGCGGAAGGAGCCCCGACGGCTCCGGGCCCCAAACCGATTGCCCTCGGCACCCGGCACGGTGTGACATGTGGGCATGAGCAGAATGGCGCAGGTCATCGTGTTGGCGCGATACGAGGACGAGGTGATGGAGCCGCTGACGCGGCCGGACGAGGCTCGCACCTGGCACGGCTGCTTCGTGCAGATCCCCTGGTTCGTAGGCGGCTGGCACATCGAGTTTGAGCGGTGGAACCGGCGCCGCGGCGTGCTCAAGGACCTGGAGTCCCTGCCGTGGAACGAGCCCGCCTGCGTGCAGGTCCCACGGCTGTTCTTCCGTCACGGGCGGCCGCCGAGCACGTCGTCCAGGTCCACGAAGTCGGCGTCGTCCTGGCCGGAGTCCATGAAGGCGTCGACGTCCGGGGCCGCGGCGACGCGCAGCTGCCAGGTGCGCACCACCTCGTGCAGAGGGGTGAGGCTGAAGGCGTGGCGGGCGTCCTCCAGGGCCTTGGCCCAGTCCCGCTCGAACGCCGGCACCCACTGCTCGGCACGGCGGTCGGCCCGGAGCCGGGCGAGGAGTTCGGCCGCAGCGCCGGGCGCGGGCGCGTACGGGGCGGCGGGGGTGTGGTCGGGCCGGGCGCTCATCGGCTCCTCCTCGGCGGGGTTCTACCGGACACGGTAGAACGACAGGAGACGGGCCGTGGAGGTTCGGGCGGACGAGGAAGCCCGAACCGCCGTCCCGGGCAGCCGCAGCGCAGCGGCCCCCTTCGCCGGGTACAGCGGGCACCGCGGTATCACGCGTTCCGGCGAGCCCGGCGTGCGCGCTGTACGAACCGGGCGCAGTCTGTCCGCGCCGGGCAGCCACAGCGGCAGCCCACGGACGCTGGAGGCGTCATGGCCGACAAACCGGATGAGAGATCACGCAAGAGCATCGAGGAGATGTACGACTACACCACGAGCATCCTGGCCGGCTCGGAGGACTACACCCTCATGCACAAGGGCGTCTTCCCGGGCTGGTACGACGCCGACGGGAAGCCGTACACCATGCGGAAGTACAAGTTCGGCCCGGGCGACGCACCCGTACCCCGCGACCCCAACGAGCCCCCGCCCGTCCACCGACCCTAGATGTTCTGTCCCAGGAGGTTGTGGACGGGTGAGCCAGGTCTCGGCTGAGGGATCTTGTGTGCGACATCCCGTGAGTTCTCCTGAGCCCCGCCGAGTCGCTACCTCCGTGGCCAGGGGGTTCTTCCTCCTTCGTGTGCTCTGCGACCTTGTGACGTAACTTCAGGATCCTGAAGCGTTCTCATCTCGTCCGACCAATCCACAGTCGGGCCGAAGGCGAGGAGGCTCGGATTGGCGGCGCTGGCAGTCGTGCCAGCGCCCGGCGCGCCTGCTGCTCATCGATCGGGGCGCAGCGCTTTCCCGTGTCCCAGCACTGCCCCGCATGGACGCGGACCGGCAGCCGCCCCACCCCAATCCCCCGCTCGACCAGCCAGGCTGGCGAATCCGGCCGCGGCCGCCGACTCGCCGCCAGAGCTTTCCCCTCCCCCCGCCCGCGGACCCGCCCATGAGCACTCCCGCCCCGCCCCGAGCCCGTCACCTGGCCGTCGAGTCAGACCGGCTCCTGTGCACGGTGACGTGTTGACTGCACGTTTCTGGTGAATGGGTTGCCGCGCAGGCTGCCCAGCAGACTGCGGCTTTCCACCCGGCCACTCGGGCAGTAGTCATAATTGCTTGCACGAGGGGTTGTTTCCCCAACCCATTTCCTGCACCTTAGGATCCTTTGCTAGATGTTCGGGAAGCGTTGCACCGTCGATGTTCAGGGCAGACAAGACTTGATCCAAGGTGATACTCCCCGCTGTCCCCCGGTTTTTGAGGTGCGCGCTGTGGAGATCCGCGCAGGTGAAGTCTGCGGAGTCAAGCAATGCGTCGCTCAGGTCCGCGTATGACAGGTCTGCATTTCTCAGGGATGCCTCTTGCAGATTTGCGTCCCTGAGGTCAGCGTTGTTCAGGTCAGCGTCGTGCAGGTCCGCAGCTGCCAGGACTGCGCCACTCAGATTGGCGCTGCTCAGATTGGCGCTGCTCAGCTGTGCGCGATCCAGCGGGAGGTCGTGCAAGTCAGCGCCCTGCAGGTCCACGATCCGCCGCAGATTCCGCAGGTAGCGGTCAAAGTACGCGTCGCCCTGAAAAGCCGGGCTCCCGATGCCGTCGTTGCGGCTGTTTCTGGAGATGAGAACTTTGACCGCTGCGAAGACGTCGTTCGACACAAGAGCCTCGCCGCCCTTCGGCTTCGGTTCATTGCTGTGGCCTCGAATGAAGGAAGTAAGCACGTTGATTACAGTAGGCTGGTCACGCGGCGAGTCCTGCATGATCCGTTGGAGCGCATAGATTCCACCGAGACGCACATCTTCAGAGCCCTTGTTGCCGAGGTTTCCCACGGCGGCGTTATAACGATCGGTGATCTGCCCTTCTCGGGCAATGTCCTGTTCACTGGATACCTGCGTGATCGATTTCCAGGTGAAGGCGGCAACAGCGATCGCACTCAAGGTTGCGAGGAGAGTGACGGATCGCTCCAGCCGCGTCCACAAGCTCGTACGGTCGCTCGGGGCGACACTGGTGCCAGGTGCGCCAGAGGGGCCCTGCGACCGTTCGGCTGCCCGATGACGTTGTCCCCGCTGTCGCGACCCCAACGGAGCCCGCACTCGGCACCGAAATGGCTGCCCCTTACGTTGTGCGATCCGCTTCAGCTGGTTGCTGCGCACCCCCGCACGGGGTGTCCCGGTCGAAGCCATAAGGCAATCTTGCCGAGGCGATGTCAGCGGCGCGCGCCAAGGCAGCCCAGCCGGGTGCAGAAGGCCGCCAGTCGTGCAGAAGGTACAGACATGGGGGAGCCCCCTCTGCAGTGCCTGCCAGCTTGACCTGCAGGCCCGCCGAGGCGAGACGGCGACCAAGCGCGCGTGAGGGCACACCCCCGTCCGTCTGAAGAGGCGGCGCGTGAGTTCCCCTGAGCCCTGCTGAGCTCCCGCCCCCGTGGCCAGTGGGTTCTTCCTCCTTCGAGTGGCCTGCGGCCCTGTGACGTAACTTCGGGATTCTTGAAGCATTCTCACCTCGTCCGGCCGATCCGCAGTCGGGCTGAAGGTGAGGAGGCTCGGGTTGGCGGCGCTGGCAGTCGTACGGGACCTGCGTGAGCACTGGGCGCCCGCGTCGGCGGAGGAGCTGGAGCGGTTCGAGACCGACGTGCTGTCCGGGTTCGTCCTCGCGCGGGCCTCGGCAGGGCTGGCGGACGGCACTATCCGCGGCGACGTCGGGCACCTGGAGCAGATCCGGACCTGGTTCGGCCGGCCCTTGTGGGACATGGAGCCCGCCGACGCCGACGCGTACTTCGGGATGGTGCTGAGGAGCTCACCCAGCGGCACCCGGCTGGCCCGGTCCCAGGCGCTGACCACGTACTTCATGTTCCTGGAGCTGCGGCACAAGGTCGAGCTCCACCGGATGACCGGCCGTGTGGCCGAGTGCCCGATCGACGAGATGAACCGGCCGCGCGGAGCCAAGGACGCAGCTCTACGGATCCCGCCGAGTGAGCCGGAGGTCGGGGTCCTGTTCACCGGTTGGGGCAGCGAGCTGGCGACCTGCCGCAAGTTCGCCCCGACGGCCCGGAACTACACCGCGGCGAAGCTGATGTCCCAGGTCGGACTGCGGGTCAGCGGGGCCTGCAAGCTCGACCTTGACGACATCAAGTGGAACCTGGGCCGCTTCGGCAAGATCCACGTCCGCCACGGCAAGGGCGCCCGCGGCTCCGGGCCGCGCGAGCGGATGGTGCCGCTGATCAACGGCGCCGACCGCACGCTGCGGTGGTTCATCGAGGATGTCTGGGGCCAGTTCGACGACGACCACGCCCGGCCCGGCGCCCCGCTGTTCCCCTCCGAGCGCAGGAACACAGACGGAACAGCCCACCGAGTGGGCGACGATGCCCTGCGGGGCGGGCTCAGGAACGCGGCCAAGGCGCATCTGCCGGGCTGGGGCGAGCGGCTGACGCCGCATGTCCTGCCGCATTTTTGCGCGTCCCAGCTCTATGAGAACAGGCTGGACCTGCTGGCAATTCAGGAGGTTTTGGGACATTCCTGGATCGCCACAACGATGCGGTACGTCCACGTCCAGCAGACCCGGGTCGAGGATGCCTGGGCCGCCGGGACCGAGCGGGCCGCGAAGCGGCTGGAAGGGCTGATCCGATGAGGTGGAACCTGCGGCTGACCGCCGCGAACAAGGGTATCTGGAAGGTGTCCGAGCTCCAACGGGACCTGGCTGAGCACGGGTTGGTGATCTCGGCGGGGAAGATGTCCGGGCTGTGGTCCGGCCAGCCGGTCTCCCTCAAGCTGGAGGACCTGGATGTCATCTGCGTCGTCCTCGGCTGCGAGATCGGCGACCTGTTGATCCCCGAGCCGGACAAGGTCGCCCGCCCTGGCGAGGAGGCCGGCCAGCAGGCTGCCGCTGTCGGCGCCCCCGCCCCGGCGGTGGTCCCGCGGCGGCGGGACGGCCGGTCGTTGCCGCCGCAGTGACGATGCGCTTGGTGCGAGGGCGGTGACTCCATGCTGGAGCCGAAGAGCTGTCCGCACTGCCTGAGCTGGGGACTGCTGTTCATGCGGCGCTGCGGAGGGTGCTCCTCCTTCGCCCGTCCCGGTTCGGACGGCCGGTGCGTCGGCTGTTCTGGATACGGCCCTCTGCGGAAGGGGTACTGCCGGCTGTGCTGGTGCCGGGCACGTAGGGATGCCGCGGCCACCGGGGCCAGGGCGGAGTCGTTACTGCCGGAACTGCGGCATCACCAGCTGTTCTTCGCGCACATGGCTCCGTTGTGGGAGCGGGTCCCGCGGCCCCGGCCGTCGAAGTACGAGCGGCGGGGACGCCCCCGCAAGCTCGACCCGTTCCCGCGTCACCACCCGGCGGCTGGCTCCAGCCCGCTCTGTTCGAAGTCTGCCGCGACTTCACCCGCGTCGACCCCGACCAGCACACAGGCCCGGACAACCCGTGGCTCGCCTGGGCGAGGCACACCGCCCACCGCCTCGGCGAGGCCCGCGGCTGGCCCCGCAAGGTCCGCTTCAGCGTCGACCGAGCTCTGATCATCCTGATGTCCCGGCACATCGGGGGCGATGCCGTGCGCCATTCCGAGCTCTATCCAGCCCTGCGGCCACGTCGGCTGAACATGGAGCTGACCATCGAGGTCCTCGACCACATCGGCGTCTTCCTCGACGACCGGACACCGTCCTTCGAGCACTGGCTCCAGCGCAAGCTCGACGGCATCGCCCCCGGCATCCGCCGCGACGTCGAACACTGGATCCGGCTCCTGCACGACGGTGGCCCTCGATCCCAACCCCGCGACGAGGCCACGGTCTGGAACTACCTCAACCGCATCCGGCCTGTGCTGATCGACTGGTCCAGCCGCTACGACCACTTGCGCGAGGTGACCCGAGACGATGTCCTCGCCCAGCTCGACGCCCTGCACGGCAGTCAGCGTCAGCACACCCTCATCGTGCTGCGGTCCTTGTTCGGCCGGGCCAAGAAGAACGGCACCATCTTCAAGAACCCGACCGGCCGCATCCGCGTCGGCCAGCGCGAGAGCGGCATCATCCAGTCCCTGGATCCCGAGCACATCGACAACTCGGTCGCCTCGGTCACCAAGCCGGCGGACCGCCTGGTCCTCGCCCTCGCCGCAGTGCACGCGGCACGGTCCGGCGCCATCCGCCGCCTCCAGCTCGACGACCTCGACCTCGGCAACCGGAAGCTCACCATCGACGGCCGTTCCCGACGGCTGGACGACCTCACACTGCGCGTCGCCCGCGAGTGGCTGGAGTTCCGGCGCCACCGCTGGCCCGACACCGCCAACCCGCACCTGCTGATCAACAAGATCACCGCCCTGGCGCCGGCCCGGTCAGCCAGGTCTCCCTCACCGCACCGCTTCGTGGCCAGGCCGCCACCCTGGAACAGCTCCGCGTCGACCGACAGCTCGAAGAAGCTCTCACCCACGGTCCCGACGCCCTCCACCTCGCCGAGGTCTTCGGCCTGGACGAGAAGACCGCGATCCGCTACGCGAACTCCGCCCGCGCTCTCCTGGAACAGCCCCTGGAAAGTGACCCCGCGACTTCACCACGAACCCGCGGGTCCACCCCCCAACGTCAGGGCACCAGACCCTCGGGTTCCCGCTGAAGCACCTTCAGTTTTCACGAACTCGCGGGGGTCAAGGGGTGTGACCCAGATACGCCAGAAACCCGCCAGAACTTGATCTTGGCCTGCTGAGTGCCTGACGCTGTCGGGGATCTTGGCGATGGCGGTCGGCCATGCCCTCGACATCTCAGTCTCCAAGATCCCCGAC
Organism: Streptomyces sp. NPDC001502; assembly: GCF_042894785.1. NCBI lineage: Bacteria > Bacillati > Actinomycetota > Actinomycetes > Kitasatosporales > Streptomycetaceae > Streptomyces > Streptomyces sp. NPDC001502. The sequence continues at coordinate 26,270 of NZ_JBIAVW010000019.1, forward strand.
CTCGTCACCCGCGATCAGCTCTGCGTCTCCTCGCGGCGTCCAATAGCGGCCGCATCGGGTACGACGAGCAGCTTGCCGGTGGTACGCCGAGCCTCCAGATCGCTGTGGGCCTGGGCGGCCTCGGACAATGCGTAGCGGCCCGTTACGGTGACCTCAAGCGCCTTGGAGCGCACCCACTCGAACACATCGGCGGCCCGTCGGAGCAGTTCGGACCGATCGGCGATGAAGTCCCCGAGGCTGGGCCGGATCAGGGTCAGCGAACCGCCGTGGGCGAGCCGAATCGGATCAAACGGAGGCACGGCACCACTTGCCGCGCCGAAGAGCACGAGATGGCCGCGGGTTCGCAGGCTGGCGAGGCTCGCATCGAAGGTGTGCGCGCCGACGCCGTCGAAGACAACCGGCAGTCCCTGACCGCCGTTGAGCCGCCTCACCTCGGCTGCGAGATCGTCGACTGCGGAGGAAAGGATCACCTCAGCGGCCCCGGCACGCTTCGCCAGCTCGGCCTTCGCCGTGGTCGACGTCGTGCCGATCACCCTGCCGCCGAGATGGGTGATGAGCTGGGTCAAAAGCAGCCCCATGCCACCAGCAGCCGCATGCACGAGCACCGTGTCGCCCCCCTGAACCGGGTAGGCGTCCTTGACGAGATAGTGCGCGGTCATACCTTGCAGGAGCACGGCGGCGGCGGTCTCGAAGCCGATATCGTCGGGCAGCGGCACCAGCCGGGAGGAGTCCACGACGGCCCGCTCGGCATACGTGCCGGGAATCTCCACCCAACCGACCCGGTCCCCGACTGCGACGTCAGCGACGCCGGGTCCCACTTCGACGACCGTGCCGGCGCCCTCAGCGCCCGGGGTGAAGGGCAGCGGGAGGCTGTACCGGCCTTCGCGGTGGTAGACGTCGAGGAAGTTGACCCCGGATGCGGCGACCTCCACGACCGCCTCGCCCGGACCCGGCCGCGGCTGGTCCACCTTGGCCTCCTGCAGCACCTCGGGACCGCCCACTTCGTACACCTGAATCGCTCGCATGGCTCTCCAATAACGGCTCATCCCCCACCAACCCCGTTGATGGCGATTAACGGCTCATCCCCCACCAACCCCGTTGATGACGATCCAATTCCCGGCGAGCAGACCAGCCCGCCGCCCCCGCCGAGAGCTGAGACGCCTGCTTTGCACCCCGGTCTGGGACAGGAGACCGAGGCCGTCAAGGGGTCGACGACCACTCCCGCCTCGCCTACAGCGAGATCCACGCGGACGAGAAGAAGGAGACCGCCACCGCCTTCTGGCAACGGGCCCACGCCTTCTTCACCGGCGCTGGGATCACCGTCGAACGGGTTCTGACCGACAACGGCTCCTGCTACCGCTCACGCGACTGGCGCGACAGCCTGGCGGCGGCCGGGATCACCCACAAACGAACCCGGCCCTACCGGCCCCAGACCAACGGCAAGGTCGAACGCTTCAACCGCACCCTGCTCGACGAATGGGCCTACGCCCGCCCCTACCGGTCAGACATCGAACGCCGCGAAGCGTTCCCCGGCTGGCTCCACTCCTACAGTCACCACCGCGGACACACCGCACTCGCAGGCAAACCACCCGCAAGCCGCGTCCCCAACCTAACGAGGCGATACACCTAGAACGACCCTGCCGTGCGGCCCCGCCTGCGGCGACTCGTCAGTCAATGACGACCGGACCGCATGGAAGCACCGCGCCGCCTCACTCCGTGGTCCAGAGTGAGGCGGCGTCAGGGACCGGCCCGGGACGCTATCCCCTCTTCGGGGCGATCAGGTGGGATCCGTTCCAGTCCTTGCAGGCATTAATGGTCTTGCTCAGGCTCAGGCTCAGACCCGCACGCGCAGATGCCACGCCGATCTCGCTGGTCTCGACGTATCCGTCCCTCCCGGTCTTCGGGGTGAGGAGGAGGATCGGGCTGCCGCCTTCCATGTATGCGGCGGCATCGGTCAGCGCATCGCTGAGGTCCCCCTCGTCACTGCGGAACCACAGAAGCACCGCGTCGGCGACGTCGTCGTCCCGAGCGGCCAGCTCCTTGCCCGTTGCCTGCTGGACGGCCTGGATGCTCCGTTGCGCTCGTTCCCGCCAGCGTGCCGAGCGTGCTCCGTTCAGTGCTGCCCGACCAGCGACGGCCGTGAGGCCACGTGCCGGGACAGATCGGTGCAACGGATCCCGCCGCCGGGGTGCCTCCAACACCGGCCCCGCCGTGTCCCCGGGCTCGGCGCACCTGGAGACCGGGACCCCGCCGCCGCAGTCGTGCTGCGCACACACGCAGGCCTCGCCCGGACCCGCGTACGCGATCCCGTGGCGGACCACCCCGCCCGCCGGCCCCGAGGTGGCGGTGCCGCGCAGTCCGGCAGGCCAGGCCAGCGTCAGGCGCAGGCCCCCCGCCCCCGACCGGAACCGTTCGATCACCCGCACCTGACCCGGCACCGCCAACGGGCCGGCACCCGGCGCGGTCAGCCGGCGCAGCGACGCCCCGAACTCCCCGCCCGCCAGGGCGGCCAGCGCGTCGGCGTCCTCGTCGGTGGACCAGCCGGACAAGCAGTCCTCGCCGGCCGCGTCGTCGGCCAGGGCCAGCCACGGGTCATCGAGGCGGAACCGGTGCGTGGCGCCTCCAGCCCCGGCGACGACCAGGGCGGCGGACGGTGCTTCCGTGGGGACAGCGATCTTGCCGTGGGCCAGCAGTCAAGCGACCACCTTGGCGCGGTCGAACTCCGGGCTCGTCTCCGTACCGCCCACCGGGCCGGGAAGTCGTCGTGCCGGCGGCGCCAGTTCACCACCGCGGCCCGGCCTACCCCGGCAATCCGCCCCACCTCCGCCAGCAGCACCCGGTCCTCGCCCGCAACGAGCGGGGTGAGGGCGGCGAGCGGAGAACGGCGCCCAGGCCGGGCCGTGGCCACCGCCTGCCAGTCCACCAGCGGCCGGACGACCGGCAGCAGCGCCACGTCGACCGCCGATTCCCACAAGTCCAGCGTGTTGATACGAGGTTGGAGTCAGGACTGTGACGTTGGCCAGGAGTCCAGGTCAGGGCTTGTGGATCTGCTGGACTCGGTAGTACTTGGCGGTGCACGGCGCGACCCAGTCCTTTCCCTCATGACGGGAGAAGTAGGGCTCGGCGAGGGATCCGATGGGCATCGCCTCGTAGGTCACGCTGCCAGCTCCTTCGGTGACCTCGTCGCGGATACGGGTGTCTTGGGCGTCCCAGCGCAGTGCCCGGGTGACTGTCTGAGAGGTGAGTTGCTGGGTGGCGGGGATCAGGGCGGACAGGGCGGACAGGGCGGCGAGAGTGAACGTGCCGGCCAGTGTGGCTGCTGCCCGCGGGAGGCGTGGCTTGTCGGGCATGTGTGCGCGTTGTCCGGCCCAGTGGCCGAGGAGTGCCCCGTACAGGGTGAGGGTGGCCAGGTAGGGGATGAGGAAGCTGGTCCAGGTGCGGGCGTAGGTCCAGCCGTTGCCGCCGTATCCCAGACGCAGGCCGTGAGCGACGGCGAGGGACGACAGGATGAGGACGGGGATCGGGAGGATCAGCAGGAGCCGTGCCGCCAGCGGCGGGAGACCACCCCGGCGGGTGACGGGTGGTTGCGGTTGACTGGAGGTGAGGGTGAGAGCGACGCCGAGGAGTACGCCCGCGGCAGCGGCGCCCAGGTAGGCCCACTGGCTGAGGATGGTGTCCCAGATGTGGACCCAGTCGCGTGCCAGGCGCCGTGCGCTGAATTCTCGTGGCGGGCGCTGTGCGCGGCGCCACGCGGCGCCGGGCGAGGTGTAGAGCACGGCCAGGCCGACGGTCAGGCCCACGCAGTACAGGCTGGACCAGGCGAACGGGTACCACGTTCGCGCGAGCCGTAGTCCCAAGGGCAGCCGGGGCAGGGTCAGGAGCGCGGCGGTGGCTGCGGTCAGGCCACTGACGGCGAGAAACGGCTCGCTCAGCGTGCCGATCGCGAAGCCTGTCACCAGGGCGCCGACGAGAGCCGCCTGCTGCGGCCGTCGCCTCGGGCTCCGGCCCGCGCGGATGGCAGCGAGGAGGGCCCAGATACCCAGGACGCTGGGCAGGATGTGCGAGATGGCGGCCGGGGCCCACAGCATCTGGTAAGTCCGGGTACCGCCGAGGAACAGCAGCGCCTCCACCACCAGCACCGCAGACGCAAGGAATACCAGAGGTGCCCGCATGTCCAGCGCACCGAGCACTTCACGGGCCAGCACGTACAGGCCGAGCCCGAGGGCGATGATCAGGACCGTGGAAAGCACCTGCGGGCCGAGCATGCCGTGGGAGTAGACGACCCCGCTGAGGAAGGCGTTGGTGATCCGCCCGTTCTGTGTCAGGTAGAAGTCGGACGTCACGCCCAAGACGCCCAGGTCCCGGGTCTTCCACGCCATGCACCAGTCATCGGAGGTGGGCCGCAGGAAGGTCCCCAGGAAGCCGGCGACGCCCAGAAGCCCGCCGGCCGCTGCCATCAGAACCCCACCGGTTCCGCGCAACAGCCCGGCGCCGGCACTCTTGCCCGGCGGACTGGCAGGGCCGGGTCCGGTGCCGGCGGCGCTGGTTTGGCGGGCCGGCCCCGCGATCCGCTTCCTGGCCTGCCCCGGTAGTACCGCCGCCCGGTCAGGCAGGTCCCGTGTTGGGCTCCGTTGGGTACGGTCCTGCGCGTCAGAGGTTGTCACGGGTTGCAAACGAGTCGCGGCCGACCAGGGGAGCGGTCCGGCGACGTGCTGTGGTCGTGCGTACGACTATGACTCGATCCGTTTCAACACGCCGATCCAACAGGGAAGGCGGAGAACAGCGGGACGACCCTAACGCCGCCCTGCCGCTTGTAGTCGATCTCCACCGTGCCGACCGGGGAGAGGAACCCGAGCCGCACCGCGGCGTCGAAGTCGACCCTGCGGACGCCGAGCCGGCGGGCGGCCTGGTCGGGGCCCAGGGGGACGTGCCGGTCGAGCGGGCAGGTCCCGACGGCGGGCGAGCGTGTCGACCTGGTCGGGGTGAAGGTCGGGGAAGGCGAGTGCACCGCCGAGGCGCCTCCGTCAAACGGTCCGCAGCCCACCCCGCCCCCGCCGGGCCCCGCAGCGCGGCCCGTACGGCTTCGGGGTCGGCGGCCTCCACCACCGCACGCGACCACCGGCCCGGCCCGACGTCCGCGGCCGGGACCAGACCCGAACCCGTCGCCCACCGCCCACCGCCCACCGCCACGCCGCAACCGGCACCCGCAGCCTGCCCCTCGTCGAACACCTCACGCACCGAACGCACCATGAACCCGACTCCAATCCGCACACGAGCAGCCCGACGACCAGGCCGCGCCCGAAACATGCCGAAAAACCCCGTTTGCTGCCAATAGCCATGATTTCAGGGTGAGTTGGAGGCGCACCGCACAAGTCGCCTACGCGTACGCGAGGGAAAAATTCACCCCTGCGGGGGCGTTCGGGGCCGGCCCCGGACACACGACAGCGCGGGCCGCCACCGAGTGGTGGCGGCCCGCGCTGGGGATCGTCGAGGGTGCTCGCTCAGGCGGTGCAGGACGGCGGTCGATGCCGTCGGCCGTCTCAGGGCTTCTTCACTGCGGCTGTGGGTTGCTCAGGTTGTTGACCAGGTCAGAGAGGGCCCCCGGGTCGCCCGTCTTCACGAGGTGGCGGTTCGAAGACGCGTGACCACCACCGCTGTCCCCGTCCGTGCCGTCGGCGCCGAATCCGAGCGATGAGCTGCCTTGCCCGATGGCGCCCTTGTTGGCGCCGGGGGTGTCGTCGGCCGAGGCTGGAACGGCGGCCAGGAGCAGGGCCGCCACAGCGAGTGTGGAGGAAGCGAGGATCTTCATACCCGGCCAACGAGGAGACCGGGTGCAGGGTGCGCCGGTCAGCCGGCCGGCGCAGCCGGACCCGGCCCGAACCGGGGCACGTCCTCGGCCGTGATGTCCAGGCGCTGGAAGCGGAGCGGGTGGCGGTAGATGCCGCCGTGGTCGATGGCGCGATCCGCGCTAACCACGGTGGGGTGGACGAGGGTGGTGTCGAGGACGCCGCGGCTCCCCCACGTCGCGGAGAAACGCACACCCTCCCACGGGTGCCCGGGCGCGGCCGCGGCGAGGCGCTCGGCGACCTGCCGGGCGGCGTCCGGGCGCAGCGGTACGGTGCGGCCGACCGCGCGCAGCCGGCCGTCCTGGTCGTGGCGGCCAGGGACGAGGAGCTGCGGGCGGGTCAAGGTGCCCGTTTCGCTGGTCCCTGCCTCTGCTCCTTGTCGCGCTGCTCGCGGCCCCGGGATGTGTCACCGTCCATCCCGCACCCACCCGGCCCGCCGGGGCCTCGCCGTCGCGGTCTCGGAAGACCACAAGCACCCCGTCGCCCCACGGCCCGCACGACCGGACGCGCTACCCCTCTCCCCCATGCCCGAGTCTGCGGCCGCACCTCCGGCCGGCGCCGTTCCCGAGGCCGGCCGTACTCCCGCCCGTCCCGCGCCCGCGGCCCGTGAGGCGGCTGCCGAGACTCAGCCCGCCCGGCGGGCTCCCGACCGCAGGGCCGAAGGCCCGGTACGGCCGCGCCGGACGCCCCCGCCCCGGCCCGCCGTGCGCCCCGCCGCCAAGCCCAGGAAGGCGAAGGGGCCGAGCCGTACGCCCGCACCGCACCGTCCGGTACCCGCCCCAGGGGCGGGGGCCGCGGACATGACGCAGCTGTGCCGCGCCGCGCACGGCATCACCGGCCCCGCCGTGGCCGTGCTCTGCCACCAGACCTACCGTGACTGATTCCCAATCATGTTTGTCAAGGGCGGCGGGAACGTGGTGGAGGCTGGGAAGTGATCCCGGCGCTCGCCGCAGCGGGTGAGATCCTGAACAGATGAACGAGACATCCGCTGCTCTGGCGACGGCCCGGTGGCCGCTGACCGAGGCTGGGGAGACTGACTGGCTGCGGGAGCTGGCCGACGATGACGGGCTCACCGGCTTTATGCCGCCGGCACTGCCCGACGCCGCCTGGGTGCTCCACTCCATGTACGAACACGAACTCGGGCCCACCGACATGTCCTATGTCGCGTATCAACGAGCCGTGCTGAATGGCGGCGGGCCCGAGGTTATCTCGGGCCTCGACCCCGCGGACGTGTTCGGGAGGATGCCGGGCGAGCCCCGCGGCCCCCGTTGGCGCCGGCTGCGCTGGGCGGAGCTCTCGCGGCGGACCGGTGATCCCGTGGCGCCCGAGGGGCGGCTGCCTTGCTACCGCTCTTTCCCCTCGCTCCGGGAGCCGAGTGGCTGGCCGGTCGGCATCGCGGGGCCGTCCGAGGGCAGCCTGGACCGGACCGACTGGAACCGCCTGGTCGACGTCCTCACCGATCACAGCCCGCAGGGCGCGGAGACCCGCTGCATGGCCTACTACAACCCGCTGTTGCAGAGGGCTGAGGACTTCGACAACCTGCACGTCCGGGCCGGCACGCTCGCGGATGCCAAGGCGCTGTACGACCACCCGGAGGAGGACGGTTGGACCCCATCCAACCTCTGGGCCCAGGACCGGTCCTGGGTACTCTGCACGGACTACGACCTCTGGGCCACCAAGGTGGCGGGCCCCGGCCCGCTCGTCGAGGCCCTCCTGAACGACACGGAGATCGAGGCCCTCCGACTGCCCTGGGCCCACTGATCCCGACCGCCTGGCCCGGGAACGACCAGGTGTGGCCGAGAGGCCAAATGAAGCGCACGGTCACCAAGGGCGCTATGCCGAGGTGAGAGCGGGGTGGGGCGGCTCGGTAGTGAAGGTGCGGTGGTCGCGGATGAGAGCCCACAGAACGTCGAGGCGGCGGCGAGCCAAAGCGGGGATCGCCTGCTTGTGGCTCTTGCCTTCGCCTCTCTTGCGGTCGTAGAAGGCCTTCGAGGTGCGGCAGAAACGGGCAGCGATCTGGGCGGAGAGGTAGAAGACCCGCAAGAGCCGGCGATGGTAGCGGTGTGGCCTGCGCATGTTGCCGCTGATGCGACCGGAGTCCCGCGGGACCGGTGCGAGGCCGGCGACTCCGGCGAGTCGGCCCGCGCTGCCGAAGGCGTCCATGTCACCGCCGGTGCAGGCAATGAACTCCGCCCCCAGCAACGGGCCCATGCCGGGCATGCTGAGAAGCACTTCCGCGTCGCGATGTCCCCGGAAACGGACCGCGATCTGCGCGTCGATGTCAGCGATCTCATCGTCCAGAGCCAACACTGCCCTGGCCAGGGTGTTGACCACAGCCGCGGCAGTTCTCTCCCCCAGCCACGGCGGTGTGCTGGGCCTGCGCCGCGGCGACGGCCGCATCGGCCATGGCCTGGGCGCCGCGGACTCTCCGGTTCTTCAGCCAGGTCGCGAGCCGACTCGGACCGACCCGGCGCAGGCCGGCTGGTGTCTGGTAGCCGGTCAGCAGGATGAGTGCGGACTTGGAGGCGGCGTAGTCGAAGGTCCGTTCCAGGGCGGGGAAGTACTCCAGCAGCTGTGCCCGCATCCGGTTGATGGCCCGGGTGCGGTCTGCGGCGAGGTCGTAGCGGCGGCCGGTGAGGATCTTCAGGTCAACCGCGATCTCGTCCCACTCCTGCAAGGGCTGCAGGTCCCGGCGCATCCGTGCCTGGTCGGCGATGACGTAGGCGTCCTTCGCATCGGTCTTGCCGTCTCCGCGGTAGCCACGGGAGGCGTGGTGGACGGTTCGGCCAGGAATGTAGAGCAGCCGCTGACCATGGCTGGCCAGGAGAGCGATCAGCAGAGCGCCCCCGCCGGCGTTCAGGTCGACGGCCCAGGTCACCGGGCCGTCCTCGGCCAGTGCGAGGACGTCGCCTATCAGCTCCAGGAGCTCGGGCTCGTTGTTGGGCACCCGGCGCGAGAGCACCTTCGTCCCGTCCGTGTCGATCACCGCCCTGGACATCCTGCACCTCCTGAAGAGCGCGAACGCGCCTGTCGGCCTGTCTACGCTCGCCCGCGTGGGTGGCGGACAGTGCGCGGGCGGCTTGCTCCAGGTCCTCGTGGGCGTGGGTCATGCGGGCAGTGAAGCAGTAGGCGCCGGCAGCCCGCAGGCCGTGTCACCGGGGGTTACCCGAGCTGTGGTCGTGGGTGGCGGGACAGAGGCCAGAGCCGGGCTGGATGCTGTCGACCGGGGCGGTGACCGGCGACGTGTGACGGCAGCCGGACCTGCCCGCGGTCGACAGCGCCACGGGGGCCGGGAGCAGCCCGTCCGAGGGCGGCTCCCCGCAGTGGCCATTGCACCCCTCTTCCGGGTGAGGCCCGTCTTTGACGCGCTGATACGGGTGTGAGCCGTACCCGGACAGATTGCTCGCGTCCGGGTGCGTGTGCCGACGCACGGCAGGTGGCACCAGCGGCAGCTGTCGACCTGCGCTTTCGCGCTGGTGAGGAGCCGTAGTTGTCACCAGTTCGGCACGCCACCCGTCACCGGCCATGGGATCCGCAGAGCAACGGCCACCGGACGGAGACGGTCGAACACCGGGACGCATTCGCTGTACTCCTGAAGGGTGACGCAGAGCCTTTCCGGCCCTCTGTCGAACGTTGGCAGGGAAGGGATTCGCCTGGCCCAAAAGATCAGCGGCGACCCTCGCGGGCGCCGCACGACACGAGTGGAGTCGGTCATGGCACCCGTACCGAACGGCACCTACACGATCACCCGCCCTCCCGAGCAGCTGCTCACGCTGTTGGACGGGGCATCGGAACCCAAGACACCCGTTGTCCTGCTGCCGCCCACCGGCAACCCCGGCGATCAGGAATGGCAGCTGGAAAAACTCAGCAACGGCAACTACACGATCCGCAACCTCCGCAGCGAAACCTACGTCTCCTACGACGGTAACCCGGAGATGAACAAGCCGGTCGTCGGATACCCCGAGCCCCGCGAGTGGGCGCTCTACCAGAGCGACCAGCCGCACACCTTCCACGTCGTCGTCCCCGGAGGCCCCGTCGACGGCGAGGAGCTGGCCCTGGACCTCAGCCTGCTGCGGATCTTCCCGCCCCGTATCGCCCTGAGGCCACTCGACGTCAGCAACCGACGCCAGGCATGGACCTTCCAGTTCATGGAGTAGAGACGTGGACCGGGTGCCCGGGCCGGCAGCCGGCCCGGGCACCGGCCCCTAAAGCACGGCCCCGCCCACACCAGCCGCTCTCCGGATGACAACAAGCCCGCTTCTGTGTCAACTTTCGTGCTTCGGCTCAGTGCGGCGCTGCCGGGTGTGCCCCGGCGGTGGGGTTCAGAAGGAGACGTCGAAGTAGTCGATGTCGGTGAACTCGACCCGGAGCTGGTCGGCCCGGGTTCCGCCGTCCTTGAAGTAGATCTCCTGCAAGCCCTCGGCGACGATCGCGCGCAGGTCTCGGTCGGCGGCGCCCTGGGCGCGGGTGTCGAAGAGGCGGTGGGCGTAGGTGGCGGGGAGGTGGACGGTGAGGCGGCGGACCCGGCCGTCGTCGGTGGTGCCGACGGGGGCGGTGTAGCCGAACCGGGCCCGGGTCTCGACGGTGATCCCGGTGGTGGTGGCGGCCTCCTTGCGGCGGCGGCCACGCACCAGAGGCTGCCATCGGGCCCGTACGGCCGTATCGATGCGGTCCGCGACCTGATTGGGCGGGGTCTTGCGGTCGCCCTTGCGATAGCGCTCGACCGACCGCTGGCTGACGCCGAGCTCGGCGGCGACCGCGCTGGTTGTCTTGAGGTGCTTCAGCAGGAAGTTGATCCGGCCCTTCAGGGTCTTGGGCGGGTCCTTGGTGAAGGCCTCCTGGTCGGCGCGGACGATGGCGTCCTCGATCTCTCCCACAGCGGTTCAGCTCCTCAACACAGAAGTCCGTACGTGACCTGTCGGTCGTGGCCTGCGGCTGGGGGTGCCGCAGGCCACGGCCTGGTGTTATTCGCCGTCGTCGAGGACGGCGTCGCCGCCCTCGATGTGGCGGGCGGGGTTGAGGCCCTTCTCCGTCAGGTCCACCGCCCACGCCGTCTCCTGCACGCCTTCCAGCTTCGCCAGGCCCGGGGTGGGGCCGAGGCGGAAGCCGCCCATCAGCGGCTTGCCCGAAGCGGCGTACGGGAGGAAGCCGAGCGGGCTCGGGCCGGGGCTGGGGTAGACGACGCAGTCCGAGAGAACAGCGAGCGGGTACAGGCCGGTGAGCTTCACCGTGTTGGCGAGCTTGCGGTGCATGTTGACGCGGGCCTTGGAGATGACGGCTGCGCGGATGTGGCAGCTCGGTGCCCTGGCAGGCCGGACGAAAGCGTGATGGAGGGACCTGCACGTGATCGACACTGGCGACATCGACGTCTTCCTCGGCCTGGACGTCGGCAAGGGCGAACACCACGCCACCGCCGTCACCCCGGCCGGGAAGAAAGCCTTCGACAAGCGGCTGCCCAACACCGAGCCCAAGCTCCGCGAGCTGCCGGAGGCAGGATCCTGATCGAAGTCGGCGACGGCAGCACCTTCCCAACCGCCGGTCACCTCGCCGCCTACGCAGGACTCGCCCCCGCGACCCGCAGTTCCGGGTCCTCAATCCGCGGCGAACAGCCTTCCAGGAGAGGAAACAGGCAGCTTGAACGGGCCTTCTTCCTCTTCGCATTCGCCGCCTTGGGCGACCCGGCATCGAGGGCCTGTTACGACAAGAAGACCGCCCAGGGGAAGCACCACACGCAGGCCCTGCTCTGCCTCGCCAGACGCAGGGCCGACGTCCTGTTCGCAATGCTCCGCGACGGAACCTTCTACGAGTCCCGTCCCGCCGCAGCGACTTGAGACCTTCTTGTCCTGCGGACAGGTACGTGATCAGCTTCGGAGATGGGGGCCGAGGATTCCGAGCACATGAAGGTCGTCCACCGCTGGCTCGCTGGCGAGATGGTCGACAACACCGTCGGCATCAAGGTGACCGGCGGCCCGTTCGACGGACGGACCAAAATCGTCCAGCTCGACCAGAACGGGCTTCCGCCCGCACGCCTTCGTGCCCGCAGCGGCTGGGGCAGCCACCTGGAAACCCTGCTGCCTGGCACATCTACGAAGCCGTCCCGGCCCCCGATACTGCCGTCGGCTGGACCTACGAATACGCCGGAGCCGACACGACTGACGCTTCCACCGAGGGTCCCTCAGACGCCCACACGGCTTGACCAAAGGGATAGGGGCACCCCCCGGGCCTTCGCCGTGCTCTGTGGCCCCGGGAGTGCAACACTGGCGCCCCGGATGACCGTGGGCCAGGCGGGTGGAAGTCATCTCCGGCATCGGCTTCCTCGCGCCAGGCTCCACCCACGTGCGGACCCGAGCGGCCCGGCAGATCGCGGTCGTGTTCTGTCACGGCATGCCGGGCCCGGTCATGCTGATCGAGGGCGATCAGTGGACCCTCGGCGAGGTGGACGGCGAACGGGCCCGCTGGGATTCCGCCCATCCCTGGTGGCCCGAGATGCCCGAACCGCTGTTCGCCGGAAGCCGCTTGGCAACGGGACCACATCCCTTTCGCAGCAACGTCCAGGGCCCCGAGCTCGTGCCGCCGGCCGTCTCGTCGGAGCCGCAGCTGCCGCGGCAGAGGGCAGCCGTGTTCGACAAGCCGGCCCACAGGCTCATGGTCGGGGACTACCTGCAGATCCATGCCCTGCGCCACCCGGAGTGGGACATGCGCATCGACGAAGGATTCCACCGCGTCGAATGGATCGGCCACCTCACCGGGGACGCCCTCGCCGGAGCGCTGAACGATCCTGACGGGGCGCGCGGCCGCCTCACCCTCGCCTCGGTCCACGGCCTGTCCGGCATCCTCGTACTGCCCGAGGTCCCGGTATCCGTCCTGATCCAGCCCAACCCGGAGCGTCGCCGCTCCGACAAGGACGAGGCCTGGCACGAAGGTCCCTTCTACGAGCTGACCGGTGTCACCGAACCCGACCTCACCGAGCAGCAGCACGCCGATGCCGGTCTACGGCCGGAGCCGCCTGGGTCCGAGGCCGCGCTGTACCCCAGCAGGTTCAGCAGCCCCGCCCAGCGGGCTCTGCACCTGGACGGCAAGACCGGCATCCGCCCCGTTGCGGCCTCCCGCCTTCCCTGGCCGCATGACCTGTTCAAGTGCCCCTACGGTGAGCGGGCGAAGGCCCTGGCTGCCACCTACCCCGACGGCCACGGCAAGACCGCCCGCGCCGAGCTGTTCACCCGGCTCGACGAGCAGGCCTTCGCCGCCTGCCCCTACCAGCAGGCCGACGACTGGAGGGCCATCGCCGAGGCCGTGCTCACCTTCGCCCGCGCCGAGCCCGACAGCGACGAACAGGACCGGCTCTACCACGCCACGCACCTGAGCGACCGCGACCGCGCCTGGTTCCGCTCCCTCATCGGAGGGGGTCACATCTGGTGGGACACCGGACGCCAGAACCTGACGAACGGCCAGCACCGCCTGTGCGCACTGCGTGCCGCCGGCGTCGCAGTGATTCCCGTCTACGGCCGGCACCTTCCCGACCACGACGAGACCACGACGAGACCACGCCGTCCCAGGACGCTCAGGCACACGCCAGGCGCACCGTGGAGGACTTCTGGTCCGCCCGCGTCACCGCCGTCCTCAAGCCGGGCCTCCTCGGCACCCACCTAGCCTGGCTGCTCGCCCGCTACCTGCGGCTGCGTGCCCTGCTGTCGAAGAGCGAGTAGCGCGCTACGCCCCGGGCGGCGGATGAACGCGTGGTGGCGGGTTTCCTGGCCGAACGGGCGGCGGCCGGTGGCCAGGCCGGGTCCGGCGGAGTGTGCCCCCGGACGCAGCGCACGGGGGGACGCGGCGTCCAGGGGGACTGCCCGCCAAGGTACCGCGCCATCCAGTCGCTTATCGCACATATCGGGGAATCGGGTCGCGTAGCGGGGCGCAGCGCGGATCGTGCGCAGTCTGTCCGCGGAGTCGGTCACGAGGACGCCGGATCGGCCACGACGGACCTGGCGCCGAGGACCACGAAACCCTGTCCGCAGTGCTGCGGTACGCCGAGGACTTGGACTGGGGCAGCATCGACGTGAACGAGGACGAGGAGGATGCGGCCGAGCGCGTGATGTTGAAAATGGTGTGCGCGGCGCTGCCGATCTGACGGGTCGCCCAGGCCGGAACGCCGCCGTGACGCGCACCAATGCGGCCGCCCCAATGAGTTCTGCAACTGAACCGGCAGCTACTAGACCGAGCACGCACCAATGCGCCCTCCCTCCAGGGATGCTGTGGGTGAACCGGCGAGGGTGAGGGCCTTGGCGACGACGGCCTGTGCGACCCCGTCGGGGGTGCGCGGGCCGTCGTCGTGTCTGTGGGTACCGGGAAGTGAGCTACCCGGGATCTCCGGTGACGACAGGCCCTCAAGATCGTTGGCAGGGTATGGACAACATCAAGCGCGTGACTGCCGCCATCGCACTGGCCGGCGCGGCCCTGTCCCCGTCCGCTACCGCCCACGCTGCTGAACCTCCCCCCTTCTTCGAGGAGAGGAAGTTCGTCGAGACCGAGGTCATCCAGGATGATCACGTGGGTAACGGACACCACTCGACCCACTCGCGTATCGAAGAGATCGTCGATCCTTTCCGCGGAGAGGCGATCATCTTCGACGACGAAAACGGCAAGAAAACGATCGAGGAGTTGCCCGACGGTGAAGTAGTGCGGGAGGACTTCAGGATCAACTAGGTGGCCGCCTGAACCCTGCTGGAGGCCGCCACGGCGATCCGGGAGAACACCGAAGCCCGGCCGTTAAGGGAGCCGGGACGGTGTCACTGGGTCGACCCCGACCAGTTCGAGAACGACGACCTGGCCCGCACCATCGTGCGGGCGCTGGCCGAGGCGCAACTCCACCAGGAAGAATTCGACCTGCACGCGAGAGGGCCAGACGCAAGTACCGACGCGCTCCTGAAAGTCGGCAACACGGATCCCGCCGCCGGCGGACCGCTCTCGGCCCTGATCAATAGGCGCTGCTGGCTCTCGGTTCTGGCACACATTCCGTGAGGATGATCAACGGCGACAACGCTGGAGCTGGTCACCATCCGCAGGCCATGCCGTTCAATCAGCCCAGCCCTCGGTGTTCGAGTACGACTCGTAGGAGTAACGCGTGTCGCGGTCCCACTCCTCCCCGGTGATGCGTCTGTAGGCCCGGTCTGGTGTGTAGAGCAGGCTTTCGGCCCAGATGAGGTCGGTGGCGTATGGAGTGAAGGCCGCAGGGTCTTCGAGGATGCTGTCGAATTCGGTGCGGCCGGCGGCGACGACCGCGGCACGGGTGTAGAGAAAGGCGTCTCCGCCCAGGTCGTGCCCGTACTCCTTGCGGTCCAGCCGGTAGAGCGCCCATGACAGTTGTTCGGCAAAGCCGGTGACCAGCGACAATGGAGACTGGGCAAGCCGCTCGGTGAGGGTGTCTGCAAGGAGGTCGGCGTCCGGATCAGGATCCGTTGGCCTGCAGTCCTCGATGAGCTGCCAGAAGGTGTCTTCGTTCATGCTGGTGAGCATGTCGCAGGGGTCTGACATTGATACTCGTAGCGGGTTCCGGTGGTCGTGGCTCAGGGTCTGACTGACGTCCTGCTGGGCTGTCCTGCGACTGTTCTGTCCGGCTGCCGGGACCCGCTCTCCATGGCTCCGGCCAGGTGGAACATGACCTGACAGGAGCTTGGCCAGAGGCCTCCTCAATGTCCTGTCTGACCCACCCGGTCGGCGTCACCGCAGGCCCGGGAAGGCAGCTGACAGGATGACAGTGACGATCACGCCCGCCACCGAACTCTCGAGGCGACCCGCTCCCCGGCGACGACGGCGTACTGCCGACGGGCGGTCGCCGGATACGTCGCTCCCGTTGCCAATCCAGTGGCGGCCGAGGTCGAGGGATTCCGCATGCAGGACGTCCGGCCCCGGGGCGGTGTTCGACTCCCGGCCGACCAGGTTCGGCTAGGGGTTGAGGAACACCGGAGGGCTCAGCGCACGTCTTGACGTCTCGATGTTCGTCGTGCCCTGACCTGCAACGCCTCAAATCTGCAAGGGCGCTCTGCCGGATATCTGTACGCCCCTCCGCGAGCGGCTCCTACGCTGGATCACCTGCACCCACCCGACACAACGGACACCGATGGACACCCTGAGCAAGCGCCAGCAAGCGCCAGCAAGCGCAACCTGGATTGCCGACCGGCTCGCGCCGGATCTGGCGCGGCGGCCGCCTGCCCGACTGAGGTTCCCCCACCTGCCAGTGGAAGGGCAGCAGCCGCGCGCCCGGACAGCGCGGGCGACCGCCTGTACCGGGTCGGTGAGGCTCGGTGGGAAACGGTGAACCGGACCCCTGAACTCCGCGGCAGCCACCCCGGCCTGGCCGGACGGGGCCCAGGACTACTCGTCGTTGTTCAGGCGGGCGATGTCCGCGGCGTACGCGGCGGTGCGGACCGCCGCGGTACCCGACACGAACAGGCCGGCACCTCCGATGGCGAAGGGGAGAGAGAGCAGCAGGCCGGCGGTGATCGGGCCCCAGTCGCGCGCGCCGTCGCAGGTGTCGCCCTCGTCCACGAGGTAGGACTCGCGGAGGTATCCGGTCTCGTGGAAGGCGCGGGACTTGCACTCGACAGCACCCCGGTGGCCGTCGACGCTGAAGGGGAACACGAGCAAGTACCCCAGCCACAGCCAGATGAGTACGGCGACGGCCATCAGGCCACGGCCCCAGCCCTGTTCGCGCAGCCCCCGCACCCGGAACTCCGTGTCGTACGCCTGGGCCGCTGAGTTCATAGGGGTGACGTTCATACGGGTGAATCTAACCGAACGGTTGACCTCGACTTCGGGGTGACCCACTGGGCTCCTGGTCCAGGAATCCTGAGCGCCTGGCTTCCGATACCGTCCGACGAGGCCCATGCCGGGCCGGACAGCGGCCGAGCGGATCGGCGTGAGCGTGACCACCGTGAGGCGGTGGCGCAGCAAGGCATCCCCGCCGCCTTCCCCGGGGACGTGACCCGGCTCCTGGCGAGACCGCAACTGGTGCCCGGACACCGCGTATTCTCCGAAGTGATCTTCCCCGTCCGCCTGACCCGAGCGAGGTCCCTTTGCGTCCTGTGCGGCCGTTAGCGTTCGCCCTGTCCCTGGCCGTCGGCCTGCTCGCCGGATGCGGTCCAGCGCCCGACGACGCGAAGTCGAAAAGCAGCACCTCCCCGGGGGCCGCAGCGCCTTCGGCTCCGGCGAAGCGCACCCTGACACCACACGACCCTCCGCAGTGGTTCGACGCGCGCGGGCAGGTGCCCCTGCCGGAGGCGGCCACGAAGGGGCGGACCAACCTGGCCGGGCAGGTTCGCGGCGGCGGCGAGGACCTGCCGGTGCTCCTCCACGAGGCCCGGGCCTTCGTCGTCTCCCCCACAGGCGTCCAGGTCGTCGACCTTGCCGACGGCCGTACGGTGGGCGAGGAGGCAGCCGGCGGCCAGGTTCTGCGCCAGGACACCGACGGGTTCATCCTGCCGCCGGTCCTGGCCGGCCGCGAAGTCCTGGTTCCGTTCCTGCTGACGGTGCCCGCCTCCGGCACCCACACCGCGGGCGCGATGATCGAGCTCGTCGCGGTGAGCACTGCGCCCCCGTACAAGGCCGCCTGGCGGACGACCGTCAAACTGCCCGAGTGGGCACTCAACTCCCGCACGGTGCAGGCCGCGGCCATCGGTGCGGAGAACGGCACGGCCGTCGTCACCGTGACGGGCGGCGACGACGCGGTGTCGTACGGCATCGACACCGCGGCCCACTCGGTGCGCTGGACGCAGCCCGGACTGGAGGCCGTCCAGGTCGGTGCGGGCACGGCGGTGGGCCTGCTCCACATCGAGCCGCTCACCTCCGCGCCGCTCGGGGTCGATCTCGTCACCGGCACCGAGAAGTGGCGCGGGGGGAAGACCTACGCCGCGATCATGAACAGTGCCGGGCCCGGCACGGTCCGGGTCGCGGGCCCGCAGGTCGGCGAGAAGGGCGACCAGCTGCTGGACGTGACCAGCGGGAAGGCCCGTGCTCTCATGCCGCCGGGGATGCGCGCGGTCGACTGCGCCTACGACCGCGCCGCGACGCTGGTGTGCACGAAGGGGTTCGCGGTCGTGGCGGTGGACGCGGCCACCGGCACTCTGCTGTGGTCCCTCAAGGACGGCGATGCCGGACGCACTCCCCCGACCGTGACCACGGTGTGGCACGGACAGGTCTACGGCCGTGGAGCAGGCGGCCCTGTCGTCCTGGACGCGAGGACCGGCGCCGACATGCCCACCAAACCGGAGGCCGTACCGCTTCTCGTCAACGAATACGTCGGGCTGGTGCTCGACGACAACCACCTGTTCAGCTATCCGGCCGGTGGCTGAACGGCCACGGCTGCTGGCGCCCCTGCGGGCCTGGCTATGCCGATGAGTGAGGGGTTCTGGCACAGATCTTGGGGAGTCATTGCGGAGCGTCACCTCATTGTTCGATTGCGAGGGAATGGTTCGGGTGAGACCGCGTACGCCTTGCCCTCCGACAGCCGTAAGTGACGCTCCCTCAGGTACCTTCCGGACGCTGCTCAGGTCGGTTGTGGACGGTGATGGTGCTGGTCATGCAGACCGATGCACCGTTCTGGGACTTGCTGGTGTTCGCCGGGATCGACGATGTGGACGTCGAGGCGGTGAGGGCCACGTTCGGCACAGTCGAGGTGGTAGCGAGAGGCCGCTCGACCGGCTCTACCTGTCCGGACTGCGGCCGCTTCTCAGAGCGAGTCCACGACCGGTACCAGCGCAGGCTGCAAGACCTTCCCCTCGCTGAACAGGGCTTCGTGATCCGGCTGACGGTCCGGCGCTTCATCTGCGGAGGGGCGGACTGCCCGCGCCGGACGTTCGCCGAGCCGTTCTCGCGGCTTGCCGCTCCGCACGCACGGTTCACCATGCGGCTCAACCATGCCCTGGAGCGAGTGGGGCTCGCGCTGGCCGGGCGGGCCGGGGCTCGGCTGGCTGCCCAGCTGGGCTTCGGTGCGGGACGGATGACCTTGTTACGCAGGGTCATGGCATTGCCTGATCCGCAGTTCAGCACGCCGCGTGCGCTGGGCGTGGACGACTTCGCGATCCGCCGCGGTCAGACCTACTCCACGGTCTTGACCAGCGTCGAAGACCATCGCGTGGTCGATGTGCTCCCGACCCGTGAAGCCGGGCCGCTGGCCGCCTGGCTGATCCGCCACCCCGGCGTGGAGATCATCTGCCGGGACCGGGCCGGCGCCTACGCCGAGGGCGCACGCCGCGGCGCCCCCAACGCTCTGCAGGTCGCTGACCGGTTTCATTTGTGGCAGGGCCTCGGCCGGGCCGTTGAAACCTGCGTCGCCGCCCACCGCGACTGCCTGCGCAACCCATCGCCAAGCGGCATGCTGCCGGAGGCCATTCCCGGTCGACCACAGGACGACTCGGAGCCCGTCGGTCGACGCGCCGAGCGGAAGAAGGCAGCACACGCCCTGGTTCACGAGCTCCTTGCCCAGGGCCACTCACGCCGCGCGATCGCCCGGCACCTGGGCTGGGGCCTCAACACCGTCCTCCGGTACGCGAACGCCGCACGCTGGCAGGACACCTTCCGCGAGAACCGAACCCGACCCAGCAGGCTGGATCCCTACAAGTCCTACCTGGAGAGGCGATTCGCCGAGGGATGCGCGAGCGTCACCCACCTCCACAGCGAGCTCGTTGCCGACAATGCACCCGTTACCTACCAGATGGTCCGGTCCCACATCGCCACCCTGCGCGTGACTCCGGCCGGCGCACCGCCGCGGCCACCGACGGTGCGGCAGGTGACCGGTTGGCTCACCCGACACCCCACCGCGCTGAGCGAGGACGACCGCGCGGGCCTGAAGGATGTCCTGGCACGCTGCCCCGAACTGGACACCGCAGCCGGACACGTCCGCGACTTCGGCGAGATACTCACCGACCGCCTCGGCTCCACACTCCCCACCTGGATCGATGCCATCGACGGCAGCCAACTACCCGGCCTCACCGGCTTCGCACTCCACCTGCACCAAGACCTCAACGCCGTGATGGCCGGGCTCACTCTCAACTGGAGCTCCGCCAGCATCGAGGGCGCCGTCAACCGCATCAAGAAGATCAAGCGCCAGCTCTACGGCCGAGCCGGATTCGAACTGCTCCGCAAGATGATCCTGCTGCAGTAACGCCTTGCAGAACAAGCAGAGGCAGCAGCTGCATCAGGCTTTGGTGCCCGGCATACCGCTGGTGACGACGATCGCGGCCACGTCGCCGGTCGCGGTGCGGCCCAACCAGACGATGCCGCCCGACTCGGCCCCGAACGTGACCAGATCGGCTTGTTGCGACTCGTCGCGTACCCGCTCGCACCATCCGGGCAGCCGTTCGGTGTCGCGCGGCACCGGAATGCCGTCCTTGAATGCGCGAAATGGCGCGGACAAGGTCGTCCACGCACCTGCGTCGGCGAAACAGCCGACATTGGCGTCGGAGTAAAACTGGGGTTCCTTGCCTGGCTGAATCCGGTCGATGTCGTCTTCGACCCCCAGGCCCATCTCCCACCCGATCACAGGGTCGTCGCTGAGACGCAGGCGCGTCGCGGCACACTCAACGCCATCGAAGTACTCGCCGAAAAACTCGTACGGGCCCGCCGTCCAGGCGATCTCCACTCGGTAGACGCCCGGGGGAATGCTCACCGCCAGCTCCCGCGGGGGCCTCGTCGGCAGCCCTCGTTCATATCTCGAGACGTCGTCATCGTCGAATGGAGCATCGACGACAAGACGGCCGCTGGGTACACGAATAGTGGTCACCTCCTCGATCCCTGTCACAACGATGGGCGTTGTCGGATCGTCGTACACCGTCCCCAGGTAAGCACCGGGGGTGAAAGCCGTCTCCAGGTACCAGGCGGCCTCAGGCCCAGCTGCCAGCCGCGCGTCCCCAACCCACTTCATGTCTCACCCCTCCTCGCCGCCCGGCCGGGCGGTCAACCGAAACCTACGTGGGCCCGCTGACATCGGCACTTCGCCTATCGTCCTCGCGAGTGCCCTGCAATCGAGCGAAACCGTCACGGTTCGTGATCGCTCCCCAAGATCTGTGTCAGAACCCCGAAAAGGAGGACATAGCCACCGGTCCTAATTCGCATCTAGCAGCACCGGTCCTCTCAGCCGGCCGGCGTGTTGTTCCAGTGCCGAGGGTGAGGATGCTCCGGCATATGGCGTGGTGACGGCCGGCCGGAGTCGGGCGGAGACCTATGTCGTTTCGGGTCCTGGAGGCCTCACCGGAGACCGGGTCACGTTGATCTGGCCGGTCGTCATCACTCAGCTCTCGTTCACTCGTTGGTGTTTGTGGTGCGAGCCCGTCGCAGGGTGACCTCTTGATCTGTGCGAGCCCGTTGAGCTCCCGCAGCAGACCGAGGCCCGCGCGGTGCGCTGGTGTCACGAACAGCTGGTGAGGTGGCGGTCCGGCCCTCATGGCCGAGGCCTGCAATTAGAACGCTGCGTGGCCAGCATGCGCTCGTGACCAGCGCAAACATCGAGCCTTCCGGGGAGGGACCACTTGATCTACTGCGGAATCGACTGGGCCGAGAAGCACCACGACGTCGTTCTGGTAGACGAGGCCGGCCCGTTGCTGGCCAAGAGCCGAATCACCGACGATGCAGTCGGCTACCGGGTGCTGCTGGACCTGCTTGCTGAGTACGAGAACGTCCAGGACGAACCCGTCCCGGTCGCGATCGAGACCAACCGCGGATTACTCGTCGCTGTCCTCCGAGCAGGTCCACGGCAGGTCTACGCGATCAATCCGCTGGCCGCCGCCCGCTATCGGGACCGCCACTCTGTCTCCCGGAAGAAGTCCGACCTCGGCGACGCCCTCGTCCTGGCGAACGTCCTCCGCATGGACCGGCATGCTCACCGGCCTCTGCCCAACGACTCCGACCAGGCACGCGCGGTCGCCGTCCCAGCCCGGGCCCAGCAGGACGCCACTTGGAACCGCCAGCAGGTCGGCAACCAGCTCCGCTCCCTGCTCCGCGAGTACTACCCCGCGGCCCTGACCGCCGTCGCGCACTGGAAGAACGGCCTCTTCCGGCCCGAAGCCCTCGCCCTGCTCAAGGCAGCTCCGACCCCCACCGACGCGGCCCGCCTGACCCGCCCCCAGATCGCCGCAGCGCTCCGGCGTGCCGGCCGCCAGCGTGGAATCGAGGCCGAGACCGAACGGCTCCGGGAGATCTTCCGAGCCGAATGGGCCCACCATCCGACGCTCGTAGAGAGCGCCCTGGGACAGCAGATGCTCGCACTGCTCGTCCAGCTCGAAGCCGCCTGCACCGCAGTGGACGATCTCGCGCAGGCAGTGGAGAAGGCCTTCCTCCAGCACGAGGACGCGGAGATCATCCTGAGCTTCCCCGGGCTGGGAACCCAGCTCGGAGCCCGTGTGTTGGCCGAGCTCGGCGACGACCGAGACAGGTTCGCCGAGCCCGCGGCCTGAAGGCATAGGCGGGGTCGTCACCCATCACCCGGGCTTCCTGCAAAAAGTCCGGCATCACCCGCCGCCCGATCAAGAACGACCGGCTCCACCACTGCCTCCAACACCGAGAACGGTTCGACGAACACACGGCCTTCGCAACCGCGGTCGTGCAGGTCGCACAGGCAGCGTGAGGCGAGAGTCAGGGACCGTATTCAGCGAGAGTTGGCATTGGCCTTGGCCTTTCTCGACAATGCGACCCTCGACGACGCACACGTCGGCCTAACGATCATTACCGCTTTCCCCGCCGGAGTCCGAGGTCGGCGACGCTCTGTTCGTACTGGGCCGCGGCGGCAGCGTCGCGGAAGTCCACCTTGTGCCACCGCGCAACGTCATAGCCGTCGCTGTCATGCCAGGAGCGTAAGGCTTCACACAGGGTGTTCCAGGTGTCACGGATCCGATCGAGGCGCTGTTCGTCCTGCGTGCATAGCTCGGCCTCAGACGGCGGAGCCCATACGAGAACTTCCATAGGGCCCGAACGGCTGCGGTAGGGCTTCCGGAAGGGGGCGCGGATGTCCCATTCCAGTTGAAGAACGAGGCGGGACATCACCCGGGCAAGCGCCCCAGCCGTACGGTGCTCTTCAGCCTCAGCACCGTGAGCGGCCTCCTGTGCTTCCAGCCGCGGCATCAGGAACTCGAAGATCGCCCAGGCGTCATCTTCCGTGATGTCGGAGGCGTGGTGGAGCATGCGCTCCGGCATGCCCGCCGGATCGTCCTGCTTGATGGTCATCTCCGCCGCGCCCCCAAGAGGAACACTGACCCGCACACGCCAAGGTGCTCCGGAGCAGGTTAATCGTCTCGGCTCCGATCAGGCTATCCGAGGAGTTTCGACGGGGCTGGGCGCCGTCGGAACGACCTTCTTGGCGCCGCATTCGTCGCCGCCGGACGCCGTCAACTTGGCGCCTGGCTTCGTGAGGTGTCTCCGGTGAAAGGTCGCGCCCGCCCGGGTGATGCGCTCGCGGTTTCCCTCCCTGGCCTAGACGAGCAAGTCCGAAGTCCTGGTCAGTGGTCGTAGGCGATCAGTGACCGTGCGATTGGTGTGCCGTTCCGGCGGTTGTGCCAGATGGCTGGGGTCAGGGCGAGGATGCGTTGTCCGACGCGGGCCAGGACTCCGGCTGGGGTTCTGGCTCCGTGGCGTTCGAGGTCGGGTTGGCCTTTGAGGGTGTCGTTGACCGACTCGGTCAGTTGCCTGATCGGT
Organism: Streptomyces sp. NPDC001502; assembly: GCF_042894785.1. Classification (NCBI taxonomy): domain Bacteria; kingdom Bacillati; phylum Actinomycetota; class Actinomycetes; order Kitasatosporales; family Streptomycetaceae; genus Streptomyces; species Streptomyces sp. NPDC001502. Next base: position 49,795 of record NZ_JBIAVW010000019.1, read on the forward strand.
TTGAGCAGGTGTTCGCCGGGCCGGGGCTTGCGGTTGCGGTAGCTGGGCCGTAGCAGGGTCAGGCCGTGTTCGGCCATGAAGGCGTCCAGGTGCCTGGAGACGTAGCCCTTGTCGCCGATGACCGTCTGCCCCGGATGGGTGGCCAGCAGGTCGACGTCCTGGGTGAGCATGCCTGCCAGGAGGTCGCGTTCGTCGCTCTTGGGGTTGGCCGGGGCCCAGGCGATGGGCAGGCCGCCGGGTGTGCAGATCAGGTGCAGGCGCAGGCCCCGGAAGAACCGTGAGCGTGAGGGGCGGTAGGAGTAGGCGGCCCAGCCGGCCAGGTCGGAGCGTTTGACGGTGGGCCGGGAGCGGGCGCACTCCACGGGTGTGGAGTCCACGATCCAGACGTCGTCGTGCCACAGGTCCGTGTCGCGGGCGAGGGTACGGATGAACCTGCTGATCAGTGTGTTCGCTGCCCGCAGCCGCTTGTTGTAGCCGGACTGTTCGGGCAGGTAGGGGAACTCGGCCGCCAGATGGGCGCGGGCGAACCGCAGCCAGCGGGCCTCCGATACGAACCCCAGAACGGCCTGCATGACCGCGAGCGTCAACAGTTCGGCATCCGTCAGCCTCGGAGGACGCCCTGATCGCCGCGTTCCTGCCGGAGAGTCATCGACCCTCACGTACAGTGCAGTCGCGAGGGTCTCCAGGTTTGTCGTCACAAACGAACCAACGAGACCCTCGCTTCATGCGCCCGAAGACTTCGGACTTACTCGTCTAGGGCGTGGTGAACTCCGCGACGGCTGCGAGCACCGTCTCCGGCGTCTCCAGTTGCGGGAGGTGTCCGGTGTCGGCCAGCGGTCGGAAGACGGCGCCGGGGATGGCGGCTGCGTACGCCTCGCCGTAGCCCAGCGAGGCGATCCGGTCGGCGGCGCCCCAAGCCACCAAGGTGGGCACGCGGGTCGCCGCCAGCCGCCCGGCCAGCGTCGGGTCGGCCATCTCCCGGCCCGCATAGGTCGACAGTGTCTCGCGGTTGGCGGCCATCGTGGCGCGCTGGGCCTGGGTGAACCGGTCGGCGGCGGCGAGCGGGGAGCGGGCCGGGTCGTGGAAAGAGAGCGCGGCCACCTCGTCGGGGCGAAGCGCGAAGAAGTCGGCGAGCGGGTGGCCGGGCACGGTGATCCCGACGCCGTTGAGGATGACGGAGGCGGCGATCCGCCCCTCGTCCAGCAGGCCCATCTCGGCGGCGATCCAGCCGCCGATCGAGTTGCCCACCACGGTGACCCCGGTCAGCCCGCGCTCGGCCAGCAGCGCGGTGTACGCAGCGGCCAGCGCGCGGATGCCGTCCAGGGTGGCGGGGCGTGGGGTGCCGTCGAAGCCGGGATGGGTGGGGAGCAGTACCCGGGCGGAGTGGCGTTCGGCCAGGAGCGCGGCGAACGGCCGCATGGAGGTGGGCCCGGCGCCGCCGTGCAGCAGCAGGACGGGGCGGCCGGAGCCGGTCTCCTTGGCGGTGAACGGGACGGAGGCGGTGGCGTTCATGGGGTCTCCCGGGGATAACTGCGGCCACGCCGCTCACTAATCAACATGTTTATATAAGCAACCTTAGATCAGCAGGCTGGGTTTGCGCTAGCCTGAATCCCGTGACCCGGACCCCGCAGCAGGTCGCGCTCGCCGTGAAGCGCCTCCAGAACCGCCACCACCGCGCGCTGACCGCCGCCCTCGCCCCGCTCGGCGTCTCCCTCGTGCAGTGGGACACCCTCCGCCATCTGCACGCACACCCGGACGCCTCGCTGCACGACCTGGCTCAGCTCACCTTCCAGACCGACCAGGCGTTCGGCACCCTCGCCGCCCGGATGGCGGCCCGGGGCCTCATCGAACGCGTCCCAGGCCCCGGCCGGGCGGTCCGGCATGCCCTCACCCCGCACGGCGAAGAGATCCGGCAGGAGGGCGAGCGCCGGGTCGCCGCCGAGGTGGACCGCTCACTCGCCCCCCTCGCAGAGGCCCAACTCGACCAGCTCGGCGCGCTGCTGGAGCAGGTACTCGCGGCCGGGGAGAGCTAGCGCGTGTCTCTTTGACGGGTTGGTCAGTCGATCGGATATGTCTGCTCGATTAGTGATCACTGATGCGATGTGGGACCGGATCGAGCCGCTGATGCCAGCCGATCCGGGCTGCGGCCGACGGTGGGCCAACCACCGCCGCACCCTGGAAGCCATCGCCTGGAAGTACCCCGCGGGGGACAGCAGCACCCGTTGGGGAGCCGCTGTCGGGCCGGCGCTCCGGCCCGCTTCCGGGCATGCGAAGAGCCCCTTGTCACCAGCGCAGGAGCATCACTGCGGCGCTGGCTCCGCTGGCGAGGCCGAAGAGGGCGACCGTGTCGCCCGGTGCCAGACGGCGGTGGCGCACTGCCTGGGCGAGTTGGAGGGGCAGGGTCGCAGCGGCGGCGTTGCCGGTGTGGGGGAACGTGGGGATGATCTGTGCGGGTTCGATGTCCATGCGGGTGCGGACGGCCTCGACGAAGGGCACGGACGGCTGGTGGACGCAGACGAGGCCGAGCTCGCGGACGTCGACGCGCTGTTCCTTGAGCCACTGGGCACCCTGGGCGTCGAGGTCGTGGAAGGAGCCGAGCAGGGTGTCGGAGTCGATGTGGAGACCCTGGGGGTGGTCGGGGGCGTGGTGGGGGTCGTAAAGGGTGGCGGCGGGCCATCCTGCGGAGTTGGCCAGGAACACCGATCCGGTGATGCCCGGGGCAGGCGAGGCCTCCACCAGCAGGGCCGCCCCCAGGTCGGCGCCGGTCAGCGAGGTGAGTCCGGTGCGCAGTTGGTCTCGGGTCAGCTCCCAGCGGGAGAGGCGGGTGAGGGTTTCCCCGCAGGTGATCAGGACGCGGCGGTGCTGGCCGGTGCGGATGAGGGCGTCGGCGACCTGGAGGGCGTTGAGGACTCCGTTGCAGGCGTTGCCGATGTCGAAGGCCGGGCAGGTCATGCCTGTCTTCGCCGCGACGATGTGGGCGTTGGCGGGTTCGCGGACGTCCGCGCTGACGGCGGCGAACAGCAGCAGGTCGATGTCGGCCGGGGCCAGGCCGGCGGTGTGCAGGAGGCGGGCGGCGGCACGGGCGGCGAGGTCGGAGGGCAGATCGTCGGGGTCGGCGACGGCGCGTTCGTGCAAGCCGAAGGTGCGCTGAAGAAGGCCGGCGGGGAGGTTGAGGGCCGGGCTGCGCCGGCGGAGGAGTTGTTCGATCTCGCTGACGTGCTGGCGTCGGGCGGGCAGGTGGACTGCGGCGTGGGTGATGCGGCTGTAGGGGTTCACGCCGTCTCCTTCACGCGCCCGGGCCTTTCGCCAGGTTCGGGTTCTGGTGATGTGGCGGGTGCGGGGGTGCAGGGGTGCGGGGGTGCGGGGGTGCGGGGCAGTCCGGTGATGGTGTGCTTGAGGCGGTCGGTGAGGGTCAGCGGAAGCAGGGTGTGGAGGGGGATCAGGAAGCGGGCGTCGCGGCCGACGACGTAGCGGGGACGCGGCCGGCGGGCTGTCAGGCATGCCTCGACGGTGCGTGCCACCGGTTCGGGGACGGGCACCCGGCGGTCCACGGCGGTGAAGAGGCGTGTGGTGTTGTCGTATCCGGGGTTCGCGGGGTCGCGGAGGGTGTCGAGGTCGGTCAGGGCACGGCTGAGCATGGGAGTGGAGAACGCGCCGGGTTCCACCAGGCTGACGCGGACGCCGAGGTGAGCGGCCTCTACGCGCAGGCAGTGGGTGAGGGCCGAGAGGGCGTGCTTGCCCGCGCTGTACCAGGCACCCATCGGCCAGGGGACCCGGCCCAGGCCGGAGGAGATGTTGACGATCCGGCCGCCGCCGCGGGCGGCCATGGCCGGCAGGACGAGCCGGCACAGCCGAGCCGGACCGAGCAGGTTCACCTCCAGCAGGTGACGGGCCTGTTCGTCGTCCACGTCGGCGACCGCGCCTGCCTGCGGGATGCCGGCATTGTTGACCAGCGCCCACGGACCACCACCGGTCATCTCGGCGCACTCCTGCAGCGCCTGGCGGCAGGACGCCTCGCACGCGACGTCCAGCTGAACGGTGCGCAAGGCCAGGCCCGCCTCGGCGGCATCCGCCACGAGGCTGCGGGCCTTGGCCGTGTCGCGTGCACCGGCGATCACGTCCCAGCCCGCGCCCGCCAGACGGAACACGATCACCCGGCCGAACCCACCCGTCGCCCCCGTCACCAGCACACTCCGCCCACCCGACCCTGCCACCAACACCCCACGCCCTTCCCAGCCCGACTCGCTGCGCCTCGACCCGCAGGCCGCGCCGCGCCCCGCACCAGGACAACGACACGTCCCGGTCGGGGTATCGGTGGTCGGCGTGCGTGCGGCGCGGTGATCGTCATGCGCCGCTGGTCTCGCCGAGCGCGGCCACGCCGGCCCAGTGGCTGTGGTCGCGGTCGGGTAGGTGCCGGTGCCCGCCCCGCTGGAGGTGGTGTCCTCCAACCGGGCCTCATCAAGCTGGGGAAGTCCCGCTCGATCCGGCGCCTTCGCGGGACGACCACGTTCAAGGGGTTGGGGTCGTCTGACTGGTGGGGCGAGGCTGGGGGGGGCAGGGTGCGGGCGAGGAGTGCGTGGGCGGGTTCGGTACTTGCGGCCGCTGCGGCGGTGGCGGCTGCAGCGTCGGCCGTGGTGACGAACTGCGTGACGGACGTGGTGCCGGGATGGGCCAAGGAGCCGTGGGTGGTGTGGCCGGTCTTCAAGCCGGCTTCTTCGCCAGCTCCAGCGAGGCACCGCGGGCCGGATCCGCAACCGGCGCGTCAACGAGCGCACAGACGACGAAGTCGACCTCAGGGAGATCGTCAAGAGCTACGACACCCGCAGCGAGTACCTGATCGTCGAGCCCGGGGAACTCGACGACACCGCACCGGGGCGGTCCAAGGGCCTGGAGGGGTATGGCCAAGATGCGAGCCAAAGGGGCAATGAATTGATCTTGAAGCCATGAGTGCCCCGTCCCGTCACCCGTTCGGCTCGGTGTCGTTGGTGTGGGCCCTCCGAGGGCCGCCGAAGACGACGAACGACGATGACCACCCGACGGCAGGTGAGTCAGGTGTGTGGCCCTCGGACCAGGGGCGGAAAGCGGGCCCGCAGACCCAGGGCAAGACGTAACACTCCTGCACGAAGAAAGCTCCCTACCTGCGGTTTCCCCACAGCCATGCGCTTTCGTTGCTTGCATTCAGGCCCGATCCATCCTGTCAAGTCACGGCTTTCAGCGACATGACGGGATAGGTCACCATGGCGCCTGCTTGAGGAGAACGAGGCCCCCTCGCCGGACACGAACCTTCAAGGAGCAGTCATGTCGCACGACCTTCACATTCAGCCCGCCGTCCGCTCCAAGCGGCGGATCTCGCGCTTTGTGATGGCCGCGACCTCGGCGGCCTTCCTCTCCGGGGCCATCGTGCTGCCGGCCTCCGCGGCGACCATGCCCTCGGTCCGGCCCGCGACCGGGAGCATCCTCGCCGGCGCCGCCACCGTTACGTACGGCGACGACAGCAGCGGCGACGCCACCGGCCCCCCCGTCGGCGACGAGACCGTTACGTACGGCGGTGACAGCTCCACCTACTACGGGCCGGGCACCTTTGCGCACTTCGGTGACGAAAGCGTCACCCCCGTCGGCCTCGTGGGCGCCTCGGGCGGCAAGGGCCCTACCAACTACGACCCCAGCAACCCCCACCGCACTGGTTCTGGCGGTGCTTACGGGTCGGAGACGTGCGAACACGGTTATGTCTGGCGTGGGAGCTATGACGGCGACAGCTTGTGCGTCACGCCGACAGAGCGCGACATGGCCCAGAACCAGTAGGGCCGGCTGATCGACAGCGGAAACGCGAAGGCCCCGGTCCGGGATGATGTCCCGGGCCGGGGCCTTCGCGTGCGTCGAGCCGGGGCGGGCGGGCTCAGCCGCCGCACTAGGAGAGGGCGCCGGACTAGCAGCCGCAGCCCGGGGATGAGAGCAGGACACCCCAGCCCCGCCCCGATGTGCTCGTTCGCCGGTCTCCTTCGTCCCCGCAGGTGGAGGCGGCCACATGCAGGCCCACTCCTTCCCGTCAAGCCGACCGCCGGGGGCGGGGTGGAGCCGGCCGAGTACAGCACGCGGATCACCACCGAGCAGCTGCGCCCGCTGCTCGGCCCCCTCCCCGGCCGGGACGAGGTGTGCGGCGAACCCCCGGCGCCGGCGCTCAGACCGCCGCCCTCGGGCAACCGGGCGCTGTCCCGCTGAGGCAGCAGGTTCTGCTCGCGGGAGGTTACCCGCCAGGAGCCCGGTACTGGATTTGCTGGGTCCTGCGCAGGGCATCCAGCGTTTCGTCGACGCTCAGGAGAACGGTCGTCTCGAACGAGCTGAGCGCGCCACCTCCGCTGATCGCCAGAGCAACCGCGGCCATGGACACGTTGTCCGGAGCTTCCCAGAGGTTGTAGCCGTCGTGCGTGCCGAAGGCGTACCAGAAGCCGTGGAGCTTTCCACCGACGGATTCGATGTACCTCTGAGCGGCCTTCGCGCGATCCTCCGGGTGGACGGTCAGCCTCGCCCAAGTCTCCGGTGTGTAACTGAACCTCGATAGATAGAGCGGCATCGTGTGTCTCCCTTTCGTCCTGCCCATGGATGCCCGCGCCGGGTGGGAGAAGGGACGGGTTGGAACGCGGTTCGCCCGAACAGTCGGGGACGATGACCGTCAAGGCCCAGGGCGAATGGGTGAGCAGGCTGCCTGCCCAACCGCTACGAGGGCTGCAAGCACTGGCACCTGTCGTACTGCGCCGGGTCGCGGGGCAGCGCCGTAACGCCTCGGACGGCAGTCGGCCTGCATGCGGATCCCACACGACGAGCCGTCGAGGACCGGGTCCCCATGCAGTCGCGGCGCCACCAGTTGCCCTCCAGCCGGGGCGAACCGGCACGCGCGGCTTGCCCGCCGGGGTCCGTGACGGTCGGCGGGCCAAGCGTGACCAATGCGTCTCCTGCGATCGGTCCAACAGCCCTGTGTCCTTCCGAGGTCGGACCCACGGTGGCCCGTCCTCACCCCTTCGCCGCTCTCACCGCCGGAAGGACAGCACCAACCCGGCAAGTCGTCGGAATCCCGTGGCCGACGCGGGACGTTCGGCTGCTCACCCGGCCGCGCGGCGGACGGCCCCGAACCGCGACATCGCTAAGGGCCGCCACCCCGACGAGGTGGCGGCCCTCGGCCGCGGGCAGGGCCTACGGTGCAGGGGTGAACTCCACGTCGGTACCGCCGCAGCCGGCCGCGATGTCCAGCAGGCGGTCGCGTTCCAGCTCGTCCGCTGCGAGGCCCCAGCGGAGCTTGGTCGCGGTCCACTCGGCACCGTTCCGGCACAGCGCATCCGGCGCCGGCGGCAGCCACTCGGCCGGGTCCTGGTCGGCCTTGCTCCGGTTCGAGCGGGCTGTCACCGCGACCAGGGAGGCCGGCTGGCCCTGGTCGTTCGCGTACGCCTCCCGACGCGCCGCTGTCCAGGCAGAGGCGCCAGCCGGCGGGGAGCGTCATTCGAATCGCGCGGTATCCCTGTCTGGTCCCGGTGGTTGAGGGGTTCGGGCCGGCCTGCCTGTTGGTGCGGTTGTGGTTGTGGCCCTGCAGGAACGCGAGTGCCCCGGTTTCGATGGGTGTCAGGAGCGAGTGCCGGCCTCGCTCCGCTTCATGTAGCCGTCAGGAGGACACCCCGCGTCCGGGTCCTCTGTAGGGCACATGCTGGGATCCTCTGTATCTCCGAAGTCCCCGTAGAGGTAGACCCAAACCGTGCACGTCGGATCCTCGGTGAAGGACAGCCGAAGATCATTGCCGTGTGTGGCGGTCTCGTCGGGGATGTTGAGGCCGTCGCCTTTGGGGCCGGCGTAGAAGGCCCATCGGCCGTTGGACAGCTTCTCGGGGTCGGCGCAGTCAGCCATCGCTTTGACCTTGTCGAATCCCGTTCCAGTGAAGGTGTGTTCCTTCGAGAAGGTCAGGGACGTCCCTGCTGGGCTGGTCCACGTCCCTACCAGCTGCTCCTGCGGAATGTCCGCCGCGTGGATGGCCGCGCCGTACCCGCAAGACGCTGTGAGAACTACCCCGGTTACCGCAAGAACCATCGCCCGCCATCCACGCATGTCCGCAGACCTCTCCCCAGAGATTGGATGTCCGGCCTGTGGCCGCACCTCAGCATATTTGAACATGCTCAAAAATGCGGCTTCCCCCGGGGTAGCCGCAAGCGACACCTCCCAAACCGGCCGTATGGCGCGGCTTCGACCGGTGGTCAGCGCGGCGGGGCGGTCAGACGGGCTTCGAGGTAGGCGGTCCAGTCGGTGGAGGCGCGTCGTCGCCAGTGGGCGGCGGTGACGGGGTGGAGGCCGAGCATCGGCCCGAGGACCGCTGGGGGCAGGTCCTGGGCCAGGGCGACGAGGGCGGTGGCGCGGGCGGGCCGACTGGGGATGTGGTAGGCGGCCAGACGGCGGCCGATGACGGTGGCGGAGAGATGCTGCCCGGGACGGTCTCCGGGGAACAGCCAGTCCTGGGAGGAGTTCGCCGCCCAGTTGGTGTCGGCGCCGGCATGTCCCTAAGGTCGGCCAACAGGCTGGCCAAGGACGCGGGCAGGGGGATGGGGGGTGAGATCGAGGGTCAGGAAGGCGTCCTCGCCGACGGTGCTTACGGCGTGGGTGGTCAGGGCGGCGATCCGGGTCAGGTGCTGGCCAAATAGCAGGAGCACGGCCCCGGCTCCGCGTACGTCGAGGGGCAGGTCGGTGTCGGTAGGGCACTGGTGGAGAAGTTCCCAGTGGGAGTCCTCGTCCAGGCTGACCGGGTCCCTTTGGGGCCAGTGGGCGACGTCGAGGGTGCGGGCGTGGCCGCGGCGGGTCGCCCAGACGATGAAGTCCCGAACCGTGAAGCGTGTGCCCGGGTTGATCGCGAGTCAGGTGTCGACATCCTGCTGGGTCACCTCCCGCAGGAGCCGCCCGTGCGCGGCCATCGCGGTCAGGAACTCGGCGGCCCGGTTGATCCGGGAGTACGCCGCGCGGACCCGGCCGAGGAACCCGCCGCCGCGCAGCCGCTCGTGGCGTCGGGCGCGCGGCAGCAGTGACCAGCGCACGTAGGAGCGGAGCAGTAGGGCGTGCTCGGGGTACCGGGCGGCCCGGCCGTCTCCCGCCGTGGCGTCAAGGTCGAGGTGGGTGAGCGGCCGGCCCGTGGCTACGAGGTCGGCGAGCAGACGCGCGGAGTGGGAGTTGCGTAGCCAGTTCAGGACGGTGCCGGGTTCAGGGCACTCGATCAGAGCTGCCCGCATGTGCGCGTACGCACCGCATCCGTCGTCCGGGACGGTGGAGAACAGCGTGCCAAGACGGTCGCGCACCGCGCATCGGTCGCAGACCCGTTTTACCTGGTAGGAGCGAGGCTCGGCGCAGCGCGGGCAGGCGTGTGGGTCCGCGTGCCCGTCGCATGGCCCGCAGACTCTGCGGCTGTCGGTGCGAGCGATCAGCACGCGGCGCTGGCCACAGGCCGGGCACAAGCCGGGCCGGCGCCGGGCCTCGCGGTAGCAGGGCTTGCAGACTGGCCCGAGCGGCCACCGGGCACACACCGGTGCGCTGATCCTGCACAGCGCGCACGGCACCGTCGGCCGTGGCCGGCAGTTCGCGCACGGATCCATGAACGAGCGATTCCCGCAGGAGGAGCAGGCCCGGCCCGCCGACAGCTGATCCCGGCGGCATGGTCCGCAGGTCTTGTGACTCGGGCGGGGACGGGCTTCTCCACAGGTGGCGCAGGGGCCGACGTCGGACTGTGCGGCCAGGATGCCCTCGCAGCCGAGGCAGACTCTGCCGCCGGGCACCGCCCGGCGCAACGGCCGGACGCGACCACACCGCAGGCAGGATGGCGCCTGGACCCCAGCGACACCGAGTTCGGTGAGGAGGGTGATGAGTGCCTGGACCGATCGCGGAGCCAGGGACGCCCCGCTGACCAGGGCGTCGGGGTGAACTGCGAGGTGGGCCCGGATCCGGCCCCGAGCCGCCGGGGTCAGCCCGACCACAACCCGAGCCGCCTCGTCGGGCGCGAGGTCGGGCAGGAACCGGGTGACCCGCTCCGCGAGTTCCTCCCACGAGGCCGGAACGGGCACTGGGCCGCTCACCGCTCACCCGGGCGCAGGACGCGAACGCGGCGGGCGGGAGGAGCCTTCGCCACGCTCGTGTTCTCGCCGGTCGCAGTCGGCTTCGCGACCTGCACATGGGTCTCGGCGACCTCGATCAGGTCCGCCGGGGTAACGCCGAGGATGCCGCATAGGGCGGCGAGGGTGTCCATCGACAGCCGCTGTGGGGGCTGGGTGACCAGCCGGAACACCTGCTCCCGTGAGAGATGCACCCCGTACTCGGCCAGCAGGGGCACCAGGTCGGTGGTCTGGTACATGTCCCGCTCCGCCATAAGGCGGCGCAGGTTCCACGTGAACCCCATCCTCTTCATCACCGCGGCAACACCCTTCCTTCAGCGGGTTCCAGGCGTTTGTGGAGCGCGGCCTCGATCAGCCGGTTGCGGTACTCGTCCGACACCCACGTGTACAGAGCGGTCGTCGCCGCGTAGGAGTGGCCGACCTGCTCCTGGACGAATCGCTCCGGATATCCGAACTCGATCAGGTGCGTGATGTAGGTGTGCCGCAGGCAGTGCAGGTCCAGCTCCGCGGGCAGACCGGCATGCTCGCGGATGTTGGAGAAGATCTCGTCGAGGCGCCGGCCTCCCAGCCGGCTCCGGCGCTCGGAGATCCACAGCGCCGGGTGACGGCCCGGGGAGAACCCGCCCCGCACTTCCTCGACCCACTCCTGCACGACCGGAACGATCCAGTCCAGCTAGTTGGCGGGGGGCGTCATTCGAAGCGTGCGGTATTCCCCCGATTGCGGTACCGCTCCCCTGGGCGGCGGAGTCTGGCTTGCCTGCTCAGGCAGTCGCTTCACCTCTGATGCTGACGATACGGTCGGGCCGGCCGAGCCCGCTGGTCTGGATCCAACCCCGACCGTGTACGTGACGAGCATCGATCAGGCCCTTTGCTTGCCCCGACGGGGCCAGCGTCTGGTTGTAGCTCTGGACCAGCCCGTCCTCGGTGTCCGCGAACAAGTAGCGGGTCGCGTAGACCTGTCCGCTGTGTTCCCACTCGTGGCGGACAATCGGCTTCCGCAAGAGGGTCTCGAACCATGTGGCGGTGCGTTCAGCTAGTTCCTGCGGTGACCCGACCGCCTCCATCGCCAGGCTCGTCGGCTGGTCCGGGAGGAAGTAGAGCTGATTGTGGAGGCGGTCGCCGCGGACGTTGGAACCGACCAGGTGCACACCGATATCGATCAGCGACACCCTGCGGTGCTCGTCGCTCAGCCCCACGAAGGCCAGGAGCGATGAATCGTCCTCGGGGCGACCGACCCAGCTGTGGGCATAGGGGACATCCCATGAGCTGGCCTGCTCGCGGAGAGCTGTCGCGAAGGCGAGCTCGGCAGCATCGAAGCCGAACTCATCGTCAGGATCATCTATCTCGAACCACGGATTTCCAAGCACGGTGATCACACTAGGACAGGCGGTCGACGGCATACACCCGGCACTGGGAAACGATCACACGAGAAACGGGAAGCGATCTACGGACGGCCTCTGTCGGCACTGATCAGAGCTACTCGTGAACAGCCCGAGGTTGGCGTCCGGGAGACCAGGCAGCGCACCTCACGAAGCCAGGCATCAAGTTGTGGATCTCTCGGGAAGCCGTTGGGGTCCGAAGTCGACTCGAAGCTCCGGGGACGGTTCAATGCCTGGGTGGTGAACTGGGCACAGATGTACGACTGTCGCTTTGACGTAGATCGCGTCCCTGATCTTCTCGCTCGGGTGGAGCGTGAGTACGACTCCGAAGCGTGGACGGAGCTGGGATACCGGCTGATCTTTGAGCCCCGCCAACGTGCGGGGCATTCGCGCGTCACAGATCAGCCACAGCCCACCCACACCGGTCCCGGCGCCGACACCATGACGCGATGCGCACACACCACACCATCACCCTCCTCGCCGCCGCCGGCCTCCTCGCCCTCACCGGCTGCTCCGGGGCCGTCACCAGCGAGCCCAAGCCCGACGACAAGATCGCCGCCTCGCCGTCCGCATCGCAGTCGAGCATCGCCCCCGAGGCGCTCAGCTCCGCAGCCGCAGCCGCCGGCATCCCGCCCAGCCCCGCCCCCGAGCAGCGCGCCATCTACCTCGCCGCGCTCAACAAGATCGACCCCGAGATCGTCGACGGCAAGGACGACAAGGCCGTCAGCCGCGGGCTGAGTCAGTGTCAGTCCATGAAGGACGAGAAGGACCCGACCAAGCGTGTCGAGTCCACGAACCGGCGCTTCATCAGCCCCAACCATCCGGACGGCTTCGGCCCCACCAAGGCCGCCTTCATCCTCGCCGCCGTACAGACCAACCTCTGCCCCACGTACTGACGGAGCCACAGACCACCACGGTGCGGGTGGGTGCGGGTACGGCCGCCCGGGACGGGGCCCCGGGCGGCACCCCGCAGACGGGGAGGCGGCATGGCCAAGCGGACCGACCTCACCACCTACGCCTACCGCAAGCAGCGCGCCCGCCTCCTCGCCGAGTCCGACCACCCCCACTCCTCGACGCCGCGTGCGGCCGTCCGTCGGCCCGCGGGCGGGGTGGTAAGGCGGCGCGGTCACATCCTTTGCGAACGATGCGCAACCGATCCGCCGTCCTTCATGTCCCACCATGCAGGAGCGACCAACTCCGATGACGACCAGGGGGAAACATGAAATTCACCCGTTCCGTCCTTACCACCACCGCATTCGCCGCCCTGGCCCTGGGGGCCACGACCGCGCTGGCGGCGCCCGCCACCGCCGCGCCCAACACCACGCCGCAGAAGGTCTGCGGAAGCGCCTACAAGACCGTGAACTCGGCCGCCATCGGCTCGCTGGGCACCGTCTACCTGACGTACAACGCCTCGAACGGCAAGAACTGCGTCGCGACCATCCGCAACAACCCGGGTGCGGCCGTGGACATGGCCCTCTGGATCGAAGTCCCCGAAACCTGGGAGCGGGGCGAGGACTACGGCCGGTACACGTCGTACGCGGGCCCGGCCTACGTGTACGGCAAGGGCCACTGCGTCGACTGGGGCGGGGGCATCAGCAACGTGCACGTGCAGGTGTACAACTCCAACTGTGGCGCGCGCAAGGAGCACCGGGTCACCGAGGTCCGCTGACCCGAGCTCCTCCTGACCGTGACGTTCCGTGCCGTCGTGCGGTCGTCGGGGGGCAGGACCTGCGACCCGACGACCGCACGGAAACCGCCGCGGTCCGGCTCGCCCCGGCAGACTCGCCGAGTTCTGCCGGGGCGAGGGTCCCTGGTAGAGCAGCTCCAAGCGGGGCGCAGCTGCTTGTCAGTGCCGGCTGACACGCTCACCCGGTGACCGAGACCCCCACAGCCGTGTACCGGCTCTACGATGCGGCCGGCTACCTGCTCTACGTCGGCTCGTCCGGTGATCCCACCCGCCGCTGGCGCGAGCACCGCAAGGAGATGTTCTGGTGGCGAGAGGTCGCCCGTCACGAGCGCCAGTGGTACGCCTCGGAACGGCTGGCCCGCGCCGCGGAGGGCGAGGCGATCTGCTGGGAGCAGGCCCGCTACAACAAGGGCGAGCCCGGCCCCGTGCTGCCCTCCGGAGTGCCCCGGCAGCCGCACGGTGCCCGGATCGCCTACCAGTGCCGGGAGCTCCGACCCGCCTTCCGCCGAGAGTGGTTCATGTGGAGACTCCACCTGCAGGACGGCATCGAGACGGAACGCGAGATGCTCCACCGGATCGTCCTACTCCTGCTGAGGGCTCGCTTGGCGAACCTGCGCCGCGGGGAGCCGCTTCCCAATCAGCGCCCGTAGCTCCAGGCCCGCGCGCCGCACCCGCTCGTCCGCTCCGTCGAGCCGGCCCGGGAGCAGGACCAGGGCCTCGACCTCGCCGCGGGTGAGGAGCGGCAGCCGTGCGCCGGGCGCGTCCATCCGCTCGTAGAAGACGACACTGGCGCACGGTGCGCTCGACCCCCGCCGGACAGCTACCGGCGAGACGGCCAGGGCTCACTCCTTCTGCGCACGCTGCTCAGCGGCAGTGTCGAGCCTCTGTTGCCGAAGGAGGAGTTCCTGGTCGAGCTTGTGCGCGGCGTCTTTGGCGAGCCCCACGTCGGTCATCTGCCAGAAGTGCGGTTCGTAGCGCTGGCGGACGCGCATTGACTGAGAGAAAACGATCTTCATTACCGGGTCGGTGTTCTCGCGTTCGGCCGCGTCATCGGCGCCCCGGTCTGCGGGTGGTCCGGATGCGGCTGACGTTCCTCTTCGAGAAGGAAGCGGCGAGCGAGCAGGGCAGGATCTTCGCCGGGCCGTTCCTGCCGTGGCGGCTGATCCGGCAGGGCCTGCTGCCCGCGCTGCCCGCCGTATGCGGCCTGCGCTTCCAGGCCCTGCACACCGACGCCGCGGCCGAGGCCTACCGGGCGGCCGTCGTACGGCCCGTCCGCGGACCGTTCAACCTGGTGGCCGACCCTGTACTGGACACGGCCACCGTGGCCGGCCTGCTGCACGCCCGTACGCTGCCGCTCCCGGCGGGCGCGGCCCGTGCAGCGCTCGCGGCGGCCTGGCGCGTACGCCTCGTACCGGCCGATCCCGGCTGCTGGACGCCGTACCGCGGCTCCCCCTGCTCGACGCCGGCCGGGCCTGCGAGGAGCTGGGCTGGACGCCGTCGGCCACCGCCACGGAGGCCGTCGCGGCTTTCCTTGAAGGCCTCCACCGGGGAACAGGACTCGACACCCCGCCCCCGCCCCCGGCGCCCGCGGCCGCCGGGGGCGAACGCGACGATCTCCTGGCCCGAGGCGAGCAAGCAGGAGTACGGCAAGGCAGCAGGACTACGGACCCGGGCAGCCGCCAGGCGGAGGGCCGGGGCCAGATCTCCCTGAGGTCGCCGTAGCGCAGCACAAGCACAACGGGCGCGACCGGGACCGCTGGGGAGACGTCCGTGGGTGCCAGGACGAAGCCCACGTGGTCTCCTCCGTCGACTCGCGTCTTGATGCGGCCGACGAACCAGGCGCGCGTCGGCCAGCTCGGTCCCTCGATCTGCGCCAGTCGCGCCGATCAGGCGCCCACTTCCGGTCATCGGCGTCGAAGCCCGAAGCCATGAGCGACGTGTGCGGTCCGGTCCTCGGCGGGAGCCGTCGCCCGGCGGCGCTACTAGCTCGCGGCGGTGAGGTCCTCGTCGACGACGGCCAGGGTGAACGCATGGCCGGCCGGGTCGGCGTAGCGCCGCAGGGTGGTCCGGCTGCCCGGCAGGCTGCCGTCGTCCTCCGCGGCCACCGGGCGCGCCCCCAGGGCCACGGCCTCGCGCTCGGCCTCGTCGAGGCTCCGCTGCTCCACGAGGATGCACACGTGGGCCTGTTGGGAGCCCTCCGGGAGCGGCCAGCTCGGCGGTATGTGGTCGGGGTCCCGGCGGACTCCGAGGACTACTCCGGTGCCGCCGGTGATGAGGAGGAGCTCCCCGTCGCCCGGTGCCGGTCCTGCCGAGGCACCGAGCAGTTCGGCGTAGAACTGCGCCAGCAGCTCGGGCTCGGCGCTGTCGAGGACGAGAACGGCTGTCTTGGGTACGGTCATACACCCCGCGTGCCCGGTGTCGGCGCCCGTACACGGGGCGTGCGTGGCCGGACGGCCGCGCTCGATCCCTCAGGAGCGGATGCGGAGTGCGACCTCTCGCTCCTGGTCGCCCGACACGGCTCCCATGTCCTCGACCGTGAAGTTGCCGACGAGCGCGGCCTGTACCCGTTGCACCGCACGGGGGCCTCCCTGGAGGGTGACGCTGACCGCGTCCTTCACCCGTACGGGTGCCGCCTGGCCCTCGGCCGGTTCGGCCGGCTTCGCCGCGTCGAGGATCGCGCTCCACACGGTCGCGGCCCGGCCGCCTTGCGCCGCTCCGCCCGCCCCAGGCTCCGCGGGAAAGGAACGTTCGAGCAGGTCGAGAACGGCGCGCGCGTCCTCCTCGGAGCAGTCGCCGACCGCCACGACCACTTCGGCCACCGGGATGTCCTTGTCGTGTCCGTCCATCAGGGGGGGACCTCTCTCGTGCGTGCGGCATCGGTGCGGAGAACGTGAAAGGGGAATCCGGAACCTCCCCGCTCCGAACGTGCCACAGGGGGTGGGGGCCCGCATCATTTGCCTCTGCCTGTGGGAGGGGGCGATGGCGCGGGGCCGCGCCGGGGACATGACGCGGCCCCGCGACGCCGGAGCGCCGGGGGCCGCATCGTGGTCACCCGCGAGCCGCGAGGGACTCGCCGGGCGGCTTCAGGTCCTGTCGCGCTTGTCGCGCAGGGAGTCCTGGATGCCGCGGGCGCGCTCCTCGGTCTCGCTCAGGGCTTCCTTCGCCTTGCCCTTGGCCTGGTCCGTCTTTCCCTCAGCCTTCATCCGGTCGCTGCCGGTGATCTTGCCTGCGGCTTCCTTGGCCTTGCCCTTGGCCTGGTCCATCTTTCCCTTGTCAGCCATGTGAACTCCTTGGTGGGGTGTCTAACTCGGCCCAAACTAGACGAAACCGGACTCTTGCGCGCGGCGGCGTCGCTGGTTGCCGCGGCGTCGACGACGTGGCGGCTCGGTGACACCGTCGAGGAGCACCTCCAGCATCTCGTCCATGCCCGGAACAACGCGGTGCAGGCAGGGAGGCAGGAGCGTCACGAGCCAGCAACGCTCGGCTCCTGGTTCCACAGGGCTCATGCAGTTCGGCGCGGCTCCTTCTTCGAGGCGGCATTCTTGGCAGTCGCGGTGAGGAAGCCTCGACACATCCCAATGAACTCACTCAGCACACCTGAGTCCTTCGTCGATGCGGGTGCGCAGGGAACGCAGCGCCCGCCTGAGCTCTGCCGGTTCGATGTCTGTGACGTCAGCGTCGAAAGTCAGGAGCAGTCCTGCCAGCCCTGCCCATGACCAGGCACCGAGCGTGAGTCGGCAGCTGGAGTCGGTGTCGTGTTCGACCGTCGACCCGCCGGGGGCGAACCGGGCGACAATGGGCGCGGGTAGTGCGACGAGCGCCGACCCGCAGCATGGCCATTCCGCCAGGGTGTCGCCGCGGTCGGGCGTGCTCATGACGAATGCGACCGGATCGCCGTGCGGGACGTCGCGGCGGTCGAAGGTCCTCCCCGTGGGCATGCGTGGTTCGAGGCGGTCGACGCGCATCGCGCGCCATCGGTCCGCGTCCGGTTCGAACGCGACGAGGTACCAACGTGCCGCCCACACGACGAGGCCGTGCGGTTCCAGCGTGAGCGTCGCGGTCCCCGGTTCGTCCTCGCCGGTGTAGTCCACGCAAACGACGTGTTGTCGGTTGATCGCGCCGCCGATGACGCGGATGATCTCGGCATCGATGGGTGCAGCGGGGAATTCCCAGTAGTTGCGCGCTGCGGAGACGCTGAACGACTCGGTGCGGATGCGGCTGCGGGCGGGCATCGCCTGCTGCAGCGTGGCGAGGGCGCGTGCCGAGTTCTCACGGATGCCGGAGAGGATAGTGGGGACGGTCTGGAGCGCGACGGCCGCGGCAACTGCTTGGTCCTCGTCGAAGACGATCGGCGGCAAGCGGGTGGCGCGGCCGAGCCGGTAGCCTCCGCCCACCCCGCGCACGGCCTCGATCTCGTACCCGAGATCTCTGAGCGTGTCGATGTCGCGTCGCACGGTCCGGAGGGAGACTCCGAGCCTTTCGGCGAGCTCCTCGGCGGTCAGGGTGGCGCCGATACCGAGGATCGACAGCAGCCTGAGCGTCCGCGCGGAGGTCACAGCCATGATCCCGCCCCCCGGGAAAGCGGTCATTCGATGGCAACTATAGCTGTGACCCTGGCCTGCATGACCGCTCCGCAGACATCCCGAGAGGGCACACGCGCCCCCGACGCTCCCCCAGCACCCATCTCCGGCGCAGGCGCGAAAGTGGCGCTCCTGGTCGTGCTGTTCAGCTCCTTCATGGACCTCGTCGACGCGACGATCGTCGTCGTCGCGGCCCCTGCGATTGCCCTTGACATGGGAGCCGGCAACGCTCAGATCCAATGGACGATCGCCGCCTACACCCTCGCCCTGGGCGCGGGGCTGATCACTGGCGGACGGCTCGGTGACCAGTTCGGCCGCAAGCGCCTGTTCATGATCGGGCTGGCCGGGTTCATGGTCACCTCCGCGCTCTGCGCGCTCGCCGTCACTCCGGAAATGCTCATCGGCATGCGCGCCGCGCAAGGACTGACCGCGGGGATCATGGTCCCGCAGGTGTTCGGCGTAATCCGAGCATCGTTCGCCCCGGCAGAGCGCGCCAAGGCATTCGGCGCCTACGGTGCCGTCCAGGGGCTCGCCTCGGTCGCAGGCCCACTGCTGGGCGGACTCCTCGTCGAGGCCGACCTGTTCGATCTGGGGTGGCGCACCATCTTCTGGATCAACGTCCCGATCTCGATCCTCGCCCTCGTCGTAGGGGCGAGCGTCTTGCCGGAGTCCCGTTCCGCCTCTACTGCGCGACTGGACCTCGTGGGTGCCCTACTGGCGGCCTCGGGCATCCTGCTCCTTCTGCTGCCGGTCATCCAGACCGGGACATGGGGATGGACCGCGGCCAGCTACGCCCTCCTGGCGGCCGGAATCGTCCTGCTCACGATCTTCCTCGCATACGAGCGCAGCCTCGCCGGCCGTGGGGGCGAACCCGTCTTCAACCCGGCCCTGCTCAGAATCCGCGCTTTCGCCATCGGCCTGAGCGCATCCGTGCTCTTCTTCGGCGGTATCGGATCGTTCTTCCTCACCCTGTCGGTCTACCTTCAGCTCGGCACCGGCCGGACCGCGTGGGAGACCGGCTTGGTGATCCTGCCCTATGCGCTCGGCTCGATCATCACCTCAGGACTCGGCGTCGCTCTCGCCGCCAAGGCCGGCAGAGCCCTGCTGATCACCGGCTCGCTCACCATCGCGGCATCTCAGCTCGTGCTCTTGGCCGTCATCAGGGACGGCAGCGACCCCGGATTCTGGCTCCTCGCGCTCGGCCTGTTCATCGGCGGCCTCGGACTCGGCCTCGCCGCACCCATTCTCGTCAACGTCGTGCTCGCCGGTATCCCCGGACGCAATGCGGGCGCGGCGGGCGGCGTCCTCTCCACCGTCAACCAGATCGGCGGATCCATCGGCATCGCCGTTCTCGGAACGATCTTCTTCGCCGCCGTCACCGGATCGACGGCCGATGCGCCAGGACCGGCCGACTACAGTCACGCGCTCAGCGTCGTCCTCGTCGTCACCGCGGTGCTCTACCTCGTGGCGGGACTCGTGATGCTCGCGCTCCCGAAGGCCGCGGTCGAGCACGTCGACCAGTGAACCCATGCGGGAGGAAGGCACACCGCTTGTCCGGTGACCTCCGCCGGCCCCGACGCCGACCGGTGGACGTGGACGCCGAGGATCCCAGGCGACCCGCCCCTCAAGGGCACCCCGGATCTCCTCGCACAACCCGTCGATGCCCGCATGCGGGCCCTCGGGCGCGATACCGGCGCTCTCATCTCCCCATGGTCACCGCCGCCACCGACAACACCCCTCGGCAGGGGCTCGGCGGACACAGGAACGGAACACGCGAAAGGGCCGTCACCCCTTGGCGAGGTGACGGCCCTCGGCCCGTCTGACGCATCTCCCTCGATCGAGGATGCGGTTCGGTCCCCTGCAGCAAAAGGGCCCCGGCCTCCGTGAGGAGGCCGGGGCCTTGACCGAGCGCTGGGCAGGCCTTGCACCTGCATTCCCCCACGGGAAGTGGGATGTCTTTCCTTGGACCACCAACGCCAGGCTCCACAACCGTCATCCACGGCCGCGAGCTCAAGATCCAATATACCGCAGGAACCGTCCGGCCCTCCCCCGGTCAGCCGGCCGGACGCCCCCGCCCGGTCGGCTGCCGCGAAGAGGGGCCGTCTGGGGACAGCGGGAGGACCGCCGCCCCGGGATCAGGCGTGCGTACGGGCTGTTTCCGCAGCCTGGATACAGGCGATCGCCACCCCATTGGTGTCGGTGCAGCACCTCGTCCTCGCCCCCGCGTCGCCTCTGGCGCATGGAAGGCGCAGCCTCCGGCCGGGGGGTTGGTCAGTCGGTGTCGCCCAGGTCCAGGCGGTCGCCGAGGCCGGCTGCGGTGAAGGCCGCGATCAGCCGGTCACGGCCTTCGGTGAAGTGGGCCCAGCTGTCGTAGTGGACGGGGACGACCCGGCGGGCACCGAGGATCTCGGCGGCTTCGGCGGCCTGGGCGCTGTCCAGGACGAGCGGTTCGCCGTTGAAGAGGACGGGGAAGCGGGGAGCGCCGGCGAACAGGATGGCGGTGTCTATGGGGGCGTAGCGTGCGGCGATCTCCTTGACCAGGTCGAGGGAGGCGTTGTCGCCGCTGACGTAGACGGTGGGCAGTCCTTCGCCGGTCAGGACGAAGCCGACGACCTGCCCGGCGATCGGCTCGATCTCCTCGCGCGGTCCGGGGCCGTGGATGGCGGGCACGCCGGTGACGGTGACGGTGCCGCCTTCGGGGCGGTCGAGCTCGATGGACTCCCAGTCGGCCAGGCCCCTCGCGTTGGCTCCCAGGCGCTGTCCGCCGCCGGGGGTGGTGAGGGTGAGGGGGACGTCGGCGAGCAGGGCCCGGCCGGAGGTGTCGAGGTTGTCGGCGTGCTCGTCGTGGGAGAGCAGGACCGCGTCGATGCGGCCCAGGTCATCGGGGGTGGCGGTGGAGGGTGCGGTCTTGACCAGGAGCGGGGCGCCCGGCCTCGGGTAGTCGCCGGGAGCGTCGAAGGTCGGGTCGGTCAGGAACCGCAGACCGCCGTACTCGAGAAGGGCGGTAGGGCCGCCGAAGACTCGGACGGAGAACTGCTCGGGGGTGGTGCTGGTGGCAGTCACGAAACATATGCCTCACGGATAGGAAGTAGTTCATCCGTGAGTCACGGTAGGCGATTCTCACGGATAAACGCAAGTTCTAACGTGAGCATCATGGAAAAGGTGGGGTTGTACCATGAGCGTTATGGACGAGATCGCGACCGCCGAGCCGCCCCCCGCGCCGGGCGCCGAGCAGCACCCCGCCCTCGACCTCGCCAACAGCGCCGTCACCCTGCCCGGCGGACACTCCGTCGACCTCCTCGCCACCCCCGCCGCCGCCGAACGGTGGCTCGTCGACCGGGGTCTCGCCCCTGCCGACACCGGGCTGATCGAGACATGCGCCGGCCGGCTGCGCTCCCTGCGCGAACAGATCCGCGCCCTGCTCGGCGCCCATGCCGCCGGGCTGCCCGCCCCGGCCGCCGCGCTGACCACCGTCAACGACGCCCTCACCCGAGCCCCCGCCGCCTCCCTCCTCCACTGGGACCCGGACCGCGGCCTGCACCGCGAGGCGGCCCACCCCGTCACCCAGATCGTCGAGCATGCCCTCGCCGTCCTCGCGGCCGACGCCGCCGACCTGCTCACCGGACCCGACGCCGAGCGCCTCACCGCCTGCCGCTCCACCCCCTGCAACCGCTTCCTCCTGCGCCACGGCCGCCGTCACTGGTGTTCCACCCGCTGCGGCGACCGAGCCCGCGCGTCCCGCGCCTACGCCCGCCGCACCCAGACCAAAACAGGCTGACCCGCGCCGGCGACCACACCCGCGGCATCCGTGGCACGTCACGCCCTGCCACGGATCGTCATCCGCCAACCACACACCCGACGCCAGCTACCCCTGGTGTGGCCTGCGTTCCACCGCGCCCCGGCGACACCGCATGCCGGCCGCCGAGATCCCAGAAGCGTGCCAGCGAGGGCGGCCGCACGAACCGGGCCCCGGCTGGTGCCGGGTGCACGCACGAGCAAGCGGACTCCGACGGCAGGTGCGGTGACCAGTGCAGGACGAGCCGAGGTCGAGGCGGTGACGCGGCCTTTGATGGGGTGGGCCCGCCTCTCGCCCGGGGCCCATCCCGTCAAAGGGCGCCGATGTCAGCTGATCTTCACGACGAAGCCGTCCTCAACGCCGTTGACTCGGTTGGCATTCAAGAAGCCGCGCAGCAGGTTCCCGGCGGCGCCGTTCTCCGGTCCGGGAACCGGCGTGACCGAAGAGTTGTTCTTCTCGACGTGCGGGTCGTACTCCTCGACCGCGGAACCCTGGCAGCTGGAAGCGAAGCGGAACCCTTCGCATTCCTTGCCGCCATCGGTGCAGTTCGCACCCCGGTAGCGCCTTGCACACATGACCTTGAGCAGAGCTTCCGTGGCGCCAAGTTCGCGCGTCACCCAACGCGGCACTATGGGCAAGGGAGAGGTGAGCGCCATCAGCAGGGCGAATGCGTGACCCATCAGGTCGGTCGCGCCAGGAGGCGCCGTTCAAATGACGTGCGATCTCTGCACGGAGTTGCGGCAGCGCTGCGGGCACTCGCTGACGGCCGGAGAGCACCGGCGCGTTCACAGGCGACTTCGCAGGTCGTCGCCGAGGGCGTGCGCGAGCAGGTCCGCGGAAGGGTGGCTGATTCGATCGGGCCAGACGCCCGGGTGGTGGTGGCGCACTCGTGGGGTCGGTGGTGGCGTACGAGGCATTGTGCGCGCTGCCCGGGCACGGGGTGCGGGCGCTGGTGACGGTCGGCTCGCCGCTGGGGATCCGCCACCTGGTCTTCGACCGGCTCCGGCCCGCCCCTGCCGGAACGGGTAAGCAGCTGCTCGGGTCGTGGCCGGGTGGCAGCGATCCGACATGGACGAACTTGGCTGCTCAAGGGAATGGAGTGGCTCTCGTGAAGGACCTGCGTCCCCTGTTCGGTGACCACCTGCGCTCGGGGGTGCTTGAGGCCGAGGCGGTGGAGCGGACCATCCCTGCGGGCGCGGGGTCGACTCGTCGTGGCCGAACCCGAACACCACGTATGCGCCGAACTTCAGGTCTCGCTCCCCGGCCGTGGTCACGGCGTATTTCACGCTGTCGGGTTCGGTTCCGCCGAGGCGTGTGCAGTGCTGCATGCCGTCGACCTCCCCACGCGCCGGTACCGCTCCAGCGCGGGACGGCCACCGCATCATCCATCCGAGGACAGCCATGCGCCGCCGGGTACCTGCCTCCACCCCCCTCCGCACCGTCACCGCGCTGTGCCACCAGACCTACGGAAGACAGCGCGGTTCGATGCGGCCGCCCTCCGCCGGATGCCCCGCCTTGAGCCTGTACGTTCCAATGAGCCGGACCAGCCGGTTGAACCGTTCGTCTTCCATCTCTCGCCACCACGCGGCCGCATTCGCGTCCGAATAGGTATGGCTGATTTAAGTTAACCGCGGGTAAGGTGATCACCGCGTCGATGGCAGCCCTGACCCGGCTGTACATGGCGCGCGTCATAGGCGGCCGGGGGAACGGTGCCGCTTCGGGGGATGAAAACTCGCTTCGCCGCGACACCGGCCGCACCAGATTGTCCGGTGCTGTCTGGTGTGCCTTCGGGTCCGCAAACTGACCGGGGTGCTGCGTCCTCAGGCTCGATCCGCTCCTCGGTTGCCTTCATCTGCCGTGAAGGACAGCATTCGTGCGCTCAAGACCAGGCATGCTCTCCCGGAGATCGCTCAGATCCCGGCTTCTCTCTCCCGCCGTCGCATCCATAGGCACGCTGGCCGTTCTGGCCGGTCTGGCCGTCCACCCCGCAGTGCTCGACCGCTCCAACGCACTACGCGCTGCCGCGGCCGGCAGCTCCGAAGACTGGCTCAACGACACCGCCGCCGAGCAGTGGCGGCAGGACCAGTGCCTGATGGCCGACGTCCTGCGCCTGGGCGGGCCGGCCATGGCGCAGGTCGCCCAGGACGGCCTCAGCCAGCCGCAGGACAAGCTCCATGTCCTGGCCGACCGCAAGCGCTGGGAGCAGACCCCGCTCGCGGCCGCGTACCAGAAGGACAAGGACGCGGCGAGCAGCGCCATGACGGCGATCAGTTCCCTCCGGGACACGTGGAAGAAGCCCCTGGAGGGGCTGACCACTCCGGGCGGCATCAACAACGCCGACTTCCACTGGCCCCCGGGCTCGCCCGGTGACGGCAAGCAGGACTTCTACGCCCAGACCGGGCTGGGCAAGTGGACCGCCGACCGGTTCTGGACCTCCGAGAGCGACTTCTACAAGGACCCCACGCCCCAGGCCTCGTCAGCCGCCGTCACGGCCGTCAAGAACCTCGGCGCGCCCCTCTACGGCAAGGACCCCGACCCCCAGCAGGTCACGGGCGACGCCTGGATCCGCGCGATCGCGGAGCGCGACGCGTACAAGGCCCTCACCGACTGGTCGCCGGAGCCGACGGGTGCCGACAACGCCCGTATGTTCCTCGCTTCCGGAGGGTTCGCCCGTACGGCACCCACGGCGGGGACGGCGGAGTACCGCATCGCGGTAGAGGACCTGAAGACCCGCTTCGCCTCCTGTGCCTGGCGTGACCCGATGGACCCGGCCAAGGTGTTGGGCGGGATCACCGAGACGGCCGCCGCCGAGTGGCAGCAGGAGGTCGCCTCCCAGCAGGCGCAGCGGAACCAGATCCTGGCAGCGAACAAGAACGCGACCCAGTCCCTGACCGCGGGTGCCAAGGCCCTGGGCGAGCTGCTGGGCCACTCGTGGGTGGCCGACCACGCCGCCCGCTTCCAGGACTACTGGTCTCCCGGCGGCGTCGGAGCCGTCGGCGAGAGCCCGGCGACGATCCAGGTGCACGCCGCGAGCGGCAAGTGCCTCGACGTGCAGGGCGGCGGTACGGCCGACGGCACGCCCGTGCAGGTGTACACGTGCACGGGCTCCGGGGCCCAGTCGTGGCAGCTCTTCGGCGACGATCACGGACTGCACCTGCGGAACACCAAGTCCTTCAAGTGCCTCGAAGTGGCGTCGAACAAGAACGCCAACGGCACCAAGATCCAGATCGCGACGTGCAACAGCTCGCCGGCACAGACCTGGGACTTCAACCTGCGCGCCACCACCGGCCTGAAGAGCGTCGGCACCGGCAAGTGCATGGACTTGCCGGCGTACGACAACAGCGTCGACGCGCGGCTGTGGGACTGCAACACGTCGGGCTCGCAGCAGTTCGACGTGAAGCCGTCCGCCAACACCGGCTCCGTTCCGCCCAAGGCGGAGTTCGACAAGGCGAAGAAGGCCGTCACGGACGCCCAGACGGGCGCCAAGAAGCAGCTCGAAGTCCTGAAGGCCCAGGCCGCGGCCGCGAAGAAGGCCGCAGCCACCAGCGACACCGCCGAGCAGGCCGCCTA
The DNA here is from genome assembly GCF_042894785.1 of Streptomyces sp. NPDC001502. Lineage (NCBI taxonomy): Bacteria > Bacillati > Actinomycetota > Actinomycetes > Kitasatosporales > Streptomycetaceae > Streptomyces > Streptomyces sp. NPDC001502. Next base: position 74,934 of record NZ_JBIAVW010000019.1, read on the forward strand.
CGCGGTCGCGGACTCCGCTGGTGCGCCGCGAGGGCGTGGTCTGCTGGTCGGTCAGCAGAAGGCCCAGGTCACCAAGGGCGCGGTGGCTGCGCTCGACGCGATGGTGAAGGCGGGGGAGACCGCCGAGGCCGCCACCCGTGCCTCCGGCGCGGACAGCGACACCATCGCGCAGCGCGCTCTGGCCCAGGCCGCACAGTCGAAGGCGGAGTTCCGCAGGGGGGCCGCGCAGACGGCCGAGCTGCAGGCGAAGGCCGCCGCGGATTCGGCCAAGTCGCACCGGGACAACGCCAAGAAGGAAGCGGAGACCGCGAAGGCGAAGCTCGGCGAGGCGCTGAAGGCGGAGGCCGACGCGAAGGCGGCGGCCGCCAACGCCCACGCCAAGCGGCTCGCCGCCGAGGCGGAAGAGGCCACGGCGAAGAAGGAGAAGGTGGCCGCGGCCGCCAAGCAGGCCGAGGCCGCGCAGCACAAGAAGAACGCCGAAGCGGAGGCGACCAAGGCCAAGAACGCAAAGGAGCAGGCCGAAGCCTCCGAGGCCACCGCGGTCGAGCGTAAGAACGGCGCCGTCAAGGCCCGCGACAATGCCAAGGCCAAGCGCGACGACGCCTGGCAAGCGGAACAGAAGGCCGACGCCGCGCGCGCCAAGGCCGACGCCCAGGCCGCCTACGCCGCTTCGCTCCACGCGGGCCCGGAGGCCACCGCCGCACGCGCGGCCTCCGACCAGGCGGACAAGCACGCGACCGAGGCGGAGACGGCAGCTGGCAGGGCCCGCGGCGAGGCCGACGCGGCGACGAAGGCGGCCTCCGAGGCCGACGCAGCCGCGACCCGCGCCGAGGCTGCGGCCAAGCGCTCGCGCGCGGACGCCGACGCCGCCCAGGCCGCGAAGCTGAAGGCGGACGCCGCGGTGCGGACGGCGACCAGCGCGGCCGCCGACGCGATCGGCGCTTCCGAGCGCGCCGCGTTCGACGCGCGAGCGGCCGTCTCCCAGGCCAACGAGGCGGACGCGCAGGCCAAGACCGCCAAGACCAACGCGGGCAAGGCGAACGTGGAGGCCGGCAAGGCTCGGGCCGCGGCCGCCAAGGCGGCGGGATTCGCCTACGTGACCGCCCAGGCTGCGGTCGACGCGGGCAAGGCGGCCTCACAGGTCGCCCAGCCCGCGAATGACGCCGTCCAGCTCGGCTCGCCGTACGTCACCACCGACTCGGCGGCCGGCCTGGTCGTGCTGACCGGGCAGGCGTCGAAGAGCATCGCGGAACAGCAGAAGGCCGTCGCCGACGCGCACGCCAAGAACGCGCAGGAGGAGGCCGCCTCGGCCAAGGCCATCGCCGATCAGGCGCAGGGCGACGCGAAGGCCGCGTACGAGCACGCGTCGAACGCGACCAAGTACGCCTCGGACGCCCGTACCTACGCCAAGGAGGCCCTCGGCTACTCGGCCGACGCCGCGAAGTCGGCGTCCCTGGCCTCCGCTTCACTGGTCCGCAGTACCGAATTCGCCGGGCAGGCTGCGGCGGACGCCGTGGCCGCGGACCAGGCCGCAGGACGCTCCGAGGGCCACGCCAAGGCGGCCCGCGACTCCGCCGACCAGGCGGCCCTCGACGCGGCCGCGGCCCGCGCGGCGGCGACCCGGGCCGAACAGGACGCGAAGATCGCCCGGGAGGCCGCCGACCGCGCCGCGATCGCCGCGACCGAGGCCGAACAGGCCGCGAAGGACGCCGACAGGTACGCCAAGGAAGCCCAGGAAGCCGCTGACAGGGCCGAGAAGGCGGCCAAGGCGAAGCAGATCAACACCGGAACCGTGCCCGACGGGTCCGGCGGGTCGATCGGCAGCATGTTCTACGTCATCGACCACACCGAAAACATCGGCAAGCCCGAAACCCTGAAGAAGACGGCCGGCTGCGACGGCATCCTCGACTCGCTCTTCTACAAGGGCGACTGCACGATGACGGTGAAGATCCGGTACAAGGCGTTCCTTGACGTGTACCTGTGCAACACGCTGGTCATGGACCCGTCGAAGTCCACGTGTCCTTCGGGCGAGACAAAGTACATGGGGCAGTACCCGACGGAAGAGCTCTCGCAGGAAGTCACGCACACCATCACGATCGCCGAGTACCAGGCGGGGGTCGATCCGGTGGACATCCTCTTCGGGCACTGGATCAAGTGCGGCGAGAAGTTCTCCTCCGGCTTTGAGCGCGGGAGCTGGGGCGGCTGCGCATGGGCGGCCCTGGACGTCGGGCTCCTCTTCGCGGGGAAGATCCTCAAGCCCATCGCGGACGCCGTCCGGGCTGCCGACGCCGCCGTCATGACCGGTATCGGATTCGCCGATGCCTACAAGGCCCTGCGAACTCTCGGCGTATCCGAAACGGCCATCTCAGGTATCACCAGCAAGGCCTTCCAGAAGCTGCGCGAAGCCTGCACGAAGAGCAAGATCCCTGCTGGAAAGAGCGCGTTCCGGGCCACTGCGGCGTCCAGCCAGACCAACGCATCCCCTTGCCTTGAATGGGGGGATGACTACGGCAGCGGAAGCCATGGGATAGCGGGCTCCATCGACAAGGAAGGAGTCCTGCATCTCGTCGTTCTCGCCGAGGAGGGAAAGACTCCAGTCGGCAGTGTAATGATCGACGACGTGATGGGACACATAGGCGGAAACGCGAAGGGAATGGCGGGAACCTGGCTCAGCGGCGGTGAGATGAGGGACAACCTGGACAGCTTCAACGCCGGTATACAGAGCCTCATGTTGAGCGAGGAGGAGGCGGCGCGGCTGACATTCACCGGTAAGATGGCCACGAAGTACGGCTTTACCGGTCGGGTTGAATTCTTGAAGCGGGAAGGAAATCCGGGTAACTACACCAAGGTTGAGGTCATATTTTGGAGATGAAGAATCCAAAGCTGATCGGCTCCGGCATTCGCGAGCGCGCGATCCGCGGTGACGACGCGGTGGACATTGCGCTATGGGTGAAAGGAGAGCTGGGAAGCGAAGCGACCTTCTTCGCTTTCATTTACTGCTTCTACCATGGATTGGGAGTTCCGGTCCACGCGATCAGGCACTTGGAGGGGTGGAATGGCGTAGGAGGCAATCGAGAAGTTTCGGATTCGGATCTGAGGGCGAGCCTGGATCCCTATATCGCGCCGCTGAGGCACCAGACGTAACTTCAAGCAGCGGCAACTGACCATCTGACAGGCGGACGGCCGACCGGGGAACTCGCCCCGGCCGGACGTCCGCCTTTGGCGGTCTCGGGGGGAGGCACTGTCCGACGGCATGCGAAGAGGAGTGCCCCCGCGAGAAGTACGAGCACCTCGTCGGCGCGCTCGGCACCTCGATGTCGTTGTCGAGGGCGCTGGTAAAGCGGATGTCAGGCTTGGCCAGGGTGGCGAAGATGAGTTGCGCGGTCGGCGTGCGGTGCCGCAGCCGTGCTCGACGAGCTGGAAGCGGGGGTAGCCGTCTTCCTCTCCGTGCTGGCTCAGCTGGGCGCCCGCAGAGGTCAGGGGCCGGTTGGCAAGCTCGACGAAGCGGCGCTGCGCCGGCTCGTCGGGCAGGACAGCGGGGGATGCCAAGCCCCCGAGGAGGTGGCCGAAGCAGGGGTTCGGTACTTCGACGGCGCACCGAGCTGCTCGAATAACTGCTCGGTCGTCCAGTCGTCCGGGAACCGGATCACGTGGCGCTCGATCTGGCTGCGCAGGCTGTTTGTCGGGGTGGTCCATCCACCGAGTGGATCATTGTCCAGGTGCCACATTCGCCCCAGCAGAGCCATGAAGCGGTCCGCGTAGCCGAGGTGGTCGGACAGATCGAAGTCTCTGCAAGCCCGCGCCTGGTCCGGCTCGGGATCTGCACGTGGTGACTGCCGAGCCACGGAACGTCCTGCAGCGCCGTACATTCTGCCTGGTCCAGCTTCTCCTGGTTGGGAACGGCGTCGGCGACGCCCGGCAGGCGGTCGTCGGGGCAGGCGTTCAGGCTGGACACCAGGCGCTCGTGCTTGCTGCTGCCCGCACTGGGCGGGGGATGGCCGAGGCGCTCGCACAGCGCCGGCAGTTCCTTCTCGGTACAGCGCCTGTACAACGCGAGGAGCACGCCGTCGATCAGCCTCCGCATCAGCGCCATGTACGTCTGTCCCCCATCGACGAGGACGGTGCGATGAATCTGCTCTACCTCGTGCAGCACCGGCTCCCCCTGCCCAGCCGTCGAGTCCGCAGGACTTCGGGGTCGGCCGCGCCGGCCTCCCGTCGTTGGCCATTCCCGCCGACCGCACCACGCCCTAGACTGCGACCGCTCCAAAACCTGGCGATCATCAGGAGGGCGCGCAAGATGAACCGAGCACTGATCAGCGCATTTGCGGCCGTGACGTTAGTCGTGTCCGGGGGAAGTGCCGCCACCGCTTCCGACGGCGCTCCGCCGCGCACCACGCACGGCCCTTGCCAGTACACGCAGACCCCGGACGAGCCGCCCGCGCGTCATGTTCCGCTGCCGCCCGACCCGCGGCGCACCCCTAGCCGTGGCACGGTTGGCATGGCGGTTCCGACCAGCCAGGGTCCGCTCCCGCTGCGTCTGGACCAGGCCAAGGCGCCGTGCACGGTCCAGAGTTTCCTGCACCTGGCACGGCATGGGTTCTACGACCGAACGGTGTGCCACCGTCTGACGGCGTATCCGACGCTGAAGGTCCTGCAGTGCGGCGACCCGACCGGTACCGGTGAGGGAGGGCCCGGGTACAAGTACAAGGACGAGCTACCGGTGGATTTGCCACCCGCACCGAGCGATCCGACCGGCGCGCGCCGCCTGTACGGGCGCGGCCTGCTGGCGATGGCCAACGCCGGTCCGGACACGAACGGCTCACAGTTCTTCGTCGTCTACGGCGACTCCGCACTGCGCCCGAACTACACGGTGTTCGGCACGGTCGGCCCCGACGGCCTGGCAACACTCGACAAGACCGCCGCCGGAGGAATCGAGCCGACCGCGGAGGACCCGGCACCGGTCGACGGCACACCCGTGCTGCGGACCGAGCTGCTCCGCGTCCGGCCGTCCTGCCGGCATTGACTCCCCGCGGCCCGCGGCCCGCGCCGAAGCCGCGGCCGCTGCGGTGGCGTCTGTCCAAGGGGTGGAGCGGGGGCGGGCCGCCATCGGGGAGACCCACAGCCGGGAAACGGACGCGGGCGACGCCAGAGCCGTGCCGGTGGCCTGCTGCCAGGAGGTGTCGGCCGTCGGGCGGTTCACGTGCCGGGCCACGACGTGTGTGCCGTCGCTCTCGCCGATCTGCTGCATGCGGGCGGCCAGCAGCGGCCGCCGGCGCGAGCCGACCAGGAGGCTCGCTGCCCGCTCCGGCAGGACGTCCCTGACCAGCGACACCATCTGCGAGTGCGCGGCCGGGTACACCTTCAGCTGCTCCAGGGCCCGGGCCCGGTCACCGAGGTCGGGATCGCGGGGGACGTTCAAGCCTTCGGTCACAGGTCCCCGGAGCGCTTCGCGTCCGTACTCGCGGGCACAGCCCACGGACCGGCGGCCGGCCTCCCGCACTGGCGGCGCGGCAGGCGCGGCGGGCACGGCGGGCACGGCGGCGGTCAGATGACCGCCATCTCGACGCGAGTGTGTGTGGGTGATCCCCGGTCAGCGGCGGCCGGCGGCCAGGATGACGAGGAACTGGCCGCCGCCCGCCTGGATGTCGGCGGTCACCGGCATCCCCGGTACCAGTCGGGAGAACCGGTCCACCAGCCAGTCCGCCGCCTCTTGGGCGTCCTTCCTGGTCGGACAACGGCCCACCATCTCGCGGCCACCCTTGCGCTCCAGCCTGTCGGCGACGGCGATCAGCGGTGCGGGTTCGACTACGTACAGGCGCTCCGGCCAGGCGATGACCACCTTGACCGCACCCTTGCGGGTGTTGCACCCGCGGTGCGCGAGCCGCTCGGCCACCTTGGCCTTCCGGTCGGCGGTCCGGCTGTCGACACTGGGCCCCCGCGGGTCGTTCACCGACTCGTCGGGGTCGACCGGTTCGTCACACACCCAGCACTGCCAGCCGTCGCGCTCGGCCACATCATCAAGGAGACTCATCCGAGCAAACTAGCCTGCCCGGCCGCCACCCGCTCACCAGGGCCCTGGCAAGGTCCCCACACCGGCCGGCCCCCGCCGACCGCTCACCCGGCAGCCGCAGCCGGCCCGGCCCCTCCTTGTACGGAAACGGGGGGCGGGCGGCTACCAGCTCTCTGCCACGTCGGGGCGGGGCAGCGGGGTGCAGACCTGCCCGGAGTGCGGCCGGATCACGTTCGCGCCGCCCGCAGCAACCTCCGCTTCCAGGACCGCCGCGTCGCCGACCTCGAAGCCCGGATCGCGGCTCCGGCGGGCTGATTCGACCGTGACCGGTGGCCGCCGCACCCCTGGTGGAGCGGCCACCGGCGGTCGTGCACACTTGGCCGATGCTGTTGACGTTCATCGCAGAGGTCGCGGACGAGCCCCTGGTCCTGGACCCGGGCAACCAGGCGGCCGAGTCGCAGACCAACACCTGGCATCTCGGCGCCGACGCCGAGGAGCGGGCGACGCTGGTCGTGGAGGAGGTGGCTGCCGCCTTCGAGAGCACCGCGAGGGCGCTGCGTGACCGCATCCGGCCCCTCGGTCCGCACGGGACCGCCACGTTCTACGTCTGGCACGACGAGCAAGCCGGACAACTACGCTGTTCAACATCCTCCCAGCCCCCGGAATCGCTCCCGTTCGGTGGTGACTACGTACTGACCGAAACGCTCGAACCGATCATCACCGGCTTCGTCGACGACAGTGTTCCCGGCCTGGTGCCGTGGACCGAACTCACGTCATTCGAGTCCCTCGGTCAGGACCGGGCGGAGGTCGATCCCGTGCCGACGCCGTTCCCGGTCTGGACCTGCCGAATCGGGCGCGCTATCTGAACAGCCCGCTCGGTCCGGGCCCGGATCACGTCCCCTGCAGCGTCGACGGCAGCCACGGGGCATAGGCGCTGGCGAGTTCATCGCGCACCGCGACGCTCCCGACGAAGACGTCCACGCCGCCGTCACAGGGGTGGACAGCCCATGCGCAGGCGGGTTCGGTCAGGATGACGCTGTCGGTCATGTCGTCGGCCACGCAGAGCAGGAGCCGGTCCAGCGCGGGATCGCGCAGGTCGGTCGCGGAGACGAAGTGGTGCTGCCACGCGTGGAAGCCCGGCTCGGTGGCCAGGTCGTCGCTTCGCCAGTGCGCGGCCCTGGGAGTGGTGGCAGCGACCGTAGTGTCTGGTTCAAAGCCGATATCCGAGCTCCTGCGGTCGGCAAGGCGAAGTGGCAGCACAGGCCCCATGACGCCTTGCGTGACCCGCTCACTACCGCGGCGAACCTTCTCCCCGAACGAGAAGTACGCCGCGCTGGTCGAGAGGGCCGGCTACCTCCCGCTGCCGCTGACGGCCGAGGACTACCTGGAACTGCTGGCTGCCCGTGGGCAGGCCGTCAACTCCTACGGCATCAAGATCAAAAACAGGATCTGCGACTGCGAGGGCCTGGACGGGCTGCGGCGGGGGAAGTCCGGGATCACCGAACGCAAGGGCCTGTGGGAGGTCCGCCATGACCCCTACGACATCCGGCTCGTCTGGCTCCGCAACAATCGCGACGGCGGGCCCTTCCGGTTTCCGATGAGATACGGAGCCGTGATCCTGTCGACTCGTCAGGGCCGCACCGCCGGATCCCGGCCGACCGGCAGGCCCCGAGGCCGACGTCGAGGACTCCTACCGGACGTGGCCGAGGAGCGGCCCCCGCACCGTTCAGCGGTGGTTGCGCAACATCGCGCTCGTGAGGGGGCGAGTTGTTACGGCCAGCCCTGCTTCACTTTGGCGGGCGCGGTGTTCCAGCTCTTGGGTATGAAGGTGATGACGTAGGTTCCGCGGTCGAAGTCCGTGTATCCGGAGGACCAGTTGCGGAACTTGCTCTCGTATACCTGCATGGGACCCATACCGCCTTCCGGCGAGTGGTAGTGGTTGGCGTGGGTCCATATGGAGTTGTCAGGGTTTGTTTCTTTTTGGTCCCCGAACCAGCCGTAGTCGAAGTTGACATAGCTTTCGCCGGGCTTGGCGGGGCTGCGTGAGGTGTTCCTGTCCTTCGACATGTCGACGAGGCCTGTGTTCCGGTTGGGGCGGAAGGCGTCGGGGTCCCCGTACTTCCGCTTGTCGGAGGGGCTCCGGGGGTCCTGCCCGCTCCAGAAGTGCTTCGAGTAGATGACCGCCTTCATCTTGGACGGGTCGAGGTTGCCCCCGTTCCTGTCCTTGAAGGACGGGGTGTTCCTCAGGGCCGAGTAGAAGTTCGAACGGCTGTCTTCGGCGGCGAGAGCGTCGTCGTTCTTTGTGAGCTCTGCCTTGAGGCTGCTCAGATAGGCACTCTCGTCATGGGCGCTTTCCAGGGCCTTGTTCATGACGGATGCCACATCCCGGGCCCGGTTGAATCCCTTTGTCTCGTCAAAGCTTTGCTTGGCGATGCGCCCCTCGAACTCCGCCCGCGTCTCGCCCGGCCGGGGGCTGGTGTTCTCCAGAGCGTTCCGGTGCTTCTCCTCGTCGAAGGACGCAAAGGCCAGTTTGTTCGTCGGATAGGGACCTGAATTGACCCAGGTGACGCCGACGCACCCGTAGGACAGCTGCTCCCGCTGCTGTTCGGTCATCTGCTGCACTCGTCCGTCGCGGTGGCTGTAGACCTGCTGCCACTTGCGTATGTAGTTGCCGATGCCGGTAGTGGCCCTGTCTCCATGGGCCCGGTATGCGTCGGGCATGCGCTCCAGCGGCTCGGCAGGCGGCGTCACCCTGTCGTCGGCCGCGGCGGAGGCCCTGCGGGACTCGGTGGCGCTCGGCAGGTCCCCGCCGGGGGTCTTGCCCGGCCGCCCCAGGTCCAGTGCCTCTTCGTTCAGCGCGTTGATGAGCCTGATGTCATCCGCTGTCAGGCCGTTGCTGTCGGCATAGGAACCCTTCCCGTCGCCGGTACCGCCGACTGCCTGACTGACGGAAGGCGTGAGACCAGCGGTGCACAGCACGATGCCCACTGTGGTGAGGGCGAGTAACCCTGAACGTTTGTACATGAAAGCCTGGAATTCCTTTCATTGAAAAGTGACATGGCAGAGCGCGAAGCGTCTGCGCGGCGGCAGGAAAGAGCTGCCGAAGCCGGCATGCTCCTGGCTCCCGCTTTTGCCGCGATCAAGTCTGGGAGCGGCAAGAAACCGGTTCCGGCCGGGATTTCGCTGCTCCTGCTCCGGTTCCCAAATGGATAGTCAGGTCGTGCGAGTAGCGATCATGTCCCGGCGCCGATTCCTCGACAACACTGCGGCTCCACATTCGGCCAGCAGTCCAATGGGGTGGTATTCGGTCATGCGGACCGGGCCTGCCCTGCGCCGGTACATGCAGCGGCAGCGTTCTCCTGACCCCTGCTGCACGATCCGTGGCGCGACCGGAGCCGGCCGCCCCGAAAGCCCCGCGGAATGGCCTGTGGCGGCACTGTCAGCCGCGCCGGGGAATGTCAGGCGCCGGCGGCGATACGGGCGCGGGAGCTCCGGCCGACGCGTGCGGAACTCCGGAATGACGCGGCTCTGCCCGCCGGGAGGACCGCAAGGTCTTCGCCACTCTCCCTTGCGAACCTCGGCCAGCTCACTGCCGACCCACCTCTGTCATGAGCCGTCGTCTTCCGTAGAACGGCTGGTAAAGCCCTCTCCGTGCGGAGTTCTCGGCGAGGCCGCCGGCGGCGGCAGCGTGCGCGGTTTCCCGGGAAGACGGTGTGAGCTTCTGCGTGAGGAGTCAGCCGATGCGGACGGTGATCTCGGGCAGCCCTGGCGCTCCAGGTCCGCGCAGACCGCGTCCATCTCCGACTGCGCGGCACTCTTCTCGCGGACGGCCATCCAGCCCGTCCTCTTCGAGTCGGCGCCGGCCGCGACGGTCGGGCGGCCCTGCGCCGGGTCAAGGCCCGCCGCGCCGACCGCGGTCCGGATCACCTCGTCCACGGCGTCCCGTGTGAGGGGCGGTGACGTGGACTCCGGTGCGGGCGCCGCCGTGGACGGGGACGGGGACGGGGACGGCGTCGGCGCGGGCGCGCCCCGGTGGATGCGCCCGTCGTCGTCTATCTGAACGTGGTCCGGCGCGACCACGGCGGCCAGACTCACGATCAAGGTCGCGGCCAGCCCGATCCACATCGTCTTCAACAGCGCGTTCAACGCGAAACTCCCCCGACACCCCCTCGCGGCTCGCGGCTCGCGAAGGAGGGCGAGTCCCTGGCGGTGGTGCACGACCCGCAGGGCAAGGGCTCGCCGAGGGCTGCCGGGGACGTCCACGGCTGGGGTCCGCGCACCGCGGCCGTTCCGCCACACCCGCCCACGGCTCCTTTGACCTCGCCGTACGTGGTGGGAACGAGCGGGGCCGGCTCACGGTCGGGGGGTGGTGACGGAAGCGAACCCTGAGCCCTGGGGGGACGTGTGACGAGACGTGAGCGGGATCGACCCGTGACTCCCGCACCCGGGTGCACCCTACGGTCAGGCCTCGGTCCGGCGGCGCAGCCGCTCGGTGGCGGCGTTGTCGATGCTCCGCTCCGGGCGGCGGTCGCGAGTGGGTACAGCACCTCGTACCCCGACCAGGCGCCGGACGGCGACGGGTCGGCGCCGGGACGGTAACCGGGACAGGGCCACGGCCGGAAAGCGCGCTGCTGCGTCGTCTGCAGGCGGGGCCGAGCCCGCCGTCCGCGCGCGGACGTTCCCGCGGCGGGCTGAGCGCAAAGGGTCCGCTTCCGAAGGACGCCTCCTCACCCGTCATGAGAACGCGCAGGAAGGCGGACTCGTGTTCGCGCCCGTCCCTGGATTCCTGCCCCGAGCGTGCTCACTGGGAGGGGACGGCATCCTTCGGGGAGGTGTGCCAGTTGGTGACGATCGGCTTGTCGACGGTGATGGTGCCGACGGACAGGGAGACCGGGTCGGGGTCGTCGTTTCCGATGGCGACGATGATGCTGTCCAGTTCCTTGCCGCCGTTCGCGCTGGTGGTCTTCGGGTTCACTCCTGCGTAGGCGGTGGTGTTCCCGGACAGCGTGATCTGCTTGCCGGTGGACTGCTCGGCGGGGCCGGCTTCCGTGCCGTCGGATCCGAACGCAACGGTCGGATGAACGGCGGGCAGGGTACAGGTGATGCCCGGCTTCGCCTTCGCGACGACCAGAATGTATCCGCCGGCCTGGGTCTCGGACTTGGTGCTCCAGGAGATGTCGTTGGCGCCGCAGACCTGCCCGACCTGCTTCTGCCCGCCGCCGGCGCCGCCGTTCTTGTTGTCCTTGCCCGTGCCTCCGGAGGCCTCGGCGGTGGCCGCGGGTGAGGCGGACGGCGTGGCCGCGCCCGCGGCCGCAGTGGCGGAGGCCGAGGCAGAGGCCTGGGGGGCGCCGGCGTCCGCGCCCGCGTCCGTGTCCTGGCATGCCGTCAGCAGCATTGCTCCGCCCACGAGAACCGTGGTGACGAGGGAGGCCTTACGGCGGTTGCCAGACATGAGATGAATCCCCTTTTGCGGTCGTTGGTCGCGGCCGGGGCGGTCCGGCCCGGCGCTGCATGATGACTATGCGGGGACCGCGGGCCGGCTCAACGCGATGTACTCGTTCCCGGACAACGCTGTCGCAGACCGGTGACATGATCGCGACGAACGCTGCCAGAGCGAGAAGCTGTTCGCCGTCTCGGCCCGGGTAGCAGCGCTGGCGCATGGACGGGGGCCGGCGCCGTCCCGGACAGTCGTCGGCATCGCCGCAAGGGTTGAGGCTGTCTCTCGGGCGCGCTCTGCCGACGACTCGCCGAGACGAATACTTCGGCCTGCTGGGCCCGTACGAGGTGGACGGAGGTTGGTGGTCGTCCGCCGCGCCGGTTGTCGAGCGGGTGTCGCCGGAGCTGGGGGCCCGTGGTGGTGCTCCGGGTCGCCTACGCGCCGAGCAACGGCAGCAGCGGGCACGGCGGCCACGGCGGCCACGGCACGCGCGGCGGGCACGTGGTCTACCACGTCGAGGCGGAGGCGGGCGTTGGCGTTGCGCCGCCGCAGGTAGGCAGGCAGGCAGGCAGGCAGGCAGGGCCCGGGTCTGGACCATGTGGTTCGGGTGATGCGAAGCGGCGATGGTGAACTGCCTCAGCGGTCCGAAGTGGGCTTCGATCGGGTTGGCCCGGGAGGCGTAGGTCGAAGCACAACTCGACCTTGCACTTCCCGCCCAGCCGCGGATCTCGCTGCCCTTGTGGGCGGACCGGTTGTCCATGAACACGTAGATCGGTGCTCCGTCGGGCCGGGAGGCGCGGATCGGCTTCAGTCCGGCCGGCGCGTTCACGGGCCGACACCCCCAGGAGCAGCACGTGAGCGACACCGTTACCACCGCCGACTTCCCGCCGCTGGTGTGGACGCCGTCCACCGGCGAAGCCCTGACCGGTGAGGCGGACAGCCTGAGCCGCACCGCCACCGAGCAGCGGGCCGCCGTACAGCGGCGGGCGGAGCACCTCGGCGCCGACGTGGACACCCACACCGACGCGGACGTCGTCCTTCACCAGTACGCCGGGTGGAAGGCCGGCCCGGACGAGTTTCCACAGGATGCCGTTCGGGACCTGGCGCCGGTCCGACCCCGGACGGCCCATCCGGGGCGGGGCCGACAGCGGCTCGATCACTTCCCAGGCCTGATCGGTCAGTTCATGACGTCGCGCCACGAACGGAGTAACGGCCGACCGGCCGGCGGACACCCCCTAGCCGTTGTACGTCTTGAAGCTGATGACGGCGTCCGCTTCACCCCGCCATGTGACCGAGACCTCCACGGTGTCGATCCGTCCGGCCGAGGGCGGCACGAAGGAGAAGGTCTGGGGGGCGGATTCCCCGCTCAGGACGGGGGGTCCATCCCGGCGGGACGGCAGGCCGGTGAGCCAGTCGCGGACATCGGCGCGAGGCATGTGGAACGTTCCGCTCCAGGCGGTTGCGAAGATGCTGCTCTCGATTTCCGTGCAGGCCTCCTCGTCCAGGCGTGCCGGAGGCTTCCAGCCGATGCTCTTCAGGGCCTTCGCACATGCGGCCGGACGTCTTTCGATCTCCTCGGGCTGTCCGAGCACATAAAGCACCCACAGCGGCAATCCGATCGCCGCGACAGCGGTCAGGGCCATCAGGAACTTCCGCCATCGCGGCCACGGCGGGGCCGGTGGCGGCGGCCGCCAGGGTTGCAGCTTCGGCGCCCCGACGTAATTGCTGAAGTCCACCACGTCCGTCTACCCCATGATCGATTTGAATGCGTTCAAGTTGAATGTGTTCAAGATTCTTGCACAGGTGACGGCCAAACAGATGATCAAGGAGGTGACCAACTCGTCCTGGCGGGACCTGCCCGACGAGCCCCGGCCCCTTCCGGACCGCCCACGAACGGCTGATCAGGTACGCGGTAGAACGATCGAGGCGATCGCCTGGCTGCTCGGGGCGGGGGCCGAGTGCATTCCGCCCAGGCGCGACGGACAACCGTGTCGCCGCCGTCCACGAACACCCCGGAGACCGTCGTCTCCGACCCGCCTGACCTGCCACCACCACGACCAGGACTCGCAGATGACCGACACCGCACCACCGCGGCCGCCGAGCGCGCGGGCAGGTGGAAGGCCGACCACGGCCGCCTGGACGGCTGCGACTCGCACCACGACGACCCGCACGACACCCCGGCCGCCCGGCCGCCCGACCGCCCGGCCGAAGTCGAGGCCATGGTGCGCGACCACGTCGCCGGGCACGACCTGGTCGACGTCCTCGCCTCCTTCACCGCCGCACGGGACGCCGATCCGACTCCGCCGCCAGCAGGCCGCCCAGCGCGGCGAGGCCCCCCGCACCGTCGACGGCAAGCTCCAGACCCCGCGTCCATCGAGCTCCGCGACTTCGCCGCGTCTCCGAAGTCACCGCCGCCGCAGAAGAAGCCGGTGGAGCCGCGGCGGCCGCAGCCGGCGACCGAGCCGAAATCGCTCACCGGGATGCCGCCCCGGCTGGTCGTCACCAGCCGGCGGACGAGGGTGCCGGCCTTCCGCGCGGACCAGTGGGCGGCCAAGAAGGCCGCCGGACAAGCCGCGCTCGCCATCGCCGAATGGAACTACCCGCAGCCGGACGAGCACGACTTCCTCAAGACAGTCCACGGCCTGGTCGACACGGCCGTGGCAGGCGGCGGGAAACGCGTCAGCGTCCACCTCGCCGACCAGGACGCCAAGATCCTCATCATGGTCCTCAGCCACCAGACCAACGACCAGGAAAGTGCAGGGCAAGTGCCGACGGATGTGGCGCTGCTGCGCGCCGTCGATGCCTGCGGCACGCACACCGACCACGACGGCCACACCTGGTGGGCACTCCTCGACGCCCGACCCCGACCGAAGAAGCACCTGGCGTAGGAGAGAGCGGCGGTCAGGGCAGGCATGCCGAAGCAACCGTCCCGCCCGGCATCGCCGGTGGCCAAGCCCCGGCACAGCTCCGCCACCGTCCTCTCCGCCCAGGCCCAGCGACCGCGAACGGCGGGAGCCGCCCGGCCGGTGCCTGGCAAGCCTTCGAGCGGTCCGAACGGGCCGGGACAGCCACCAGGGTGTCGGCGTACGCCTGAGCGTGGCTCTGGCAAGATTTTCGTAGTCGGAGATCATCCCGGTGCAGCGGTCGGTCGGTGGGTGCGGCTCATTCGAGGAGCTGTTGCGCAGGCGGTGAGGGCGCGGTCTGTCCCGGTCAGGAGAGCCGCAAGTCGATCCAGGGGATGGTGTCTCCAGGCAGCAGGTATCGCTCCGTCTCGACGAAGCCTTGCTTGAGCGCGAACCGCAGTCCGTCCTCGTTGGAGGACAGGACGACGGTCTCGATCACCTCGGCCCCCAGTTGACGGGCCCGGTTGAGCCCGCGCGCATAGAGTTCCTCTCCGAACCCCCGCCTGCGGTGAGCGGCGAGCACGCGGGCGATGACTGTGGCCGCCGGTGTTTCGTCCGTCGGCGGGCGCACCGTGCTGCAGCCCACGAGATCGTCATCGACATACGCGATCTCCAGGTGGTGGCGCCCGGCACGTTCCCGTACCTCGTCCAGAGAGAGGGAGTGGGTAGGAATGATCACGTTGTGGGCGTACTGCCAGTCTTTGAGCGTGGCGTCGCCGTCCGGCTGCTGGATGCGAAGATCAGACATTGCAGCAGGACACCCGAGGACACCTCGGACGTCAACTCTGTTGGGCGTGTCTATGTCTTCAGGTAAGTCCCTGATCAAGCCGTGAGGTCGTAGCCATGCTGCTCGGGGTTTCGGCGTACTGGTGGGTGTGGCTCTGCCGTAGCCGGAGATCATTCCGGGGTGAGGGTTGGCTGGTCCGCGTAGTGGCGGCGTAGGTGGGCGACCAGTACGACTCGCTGGCGGAGGAGTGGAACGCCGGCGCGGCCTGCCATGATGCGTTTCTGGAGCTTCACGTCGGTGATGCGGCCCTCGTTGACTCCGGAGTTGTAGGGGCTGGTGATCCCCTGGGCGACCGCGTGCCGGTCTTCGCGCAGGGCGGTGGCGATGCCGGCGAGGGGCGGAAGTCCGCTGTTGGCGAGGTGATCGAGCCAGGTCGGCAGCGATGTGGCGTCGCCGGTATCGAGCATGGTGGCGAACTGACGGACCAGTTCGTGGGTGCGGTGAAGTTCCGGGCAGTGGTTGAGCAGCCGCCGCAGACGCTCCGTCGTCTGCAGGCCGTGCCGGAGTGGATTGGTGATGATCCAGCGTGCGGCTTCGCGTGGAGAGGGCGGTCGTTCGCGGGGCTCGTCCAGGGGCAGGCCGCGTCGCAGCGGCGCAAGGGCCGTTTTCACGCGCTGGTAGTGGCCCAGGTAGCCCTTGCCAACGAGTTCTTGGTGGAGGATTTTGGCGCTGTGCTCGCCCTCGTCCCAGCGTTGCTGCAGGTAGTCGAGATAGGGATCCAAGGTTGACGGGCGGCGCGGAGGGCGGCGCATCATCTCGTGCCAGCTGCGGGCTCTGGCGTATTTACGGACGGTGCGGCGGTCCAGCCCGAGTTCGCGGGCCGTGGCACTGTAGGGGCGGCCGGCATCGGTCGGCACGTGCACGGCCTCGAAAAGCCGTTGGGAGGGCCGGCTGGCGGGCGTGTCCTGTCCAGGTTCTGTTGTCGTCGAAGGAGGCTCGGGTCCGGCCGTTTCGGGGGCAGGGAGAGCGGCGGGCAGGCAGCCGCCGGTGGGCGGCGGCGACTTCCTGAACGCGGACAGGCCCTGCCACAGGTGAAAGCGGTCGCTGACCTGAACGGCGTCGGGGGCGCCGTCGGCTATGCCCTGCCGGCAGGTGAGGGAGCCGTCACGGCAGGCGATCTCGACTCCGGGATGCGCGCGGAGCCATCGGCTGAGCTGTTCGGCGTCCCGGCCCTCCCAGAGCGTGAGCGGGAGGCGGGTGGTGGCATCAACCAGGAGGGTGCCGTAGGTGTCGCCGTAGAGCGCGAAGTCGTCCGCTCCCAGCACCTGGGGTGTGACCAGCGGCGGCAGCGGCACCCGCATCAGCTGGGCGAGCACGGTGCACCGCGAGAGGCTGACGTTCAGGACCCGCAGCATCCGGGCCCCGCCCCGGCCCGCCAGCAGAACACCGACCGACTCGACCAGGTGGTGCAGCAGCGGCGTTCGTCGTTGGTAGCGGACGGTCAGCCCAGGCACCTGTTCGGCGAAGGTCACCTTCGGGCAGAACGGGTTCTCGCAGTACAAACGGCGCACGGACAAGTCAATCCGGACCGGCCGGCCGCCGAGCGCCGCATCGGCGAGGTGCCGGACATAGCGGCTGTGGGTCCAGGCGCTCAGGACACCGCACCCGCTGCATCCCGCTGGGACACGGGAGTGGGTACGAGCCTCAATCACCACGCCAGGACCGGAAGTAACAGCCGAGAACACCAGTAACCCAGCCAAGTGCGGTAACAGCTTTGACAGTTCAACAGAACACACTCAAAGGCTGCCCACCCCGCAAACCGGCCGACTGCCCGCATCAGGATGATGCTACGAAAATCTTGCCAGAGCCGCTTTTCTCAGTACGCCGACACCAGGGAGGAGGGCTGGCGCCTCATCGCCGTCACCGTCTTCGGGCATGACGACGCCGCGGGTGGCCCCCTTCAGACCGCCTGCCGGACGCCGCAGTGCGGGCCGTCGCCCGGCCGGGGCGACGGCCCGTGCTCGCCTACCGGTCAGCGGCTGGCTGCCGCATGGTCCAGCTACAGGTGGCTCAGATCAAGCAGGCTCCGGAGTGTGATGCCTGGCCTGCACCGTCAGCCTCAAAGACAGGTAGTTGACGGCCCACCGCCTGGCTTTGTTCACGAGAACGCCGGCAGCAGAGGTTCAGGACTTTGGGTTCTGACTCACTTTCCGTGGTGCGGTCACGCCGAGTATCCGGTGGGGGCTAGGAGCCCTGGACGGCTGCGGCTGGCCGACTGCACTCCCCCGAGGGGGCATGAGCGGCCTCGACCGCGGTGCCGGGAGCAACCGTCCCACCCGCCGGCGTCACTGCCTTCATTCAGGTGTGGTTCTCGTGTTGTTGAGCCGATTGACGCGCGCTACGTTCTCTCGGTCCTCGGCGTCCGCGCTCGCCTCGGCGGCGAACCAGGCGTCGAGGATCTCCTTGAGGAGCGGTTCCGAGGTCAGGCGCAGGCTGAGCGCGAGCACATTGGCGTCATTCCAGCGACGCGCACCGTCCGCCGTGTAGGCGTCCGTGCACAGGGCTGCGCGTACGCCGGGAACTTTGTTCGCTGCGATCGACGCGCCCGTACCGGTCCAGCAGCACACGACCGCCTGGTCGGCGTTCCCGGCGGCGACCTCGCGGGCCGCCTCCTCCGAGCAGGCTGCCCACTGCGGATCATCGCCGGGGCTGAGCGCCCCGTACGTCACCACGTCGTGTCCGCGGTCGCGCAATTGCCCGAGGAGTGCGCGAGCCACGGGTTCGTCCATGTCCGAGGAAACGGCGATCCGCATGCCCCGAGACTAACCAGCCGTGGGAGGGAAGGTCGCCGCAAGTCGAGGAATGAGCACCTCGGCGTTGCGGCGGTTGACAGGCCGGCGCGGAGCCCGGGCCGTGGCCGCTGAGACGCGCGCCACCCGTCTGGAGCGAGCGTGCGTTCTAACAGCAGTTCGGGAGCCACCCTGGCCGTCGGCGCCGAGCCGTTGTTCATGACGTCCGACGGCACCGCCCAGCGCCGGGACGTAGCACCGACAGTCTGGGCGTCCTTGGGAGCCGGGTCGCCGGGGACAAACGCGCTGGCTACGGAGCCAGATGACCGGTGGCGTGGCTCCGACGCCATGTCGCGGCCCGCTGAGGCGTACTGCCTCCGGTTCTCGTGAACATCTGCCTCCCGCCTCGGCCGGCGCCTCCCGAAGCCGTGACGGAACGGGCCTCACAACCCGTGAACAAAGCCACCCCAACCACAGGACTCAGCCCAGCGCATCTCCGTCGAGAACACGGCCCCTCAAGGAACGCCTACGCCAGCTGGCCCAGGACAGCGGACCCTCGGAGACCGCCTCCAAGCCGCCCGCTCCAACACACGCTTCCTAGATCGGCGAATCTCTCAGCTCGAAGCCCAGGTTCTGGAACGTGACCAGCCTGAAGCGGCAGCCACGTCACCCGATGGACTGCCGGGGCAGTTCTGGCCAGCGCCACTTCGGCCGAGCTGTTCAAGGAAGCCTCGCCATCTTCGAACGTGACGGTCGGAGGGGCTGAGGTGACGGCTCTCGGGCTCAATCGGCTTCCTGAGGCGGCAGCGCCGCCACTATCGGATGGTCCCTGCCGATCGGACCGAGCTTGGCGCTGCTGCGGGGGGAGCCGAGGTCGGAGAAGAACTCGGCGTTCACGGTATTGAAGTGCTGCCATTCCTGCGGGGTGTCGTCCTCGAAGAGGATCGCTTCAACCGGGCACACCGGCTCACATGCGCCGCAGTCGATGCACTCGTCCGGGTGGATGTAGAACATCCGCTCACCCTCATAGATGCAGTCGACAGGGCACTCATCGATGCATGCCTTGTCCTTGACATCCACACAGGGCAAAGCGATCACAAACGTCATCGAACTGCCATCCTCTCCCGATCGTTCCTGCTTGCCGTTCTGGCGCAACGCAGCCGACCGTAGGGCCTCAAGTAGACTTGAGGTCAAGAGGAGGCCCCTGTATGACGAGCGACCGTTCCGGCGCCGAACGGGCTACGCCGGACGACTGGCTGAGCATCGGTGAGGTGAGCGCGCGGACCGGAGCGGCGGTCTCTGCACTGCGGTTCTACGAAGAGCTCGGCCTGATCGCATCCGAACGCGACGATCGCAACCAGCGCCGCTACCCGCGGCACATGCTGCGCCGGATCGCGTTGATCTCGGTGGCGAAACGGATCGGCATCCCGCTGCAGGACCTCCGGGAGGCGTTCGCCGATGTGCCGCTCGACCGTCCGCCGAGTCACCAGGAGTGGCAGCTCGCCTCGCGTGGCTGGAAGCGTCGACTGGAGGAGCGCCGGCAGACCATCGAGCGGCTGGAGGCCGAGCTCACCGGATGCATCGGCTGTGGATGCCTCTCGATGAAGGCCTGCGCTCTGCTGAACCCGGGCGACGCGCTCGCCGAGGACGGAGTCGGGCCCCGAAGGCTGTGAGGGACGGCGCACGGTTTCGGCGCTTGAGAGTGAAGCCTCGCCATCTTCAAAGCGCGAGACCTGCGCGGCGCGCCCCCTGATACTGCCCGGCCGGCTCTCCTGCATCGCTGTGGCCGTGCCCGCCACCGAACGGCGGCGACTCAACCAGGCCACTGCGGCCATCAGAAACCGCTCGACTGCCATGGCACTGTCCCTCAGGTTCGCTCTCGACCCCAGCATCCGATTCCCGCACCACGCTCACCAGCCCGACACCGGCCCCGCATACTCGGCATGACCCCAGGCCGGCCGGCCCCCCAGTACACAGGCCCCGCAGCAAGGACCCGCCGTGCCCGCGGACCGGAATCCGCTCCGGCGAAACCGAAAGCCGACAGGGCCGATGTCGTGACGCGCGGTGTCACCTGTCCTGCGCGGCCAGGAGCATGAACAGGGCCTTGGAGTAGGTCGTCCCGAGCCCGGTGGCCACCGCTTCGGCAGACAAGCCGTCGTCACACAGCACTCCGGCGGCCTCCCGCCCGACCCGGGCCGCTACCCGCTCCAGCACACCCGCGGCGCGCAGCGCGGCCAACGGCGCGCCCGCGGCTGCGGCGTTCAGCTGCTCGGCCATCTCCACCAGGAGCGCGGCCAAGGGCTCGGGCAGCGGCACGGCCGCCTCCCGGACCACGGACAGGTGCGCCGTCCAGTCGGCGAGCGGTGCCGAAAGGTCGATGTCCGCTTCGTACAGGGGCCGGTCGCCGACCGTCGCCCAGTCCAGGGGGTACTCGGCGGCGCCGCGCCATCCGCACGCGCACACCGCCCGCAAGACCTCCGCACGCGGGCGGCGGTACCGGCCGTCGTACGCCGACCAGTGCCTGGTCGACGGCACCTCCGGACCACTCCCCACATCGAAATACACCGGACCCGGCTCAACACCACCGACCAGCACACCGACCGCACCCGCGTGCGCGTCCCCGAAATCCACCGTCCACCAGTCCCACTCCACCAGCCACACCGCCCTCTCCCACATCCCCGCCGACAGACCAGCCGGATCACGCCACCGACTCTGCCCCGCCCACGAACCCGCCCACACCCCCACGACTCCAACAACCGGTGCAGTTGGGCTGGTACGCGACGGCGCCAGACAAGGAGTGGACTGCCGCCCCGCCCGCACCTCCCGCTCACCAGGAGTACGAGGACACCGCAGCTCGCCCGGCCGCCCGGTCGCATCGCACGGCTTCCGCACGGCCCAGGGCGGGAGCGCTGCCGACTGTCGCGCTCATCGCCGATCTCCTCGGCTCCCGCCTCGTCGTGAACTGAGACGCCGGCCCGCGAGCTCGCCGACGCGGCACGGAAACGGTGGCGGCCCGGAGGACGGGACATGTGGGCCAACGGCCCGTCCGGCACCGTTCGGCGCCGGGGGACGGCCACTGCCCAAGGAGCGGAAAGGGCCCCGACCGGCCCGGGGGGGTGGGCCTGGTCGGGGCCGCGCCCCGACCGACGGGGGGGTGCCGGGCGAGCGGTCAAGTCGTGGGGGCGGGAAGGGTGGTCGCCTCGCCGGTCCCAGGACTGCGCGGTCGCCGTCCCGTACCGGTCGGTGTTGGTGACGGTCACCGCGGTGACCTCGCCCCAGGTATCAGGCCGGCCGAAGACGAACTCGCCGCCGTGCTCGGGCGGGCGCCCGCCCTGAGTCGGGCAGATCCACGGCGCCGGAACGGGCTTGCGTATGACCCGGTCCGAACGGAGGCGACCCAGCACCTCGACAGGCAGGTCGGCGAGGAGGTGGGCAATGCGGGGTGCGTCGTAACCTGCGTCGAGCACGACCCGGACATCCTGGTCACGCTCGCGCCACTGGCCGGCTGGCATGAGGCGTTCGACGGCGTCGCGGACCTGATCGGCGGTGACTGCGGCCACGTCAGCGCCGGGCTCCAGCCGGATCGCATCCAGCAGGGCCGTCCATGAGGTCCGGCCCGTCTCCAGAGCGGCGACGATTGAGTAGGGCCAGCCGGGGACCATCTGGTTGCTTGCCCAGGCCGCGGCCGAAGGTGCGGCAGAAGGGCCGGTCTGAGCTGGTGTCTGCGTCCGGCCGAAGCCACGGGGAGACGTCCACGGCCAACACCAGGCGACCGTCGCTCGCCCGGGGTAGCGGCATGCCCGCCAGAGCGCGACGGAGGCGGGCGGCGTCGATCCGGCCCTGGTCGATCCCGGCGTACAAGGCGCCGTGCCCACGTCGGTGTTCCGGCGCGAGCGTCAGCTCCACGAGCGTGCGGACCGGTCCGTCGGTGCACAGCAGCGCGTCACACAAGTCGAACAGTGCATCCGCCCGCGACGTCAGGCACGCGTACAGCCCAGACCGGAACTCCGACAACTTCGTCAACGCGTCTCGTTGGACGCTGTGCTCGACCAGTCCCACGATCCCGGCCTCCGTGCTGATCACCTGAGCGCAGGATCGAGGCCCGGCCTCTCGCACCTCCGGTGAACTGGGGAAACGGCGGACACCCGGCGCGCCGGCCGGACGGGCAAGCGGGCGATCGCCGGCCGAGGGCTCACCAGTAGGCGCGGTGGTCCCAGGGCCGGAAGTCCGCGAACTCGACAGGGTCGTCGTCCTCGTCCAGGGCGGCGAACCCATGCGTCACCAGCGTGCCGCGTTGCCAGGCGAGGAGAGTGTCGGTCAGGCCGCCTCCGAGTGGCGGTCCCTGGTGCGCGTGGCGGGGCCAGACGATCAGCGGCCAGGTGTCGGGATCCCCGCCCTCGGTGAGCCAGCCGAGGTAGTCGCCGTCGATGGAGTTGGCGAAGGGGAGGAAGCCGCCGGGATCGGGCCAGATGGCCAGCGGGTACCAGGTGTCGTCGCCCTCCTTGAGCTGACGGTAGGCGTCCGCTGTGTCCTCGACGTGCGTGAGGAAACGCCGCTCGCCGGTCCGGAGCGGGGTGTGGAAACGCAGCCACCCGCTCCAGATGCCGGCGCCGTACCCGTCCATCAGCCGCACGTACTCCCCGGGCAGCCGTGTGCCCAGCTCGGCGAACAGCCCCTCCCAGGAGCCGTTGCCGAGGTACGGCCGCTCGGGTGGCGGCGACAGCAGCCGCAGTGCGTCCAGCCCGGTGCCGGTCTCCAGCGCGATTCGGCACTCGGCCTCGTTGAGCCGAGGCGGGACCGGCGCGGGCGGGGTCCACGCCTCGGCGTCGGGAAGGAAGGCGGTCCGCGCGACGGTACCCGGCAGCGGGCCCAGCAGCGGGCCGGGAGGAGAAGGGAGCTCCCAGGTGTCGCGGACGGTGTGCCGCAGATAGTCGGTGAGCGTCAGGTCGTACCGGTGCCACCGGAGCAGGCCACTGCCCGGCACCGCCCCCGAGTGCCGTACCACCACGGTCCACTTGTCGGGATCGACGGAGGCCGAGGTGTCCCAGAACAGTACGTCGCTGCCCCGCGTGCAGCCCCAGGCCAACAGGCCGCCGGGCTCGGGGTGGAACACGGGCCGCTCGGCCTCGGGCAGCTCCCGCGCCTCGATCCGCGCCTGCCGGTGCGTCGCACGCAGCCACTCGCCGTAGTCGAAGCGGTCCCGCTGGACGCACGGCACGTGGATCCACACGTACGCACCGAAGTCCAGCGGCCCGTACCGGTCGGCGAGCCGCTTGTAGTCAGCCGGCAGCCGCAGTCCGAGCCAGCCCTCGACGGCCGCCCAGTCGATGGGTACAGGGGAGAGCGAGCGCTCGACGGAAGGGGTGGCAAACGTGCTTATGTCCGATGTCAATTGACGTCCTTCCAGCGTGCGCCATGTGCTCGGCCGATTCTCCCGTCTCCGCGTGCCAGGCGGAAATCGGGCGGCGGCGGGTATGCCCGCGCGGGTCGGACTGGCGCGCCTGGAGGACGAGATCGCCCGCAGGGTGGCGAACTGGACGCGGAGTCGACCGAGGTGGCCGAGGTGGCCGAGGAAGCACAGCACGTGCTGAACGCCCTGCCCTGCTCGTGTTGTCGTACTCGCATGCGAGGGTTGCTCACGCCCATGCCCCATGCCCATGTAGTCACTCGGGAGAACAGGTGGAAGCCGCCTTGGAGAGGCTGAAGGAACTGCTCGGCGAGCCGACCTGCTGGGGCTGGGCGCGGCCGCGCCTGTGGGAGGCCGCTGAGGAGCATCTTGGTGTGCGCCTGCCTGTCGACTACAAGGCGTTCCTCGACCTGTACGGTCCTGGCGCCTTCGACGGATTCCTCTGGATGGACCGCCCCGTGGACGGCGCGGCGGACGAGCTGGAACGGCTGTGGCCCCGTTCAGGGAGCAAGTGCGACCTGCACCTGGCCGATCCCCGCCGCTACCCGTTCCCCTTCCACCCTCAACCGGGCGGCCTGATCGAGTGGGGCGGACAAGAAGATGGCACCGTCTACTACTTCCTGCCCGAGGAACCCGACCCGGCCGACTGGCGTGTAGTGATCGAGACGGAAGACGGCGACTGGCACGAGGCTCCCGGCCCCGTCACCGAGTTCCTGCTCGGCCTCGCCGAAGGACCCCACCGTCGCGCCTTTCTGAGCCGCTACCGCCCCGGCCCCGACATCCGCTACCGCCAAACCCCCGCCGTGTGAGCGATGAGAGTCCAGGGCGTCATCGATGTCCCCCACCAGCTGCGTTCCTCCCTCTGAGCCCCGCGTCCCGGGCGCAGCACCGGGACGGGGTTGCCCTGGCCCGGTCTGGGACCCGGCCGCTGGGCTGGCCGCCGCCGTGTGCAGGACGGCCTTCCCGTCGTCCGTCGTGCTGGCAGTCCGCCCGACCACGGAGAGCCGTGCGGCCGCGCGATGGGACAAGTCGGTACAGCGGATCCCGCCGCCGGGATGCCACTCCAACACCGGCCCTACCCCGTCACCATGCTCCGCGCTCTCACTGGCCGCCGAGGAAGCCAGGACTGTTCGACTTCCGTCATGAGGAGGCGGAGGGTCAGGGAGTGCTTCTCCGGCGGGAGTACGTCCAGCGCGGCGCGGGCGTGGGCGGCGGTGCCGGCAGCGGTGTCGCGGGTGCGGGCCAGCATCAGCCCTCGGTGCATCTCCCGGTGGGTCGCGAACCGGGCAGGGTCGCGGGGAGCTCCGCTGCCGCTGCGCCCTGTGCCGCGACGGCCGTGGTCTCGTCGCCGGTTGTGGTGGTCAGCTGCTCGGCCGTCCCGGCCAGGAGCGCGGCCAGCCGTTCGGGAAGCGGCACGGCCGCATCCCGGACGGCGGACAGGTGCGCGGTCCGGTCCGCGTACTCGACGTACTCCACACCGCTGCCCACGAACCGGCCAAACCGACCGCGGGCGGGCCGGTGGTCACCCGGGCATCGCTGCAGACCGACCTGGCCACCGCTGCGGCACGTAGTGCACGCCTGGCCACTCGCGTCCAGCAACTCGAAGAACGCCTATCGAGAGCACTCGGCGAAGAAGTCTGGAGGACCTCCGGCCTCGGTGCACCCGCTGACGTTGCCGAGCTGAACAGCCGCCTCACCCAGATCGAGCAACGAAACGTCGAGCTGACCCGCGCTCTCAACCAACGAGGCTGACGGTTGGCGGGGCTTACCAGTGGGTCTGCCCTGCGGGCGGGGCTTGGCACGGTAGGAGTGGGTGATGACCGCTTCGGGTTCAGCTCGTGAGGTGCCGTCGTCGACTGGGTGGGAGCCCCGCCTGTACTGGCGCTGGATCGCGTACAACTCGATCGCGTTCGTCATCGTCCTGAGTGTGGGTGTCGCGCTGGCACTGCTGGGCAGTGACGTGCTGCACCTGAGACTTGCCAGCCGCCACGTGCTGGTGGCTCTGGTGATCGCGACTCTGGGAGCCGTGCTGTTCGGGGGTGTCCTCGGCACGCTGCAGTGGCTGGTCGTGCGGGAGCGGGTGGCCATTCCCCGCAAGGCGTGGGTGACCGCCAACATCGGCCCGGCGTTGCTGGCCTGGCTGCTGGTGATCATGCCGGCAGTCATCGGCGCCCAGAACTCGGACCAGGACGTGTCGATGGCCTATCTCCTGGCGGCCAGCCAGAGCCTGGCGCTGGGTCCCCTGCTCGGCCTGTCGCAGTCGCTGGTACTGCGCAGGGTCACCAGACGCTGGAGGTGGTGGATCGGCGCCAACCTGGCCTCATGGCTCATCGTCGACGTCGCCCTGCTCCTTTTGTCGCGGCTCTCCGGCGACCTCGACGTCCTTCGGGGCGACGGATCAGTGGCCGAGGTTTACCTCTCCCTCATCGCCACCACGCCGCTCACCGGCCGGGCCCTGCTGTGGGTGCTCGCTCCCTCCGCCCTGACCGTCGCCAAGGACGCGTAGCCGGTGATCAGCCGGTCAGGGAGTCGTCGATGTCGCGGGCCGCGCGGTATCCGCTCTCGATGGCCCCGTCGATGAAGGACCGCCAGGCGGCCGCCGAGTCGGCGCCCGCGAAGAACAGCCGCCCCTCGGTCGTGCGCAGGTCCGGGAGGACGCGTGCCAGCTGTCCGGGGCGGTAGATGCACCAGGTGCCCAGCGCCAGTGGGTCGTTGGCCCAGTCCCATCCGACGATGGATTCGACCTCGGCGCCCGGCAGCAGCGGCTGCAGCGCCTCCTGCATGCCGGCGGTGTCGTCGAAGGCGGTCATGGGAAGGCGGCTCGGGTTGGCGGAGAACACGATCAGCCAGGAGCCTTGCGGGCTGCGGGCGTAGGTCACCGCCCAGTTGACCGCCTGCTCCTCGGGGGCCAGCACGCTGACGTTGCCGATGTCGCCCTTCACCTTCACGAACGTCTTCCTGCCGGCGCCCGCGTGCCGTTCCTGCGAGGCGGTCCGCTTGACCTGGGACAGGGGCGGCTCGAACTCCAAGCTGTTCAGCACGTTCATGGGCAGAGCGATCAAGGCGGTCGAAGCGTCGACGCTCTCGCCGCCTTCGACCTCGACGCGCACCCCGTCGCCGGTCTGCGAGACCCGCCGCACGGTCGCACCGAGGCGGATCTCGGCGAGCCCCGCCTGCCCCGCGATGGCCTCGATCAGCGCGCGGGTGCCCCTCACGAGCTTCGTCGCCGACAACGCGGCCATGGCCTGGCCCGCGTTCCAGCCCGACAGGGCGTGGGTCCGGAAGAACTCGGTCGCGGCGGCCTGATCGAGCGGGCCGAAGGCGAGCAGGCAGCACATGGCCTCCACCCAGTCCCGCTGCTCTGGCTTGACGTGCAGGGTTTCGAGGTGTTGGCGCAGCGACCGGTCACCGAGGCCTTCGGGGTCCGGGCCCCACGTGGGTGCGTACGGCTCGGGGAACAGGGCCATGGACGGCGTGCAGAACTCGTCCAGCGTCTCCACCGCCCGGGCGACGTCGTCGTCGGACAGGTCCACGAGGTGGCCGCTCGACACGATCGCCTGCCGCAGCCCCTCCACCACCGGGAACGTCTCGGTCTCGATGCCGTAGCGGTTGATCTCGGCCCAGACGTTCGGCTGCAACGGGTGGACCCAGGTCCCGCCGAACTCCATCGGATGCCCGTCGTGCTCCTTGGTGTAGGTCCGCCCGCCCAGCCGGTCCCGGGCCTCCAGCAACACGGCACGGCGTCCGCGCATCGACAGCTCACGCGCGGCCGTCACCCCGGCGAAACCGCCACCGACGATCACCGCATCCACTTGAGAATCTGACGTCGCCACGATCTGCTCCCTTGCGGTCGACCGGCCTGGCTCGCGAGCCACGGTCCGGGAACGGGCGGCAGCCGATCGCGCGCCACGCTCTGCCTGGAATTCGTGTCTTCTCGATTGATCTCCTGTGGGTACGCCGACACCTGTGTCACGCTGCGTAAAGTGCCGGTTCTCAGGCCACGACGAAGAACTTCATGAACGGCGACCGGGTTCTCCAGGTGGCCGTGAATCCGGCCGGGAAGGAGTAGATACCCCCGGCAACGATCTCGATCTTCTTACCGTCAGGGGTCTCCAGCTCGGCCTCACCCTCGATCACATGGAACGTGTCGGTGGCCGCGGGCTTGTAGGGGAACTCCGCACCCTCCACGGGGCCGATCCTCCACAGCCCTGAGACCTGGCCCTCCTCCGCCTGGACGAGCCAATGAATCTCCCCCGTCTCCCGGCCGTCCTCGAAGTAGGGTTCCCACGACTGGGCCGTTACCGATGAGCTCGAATAGCCCGCAGCGTTCATGGCGTTTCCCTCCGCAGGGAGGTCCGGCCGGAAAATCCGGCCCGCTGGCGGCGACGGCGTGGGGCGGCCATCGTCCGATACCACCGCCGGCATCGGACCGTGCTCCCCCACACTCACGAGGCATCGGCCGCATCATCCGTGGCGAATGAATCGCAGATGCTGAATGAGCCCTCTGGCCGTTGTTCACGACCTCACATACCCACGGTAGCCGGATTGCGAGGTTTCCGACCTGCCACACCCGACTAGAGCTAGGGCCTGTATCGAAAATGTTTTCTAGGAGATCGTCAGGCTGCCCGGCTACGGTGCGGGCATGGTGAATTTCGTGCTGGTTGCAGGTGCACGGCTCGGGGCGTGGGCGTGGGGCGAAGTGGTGCCGTATCTGCGTGCGGCTGGCCACGGCGTCTATCCGTTGACGCTGTCCGGTCTTGCTGACAAGCGGGGTGTACCGGCGGGGCAAGCGACTCACGTCCAGGACATCGTTGCCGAGGTAGAACGCCAGGGTCTGCGTGACATAGTCCTGGTGGGTCACAGCTACTCGGGCATCCCGGTCGGTCAGGCTGCGGAGCGGATCGGTGACCGACTGGCCCGCGTGGTATTCGTCGACTCAAGTGTTCCAACTGACGGCGAGTCGTTTGTCGCTGCCTGGCCGGACGGCGGGGCGGCAGTGGAGTCATCGATCGCCGAGAACGGAGGGTTTTGGCCGCTCGCGCCAGCTGCTCACTACGATGGCGAAGGTCTCACCGATGAGCAGATCGCACGCCTCGTGCGTGGCTCGACGCCTCACCCAGGTGCCACGCTGACCGAGCCCGCTGTGCTGGCGGGGCCGCTCGGTGAACTTCCGGCGACATACATCCTGTGCGTGATGCCGGGGGCCGAGCCCGATGACGCCGAGCCCGACGATGATGTGGCCGAGCTGCTGAACAGCAAGCGCTGGCGGCTGGCCAAGATGGACACCGGTCATTGGCCGATGTTCTCCCAGCCGCGCGAGCTGGCGCAGATTCTCCTCAATGCTGCCGTGGAGTGAGAGCACCTCCACGCCTGCGGGCTCGTTTTGAACGCGCTTGATGTGTGCTGGTCACAGCCATTCGCCGATGGCCGCTATGAGGACGGTCGCCTCATAGCGGACCGCTAGCTTGTCGTATCGCGTGGCGACGGCGCGGTACCTCTTGAGGCGGTTGATCCCACACTCGACCGCGTGGCGCTCACGGTAGTCGACTGGGTCGAACTTCGGCGGCCGGCCGCCGCGAGAGCCGCGCTGCTTGCGGTGGCGCGCCTGGTCGACCTTGTCCGGGATGGTGCAGCGGATCCCCCCGGCGACGCAGGTAAGCGCGGTTCTTGCGGGAGGCGTACGCCTTATCAGCACGCACCCGATCGGGACGGACGCGCGGCCGGCCCGGCCCGATGCGGGGCACGCGGACCTTCCTCAGCACGGGTTCGAACTGCGGCGAGTCGCCGCGCTGCCCGGCTGTTACCACGATCGACATGGGCTTCTGGCCCTGCTCGACGGCCAGGTGCACCTTGGTGGTGAACCCGCCGCGCGAGCGTCCCAGTCCATGATCTCGGGGCTCGGTGAAGACACCACCCGGCGGTTCCCTCTGAAGGTCACCCTGCTTCCGGGCTCCAGCCGCGTGCTGATGGGCGCGGCACACCGTGGAATCGACGCTCAGATCCCACGCGATCGCACCCTTCGCATCGGCCAGGGACTGGAGCCGGCTGAAGATCCGGTGCCAGGTGCCGTTTCGCTGCCATCGGCGGAACAAGTCGTAGATCCGGCCCCACGGCCCGTACTCGACGGGCACGTCCCGCCACGGAACGCCCGTTCGGACCCGGAACCGCATGCCGTCGATCAACTGCCGCCGGGACCAGACAGGCGGCCGCCTCGCCTTCGTCCCCTTCGGCAACAACGGCTCCAACACTGCCCACTGTTCATCAGTGAGATCACCCCGCTCCATGAACGGAGATCATTCATGGAGAAAGATCCACTTTCGATACAGGCCCTAGGGCCGGCTGTCGGTCGCGTCCAGTACGTCCCAGGTCAGCCCCGGGCACAGCGCTAGGGTCGGACGCTCGCCGACAGGGACCCGCTGTCAACCCGCCCGTAATCCCACATGCGCTGCTGTCGCCCGATCCAGCGATGGCCCACACCTGTTGCACCCGGTACCGTGATCCGCACCTGCGCTGAGCTGCGCAAACTCGCTTCATGGTGCCAGCGCCACACATTCAGCCCCAGAGAACCCGCTCTGCACGCCGTGCCCGCAGGCCCGGCAGGAGCAGTTCACCCGCCCCTGACCGTGGCCGAACCCCCGCCACCACCTGCACCGATCACTCTGCTCCTGCCCGATGGGCAGGAGATCGGGCGCGTACGGCTCTACGAGCGCCGGCAGCTCGACATCGGCCTGTGGATGTATCGCATAGGCGTTCCCCCCTTGGCGGACGGCGGTTGGAGGCGGCGCCGGGCCGGCCGAGTACAGCACGTGGGTCACCGCCGCCCGGCTGCGCCCGATCCCCGGCGTGAACCTGGACGCCGTGCCCCAGCGCCCCCGGAGCGGCACCGCGCGCAGCCGCTGGGCACCATGCAGGTACTCGACGCACTCGCGCGCCCCGTCACGACGGCGTGCACCGTGTGCGACGCGGCCGAGGCACTGCTGCCGATCCCCGCCCACGGCCAGGACGACGTGCCCGCCCCCGGCGACTGATCACCACGGGGCAGTACCTGCTTCTGATCCTCAAAGAGCCAGGTCAGACGTCGGCATCGAAGCCTGCTCAGGCGCTGTGCCGGGCGAGGAAGGTGGTGATGAGCTTCTGCCATTCCTCGGGGCGTTCCACCATGGGCAGGTGGCCGGTGTGGATCTCCACGAGCCGGGCGCCGGGGATGGTGTCGGCGAGTTGGTGGTGCAGGCGGGTGGAGGTGAACCGGTCCTGGGTGGTGGAGATGACCAGGGTGGGTGCCTTGATGTGCGGCAGGTCGTCGCGGACGTCGGCCCGGGGGGCCAGCTCGGCGTGCTCGGGGGTGCCGTCTGCGACGCTGGCGGCGGTGAACCCGATCGCCTGCCGGAGCTGCTCGGCCGGCATTGCCTCCAGCGCGTCGGCGCCCAGGGCCATCATCGTCAGGTACTCGGCCAGCACTTCGCGGTCGCCCGACTCGGCCAGCTTGCGCCAGATCGGCAGGGCGAGAGCGAGGTGGTTGTCCCGGTAGGGGAAGGTCGCGGTCAGCACGAGGGCGGTGACGCGCTCGGGGTGGCGGGCTGCCGCGCGGATGGCGACGGGGCCGCCGAGGGAGTAGCCGGACAGTGCGAAGGTGTCCAGGCCTTCGGTGACGGCTGCGGCGACGAGCTGGTCTGCCAGGTCGTCCAGCAGCAGCGGAGTGGTGGAGCGGGGGGTGTCCCCGCTGCCGGGGTAGTCGACGCCGACGACGGTGTGGTGGGCGGCCAGGCCCTCCAGGATCGGTCCGTAGGTGCCGGCCACGCTGCTGCCGGCGCCGTGGGCGAGCGCGAGACCGGGGCCGGAGCCGGAGCCGGAGCCGGAGCCGAGAACGGTGCGGGCGAAGGTGGCCTCGGGCAGGGTGCGTGCGGACATGGGTATTCCAATCTGCGGGTGTGGGGACCAGGTCGTTCGGTGCTCGGGCCGCCGGCGGATCGTCTCCGGTGTCAGGGGCAGGGCCCGGCCGTCGGGGTTGAGCGTGTGGGTGGCGGGTCCGGGCGGGAGCTGGTCGTGGGTCAGGTCCGGCATCGGGCGGTCTGCGCTGCCGGTCGCGGTCGGCGTGCGGAGTGATGCTGATGCGGCCTGCGGCAGTGCGTCATTCGGCGAGGCGAAGCCCGGCGATGACCGACCGCGGCCCCGGGGCCGCCTCGCCCGCGCAAGCAGCACGAGGCAGCGGCATGGGAGGTCAGGGCAGCAGGACGGCCTTGCCCCGGTTGCGGCGGGCTTCCAGGTCGGTGTGCGCGGTGGCGGCTTCCTCAAGCGGATAGGTACGCCAGATGGGCAGGGTGAGCATGCCGTCGGCAGCCAGTTCGACCAGCTGCGGAAGACCTTCCTCGGCCTGGTCGGTGCTGCCGGCGCTGAAGCGCACGCCGTGCTGCGCGGCGGACATGTCGGCGATGGTGATGACGTGTGCGCTGTCGCCGGTCAGGGCGACGGAGTCGGCGAGGACACCCGCGCCGGAGGCGTCGAGGACGAAGTCGACCCCCTGGGGCGCCGCGGTCCTCACCCGCCGCACCCAGCCGTCGCCGTAGCGGACGGCGGTGGCTCCGAGCGCGGTGACCCGCTCGATGTCGTGCTCGCCGACCGTTGTGATGACGGTGATGCCGCGGGCGACGGCCAGCTGCGCCGCGATGACGCCCACGCTGCCGCCGGCACCGTGGACGAGCAGGGTCTGCCCCTTGCGCACGCCCAGCTGGGCGAGGACACGGAACGCGGTCCGGCCTACGGTCACCAGCGATGCGGCGACCTCCCAGGACAGCGCTGCGGGCTTGGCGACCGGCCGCTCCAGCAGCGCGTACTCGCTGTAGCTGCCGCCCGCGGTGGCGCCGAGGACCTCGTCGCCCACGGCCGCGCCGGCTCCCTCGCCGACCGCGTCGACGACACCGGCCGCGTCCAGTCCGGGGACCACGGGGAAGCGCGCCGGGATGGCCCCGGCCATCAGGCCGGAGCGGATCTTCATGTCGAGTGGGTTCACGGAGGCGGCCCGCACCCGGATCCGGACCTGGCCGGGGCCGGGCTCCGGCGCGGTGACCTCCGACAGCCGCAGCACCTCGGGCGTGCCGTACTCGGAGAAGGCTATTGCTTTGGACATCAGGAACTCCCGGTTAGGGGCCCCGTCGGGGGGCCGCCGGTCAAGCGGTGAGGGTGGGGTAGTCGGTGTAGCCGCGGTGGTCGCCTCCGTAGAAGGTGGCCTGGTCCGGGGTGTTGAACGGGCCGCCTGCGGCGAGACGCCGGGGCAGGTCGGGGTTGGCGAGGAACAGCGCCCCGTAGGCCACCATGTCCGCGCTCCCGTCCTCGATCCGCTTGAGCGCGTCGGAGCCGGTGACGTCGGGGTGGGTGAACGGGTTGAGGACGAACGTGCCGGGCCATTCCTTGCGCAGCTGCGGGGTCAGCTCGGGGTCGGGGCCCTCCATCAGGTGCAGGTAGGCAAGATCAGGATCCAGACCTGTGAGCCGGTCCAGCAGGGCCCCGTAGATCTCGCCCGGGTTGTCCTCGACGACGTCGTTGTAGCGGTTTCCGGGCGAGATCCGCAGACCGACCCGCCGGCTGCCGATCGCCTCGGCCACCGCCGTGACGACCTCGACGGCGAAGCGGATCCGGCCCTCGGCGGAGCCGCCCCAGGCGTCGGTGCGGCGGTTGGTGTTGTCCGCGAGGAACTGGTGGATCAGGTAGCCGTTGGCGCCGTGGATCTCCACACCGTCGAATCCGGCCTCGACGGCGTGGTGCGCCGCGGACGCGAAGTCGGCGATGGTCTGCCGGATCTCCGCCTCGCTCAGCTCCTTCGGCGTGACGAAGTCCTGCGGCCCCTGGCGGGTGTAGACCCGTCCCTGGGCGGCGACCGCCGAGGGCGCCACCGGCGTCAGGCCGCCGGGCAGCAGGCTGGGGTGGCCGATCCGCCCGGTGTGCATCAGCTGCGCGAAGATCACCCCTCCCTCACGGTGCACGGCGTCGGTCACTGTCCGCCAGGCCCGCACCTGGCCCGGTGTGTGCAGGCCGGGGGTGTCGGGGTAGCCCTGGCCGACGGGCGAGGGCTGGATGCCCTCGGTGACGATCAGCCCGGCGCCGGCCCGCTGCGCGTAGTAGGTCGCCATCAGCTCCGTCGGCTCCGCGTCCGGGCCGTGGGCGCGGCTGCGTGTCATCGGCGCCATCACGACTCGGTTCGCGAGGCGTGTGCCGCCCAGGACGATCGGATCGAAAGCAGTGGTCATGGTCGCTCCCTCGGGATGGGTGGCGCTCTGCGGGCCGGGCGCACCGTGGCCCGCGCCAGCCGTTTACTGTCCGGACAAGTAAATTACCTGTCTGAACAGTAAACCTGCTTCACGCGGCCTGGCAAGTGAGGCGTGCAGCACCCTCGACCTGTCCATATGTGTCACTCGACGGGGAGAACCGCCTACTGATGGACCTGGAGAAGGTAGAGTTCTCCTGTCTAAACAGGAGAGTGGGGAAGAGATGGCCGAGTCCACATCCGAGGCCGGGCAGGATTCCGGAGCGGCGGAGCGGAAAGCCACCGTGCCGGTCCCCGGTGCGGCCGCCGGCGGACCGATCAGTCATGCGATCTTCCGGCTGGCCCGGCTGCACCGCATGTTCGCGGGACAGCTACTGCGCCGCATCGGCCTGCACCCGGGCCAGGAGCTGGTCATGATGCACCTGTGGGAACTCGGTCCCCAGCGTCAGATCGACCTGGTGCGCCTGATGGACTCCGACGCCGCCACGATGACCCGCACGGTCCGCCGCCTCGAACAGGCCGGTTTCGTCCGCCGCCGCCCCTCGCCCACCGACAAGCGCGCCTCGCTCATCGAACCCACAGCGGCCAGCCACGCCCTGCGCCGGGAGGTGGAGCGGGTCTGGAGCCAACTCGAGGACATCTCGGCAACCGGCCTCTCGGACGACGAGCGCGCCGACGCCCTCGCCACCCTGGAACGCCTGGAGCAGAACCTCGTGCGCGCCGACGCCCAGCCCACGGAGCCGGGCACGGAACACCAGAAGCCGTGAGGCACAGCCTGATCGGTACGCGGGCCCCGGACGGGCACGCGGTGCAGAACGCCGGCAGCCGCCCTGCCGGCAGCCGGATCACCCGGCAGGAGCCGACTGGCGCTCGCCGACAGCGGTTCGAGCTGACCGACGCGGTCCTTTCCGACGGCACATACGCGACGCAACCCCTCGACTGGTACCGCTGAAGTCACGGCCTCGAACCGGCTGGTCGGGGCTGTCGCGGAATCCGGCCCGCCTGCACGGGCTCAGCCGGCCCTGCACCACCCCGGCGTTCGACGGGCTCCGGGGTCAGCGGGCGGCCACCGTGATCGCGGGAGAGTCCACCCACACCGCGGTGCCACCGGATGTCACGGTCAGGCCGTACCTGTCGGCGCTCGGCCGGCCGAGCTCCTCCCGCCGCCGGCATGCGGCGGTGATCTCGTCGCCCAGCTGCCGGGGCCCAGCCCGCGTGACGGCGAAGTCGGCCGCGGTGCGGCCGTCGTGGTCGACGGCCGCACAGGATCCGGTGGCGGGATCCCGGATCTGGAGTCGGGTGTGGGCGTGTTCGCCGCTGGTGTCCCAGCCGAACGAGGCGCCGGGGACGGTGAGGCCGACATGGAACCCGGCATCGAGGTCGCCGCCCGCGACCGCCCACGGAGACAGTCCCGTCGACGAGTACGCGGCCGCGCTCGCGGCGGCCTCAGGAGCCGTCGGCGGCGGGTCGTGCTCGGCCTCGGGGCGTGCCATCTGCATGAAGGAGGCGAAGGAGTGGAAGCGGCCCTGGGCCCGGCCTGCTTCGGCAGCGGTGAGGGTGAGGGTGCCGTAGCTGCACCAGGCCGAGGTCCAGGGGGGCACGAGGCGTCCGCCCGGGCCGGAGTGTGCTGGTCACGCGACGGGGCCATCCCTCGAACCTGGTAGCCCGGGTCTCCACGTCGGCCGTACCTCAGGCGAAGGGCACCCTTCAGTTCCCGATGTATGGCCGGTCGGGCAACACGTTGGCCGGATACACGACCCTGACCTCGCATCAAACGCCCCTATAGGGATCATGTGCCATATTTCGGATACATCTCCTGACGGAAGGCATGTCATGAAGTTCGCGGTCATCGGCGGTACCGGGCTGATCGGGTCGCAGGTCGTCACGAATCTGAACGCCGCCGGGCACGAGGCGGTGCCGCACTCGCTGTCCACCGGAGTCGACGTCATCAGCGGCCAGGGACTGGACGAGGCGGTGGCGGGGGCCGACGTCATCGTCAACCTGACGAACTCCCCGACCTTCGACGAAGCCTCCCTGGCCTTCTTCCAGACCTCGATGGACAACCTTCTGGCCGCGGGCCAGGAGGGGGGCGTCCGCCACTTCGTCATTCTCTCGATCATCGGCGTGGACCAGGTGCCGGAGCTGGACTACTACCGGGCCAAGGTGCTCCAGGAGGACATCCTCACGGCCGGACCGATCCCCTACTCGATCGTCCGCGCGACGCAGTTCATGGAGTTCATCGACGCGATCCTGTCCTGGACCGCCGACGGCGACACCGTCCGGCTGCCCGCCACACCGATCCAGCCGATCGCCTCCAGGGACGTGGCCGACGCGGTGGCAGAGGTCGCTGCGGGCGCCCCGCTGGGGGGTATTCGCAGCATCGCCGGACCCGAGGTCTTCTCCCTGGACGAGTTGGGCCGGCTCACCCTGTCCCACAAGTCCGACGGCCGCAGCGTCGTCACCGACCCCGCCGCCGGCATGTTCGCCGTCGTCAAGGGTGACGTCCTCACCGACAAGAGCGCCCACCTCGCCCCCACCCGCTACGCCGACTGGCTCTCCTGAACCTTCTCCGAACTGGGTTCTCCAGCTCCTGACGTGGCGTCACAAAGACGGATCCTACGAGCCTCCGGAGCCAGACCGCAGGGGTAGACGACGCAGTCGGAGAGCACCGCGAGCGGGTACATGCCGTCGGCTTCACCATGTTGGCGAGCTTGCGGTGCATGTTGACGCGAGCCTTGGAGATGACGGCGGCGCGGATGTCGGGGCGCCAGGTCGGGCGCTGCATGGCGGGCCACGGGTCGCCGTCGCGGTAGGTGTATCGCGTTGGTCGGTGCGGTAGTGCACCGCCGTCGAGCCGTGCCGGCTTCGGTGCTGCCTCCAGAACGGTGGCTTCGGCGATGCATTCGGGTTCCGGAGTCATGATGTCGCGCGCTGTGGTCATCACAGCCGTCCGGGAGGCCGAAAAAGACTCTTGCCGTGCCGGTGCCTGCCCGCCACCTGTGCGTACACCGGGACGCCCCTGTGCCGCCCCCGCCGTGTCGGCATGGGCATCCGGACGGCGGACGGGTATCTCCACCGGGCAGCGAATGACCTCGGGGTGGCTCCGCAAGGTGATTCGTCTTCTGCGGCGTCGAGTACGGACAGAGCCCAGTAGCGGTCGACGAGGCCGGGGAGCAGGGCCGGATGAGCCATCAGAACGGGGGCGCCTTTCACCGGCGGATCGGTCAAGGGGCCGTTCGCCTACCCTGCCGATCCGTGCCAGTGGCGAACCGTGCCTGCAGAAAGCCGCTTGGAGGGCCGCCGCCGGGGTAGGCGCCAGCCGCGACCGGCCGCTCGTCGGGCGCAGATTCAAGGAGCGATCCCATGCTTCTCATTCTCGGACTGATCATTCTTGTCGTCGCCGCGATCGTCGGACTGGTCGGAATCTTCGGCAACTTCGGAGCATCCAACAGCCTCACTGCCGGCGGTGACTTCTCGGTCTTCGGCTACCACGCCACTGGCTCGACCGGATCCCTCTTCCTCACGGGCATCATCGTCGGCGCCGTGGCCGCCTTGGGCTTGGCCCTGCTCATGCTCGGCGCACGACGCTCTGCGAGTACCCGGCGGGAAAGGCGTGCTTCTCGTCGTGGGACGGCTGTCGTGGACCGTGAGGGGGACGACCCGATCAAAGAGCATGACAACGCCCGTGCCGCCACGGACAGCCCGGCAACGGAGTCTCGCCGACGTCATGGCCGCTGGTTCGGTCATCGTGCTTCACCCCGCTGACCGAACGGCGCACGCCCGGGCTCGCCAGCGTGCGGTGGAGGCCCCGTAGGCAGCCGGCGGAGCGGGCCTGGCCGGCAGGAGTGTGCAGCTCACACGAAGCCGAAGGGCCGGACAGGTCCGCGTCCGCATCCGCATGCGGCCAGAGCGAAGCGGGATCGACGACTCGCTGCCGAGCGGCCACGGCATCGTCTACATCAGAGCGCCCCCGCGGCGAGGCGGAGGTGCGCGACCCCCGGCCAGGAGCTGAGAAGACTCTCCTACGGCCCGGCCAGGGCGCCGGTTCCCCGCACCTGCTTCATGCGCGCCCTCTGTCCTGTACCCCTCGCCGGACCCTGCCCAACGATGGCGGCGGCCGCTTGCCGGAAGACCTCCTCTCCTGTCCGCACCGGACGTGCACCGTCCTCCCAGGGACTCCGCGACCGCCCCGCGCCGATCGAGGTGGGCCCGGGGCACGGTCCCGTCGCAGCCGGGAGGCCAGACCGTACCCCGGTACCAGGCTCCTACCCGCACCACCCCGTCCCAGCGCCCAGCAGCAGCCCCCGCTGGTCCTGGGCCTCGGGAAGGACTGCGCCGTATGGCGGCCGGCCGGGACGGACCCTGGAAGTAGACCGCAGCGGTCCTGCGGGCGCCGTCGCCGGCAAACCTGCGCATACCAGGATCGGCTACGCACGAAACGAGGCGTTCATGTGCGGCCCTGGCCGCGCATGAAGCAGGTGCCGCAAGAAATGTTGAAGGGGAGGACCACTCGGTCGCCCGGCTTCACGACGGTCACGTCCGGGCCGACCTCTTCGAGATGATGACAGCCGACCGTGCCGGTCGCGCAGGGCGGCCTCCAGTGGCTCCAGCCCGCCGACTGCCCGCACCTGCGTGATCATCGGGGCCTGCTCCAAGAGATGGCCGCCCCGGCCTGAGCTAGCGCACCAGCCGGGCGCGCTCCCATGTGCGCGGTGTCGCGGGCCGGGTCCTGAGCTTCCCTGCGAGCGGCCCGATGAACGTACCGCCGGGCCCGGTCGCAGTGGAGGGCTCCGGGTCGCGAAGGGCGCTCACCACGCCGTGAAGGGTCTGCCGGTCGTCGAGGAACTCGGCGCCACCAGCGAACCCGCCACGTGATCATTTGTCGGACAGATCCTGGTGAGCGGGTGCCCAGAAGGCGCTCAGGTGCCCATCACCCGGGGTCAGGTCCTCCCACCCGCCCCGAAGGTCCACCACCACGACGCCCGACGTCGGGAGCTTCTCCCTCAGCCGTTCCAGCAGTTCCGGCGGCCCGGTCCCGCAAAGCGACGTGGCCAGCTCGTGGATGCCCGT
Source organism: Streptomyces sp. NPDC001502 (assembly GCF_042894785.1). Taxonomy (NCBI): domain Bacteria; kingdom Bacillati; phylum Actinomycetota; class Actinomycetes; order Kitasatosporales; family Streptomycetaceae; genus Streptomyces; species Streptomyces sp. NPDC001502. The sequence goes on from NZ_JBIAVW010000019.1 coordinate 113,535, forward strand.
ATTGTGGCCGTGGCCGACCAGCATCACGCGGCCCAGCCCCGCTCCCCGCTCCGCCAGTACGGTGGCCAACACGTCCGGGGCCGCGTTGTAGAGCTCGTCATCGTAGACGGCGGGCGGAACGTCCGGCAGGGCCGGGGCGATCAGCTCCCATGTCTCCCGCGTCCTTCGGGCCGGAGAACACAGCACCAAATGGGGCTCGAAGCCCGACTCGGCAATCCAACGGCCCGTCTCCGGCGCATCAGCCCGCCCGCGGTCGCTCAGGGAGCGTTCGAAGTCCTCGGCCACATATTTGGGCACGGCCTTCGCGTGGCGGACCAACAGCAATCGACACCCTGTCGCAGAGTCCGCGGACGCGGACGAGGACGCGGACGCGGAAGTGGCGCGTGACGCGGGACCGGAGGGCATGATCATCTCCTTCGCCGCAGCGGGACGGGGGCACGACCACTTGCCTGCCCCGCATCTGGCCGCGTCAGTCGCGGATCCGCCGTACCGGCCCCGTCGGCACCGCTCAGAGGTCCAGCATGATGGCGTAGGCAAGGAAGAAGAGGGCGCAGACCAGAGCCAGCAAGCAGATCATCACGAGGGGAGCCATGGCCCACCCGCGCGTGAGGGGACGGTACGGGCCCGCGCCGGAGCCGGTGCTCGACTCGCCGGGCGGAGTCTCGCCCGGCGGTACGCCGCCGTACGGTCGGGACGTGTTCCGTGCGCCTGGATCTGGAAGCTGTGCGGACATCTCTGCCTCCTCGCCGCGAAGGCCGGACCCGCCCTTCCGGCAGGCCGGCCGCGGCTATCCGGCGGCTACCCGCCGCCCGGCGGCCCAATCCTCGGGACCGCCCGTTCAGACCCCGATCCGAGGCGGCCCGTGGGCACGGCACGTACAGAGAGGGCGCCGCAGGCGATCAGCGGCTGTGGCACACCACTTTCGACGGCACCCGCTGGAGCACGGCACTCGCGCCGACCACCTCGAAGCCGAACTCACCGGCATCGACTACATCGACGTGGACGTGTCGTTCCGAGAAGCGGCCGAGCGGTATTCGGCGTTGATGCGCTGGGCTTCTTCGAGCTGGTCTTCGAGGATGATGATGCGGCAGGCGGCCTCGATGGGGGTGCCCTGGTCGACGAGTTCGCGGGCGCGGGCTGCGATGCGCAGTTGGTAGCCGGAGTAGCGGCGGTGTCCGCCTTCGGATCGGAGCGGCGTGATGAGGCGGGCTTCGCCGATGGCGCGGAGGAAGCCCTGGGTGGTGCCGAGCATTTCGGCGGCCCGGCCCATGGTGTAGGCGGGGTAGTCGTCGTCGTCGAGACGGCCGAACGAGTCGTCTGCTGTCATTGAACCTCTCTGTGGAACGCATGGAGGGGCCCTGGCGCCAATGGCACCAGGGCCCCGAAGGAACTGCTACACCATCTGCCGGCCCTGATACTGCGCCGGCCTTCTGTGTCCGCAGACCCGACCGATACGCCGTCGGGGGTGCGGGGATCGCGGTTGCTTGACCGGAGACCACCTCACGATCGATGTCCTGCGGTACCCGGACTCAAGACTTCCGCCCGGGCGATCCTGATGGCGCCCATTCCTCCGTTCTTCCCTCGGTGATCAACTGCTTACCAAGCGGGGTACTGCGTACTGGCTGGTACTGCCCTGTTACTGCCACTGCGATAACGCGGCACTGCTTGCGGCGGCCCCTGATGACTGCGGGCCACCCGGTCCGGTCGTCAGTTCCGTCGCCGTACTGCACCTGCTCTGGCTTCGAAACTCCACCACCGCACCGTCCTGCGCACTGCAACTGCGGGTACTGCTGCCCGGCAGTTCGTCTCTGCCAGGCCCTGCGGTCTCTCTGGGCTACGAGAGAAACCATAACCACACCACTACCCAATGTCTACTCCAGCCAACATAGATTTTCGGGTGTCAGCTGCGCAGGGAATCAGGTCAGGCCGGGGAAGAAGCTCGGGCCGGGACGTCACACGCCGACGGCAGGGGCGCGCGACGATGCCCACCTCGGACCGCAGCCGTCTGCCTACGCCAGAGCGCCTGGGGATCGACCCCCAGGGCAGGGTCGCATAATTTCTATGCTGACAAGCGTAGGTTTTCTTATTTCTGAGCCGTATGTAATCTCGCTCTGCCACGTCGACAGAGGGGCGCGGCTGAGATTCGACACCGACCTGCTCCCTCCCGGCGCCCGGGCAGGGGGAAGCGATGAGGAGAAGACGTGGGTGACACGGCTTACGTGCAGGCGCTGCCCGACGAGAACGGCACCCGCATCATCGTCTGCTCCGGGGAGTTCGACATCGGCTCCCAGGGCGCCCTGGACCAAGCTCTGCATGCCGCCTTGGGCGACGGCGTCACATGGACCGTCCTCGACATGGCGCACGTCTCCTTCGCCGATTCGTCCGTACTCAACACACTGCTCATGGCCCACAGGCGCCAACACCTCGTCCTCGCCGGGCCCCTCGCACCCCAAATCGCAAGGCTTTTCGCAATGACCGGCGTCGACACGGTCCTGAACATCACCGCAGACCTCACCAGCGCCTGCACCCGATGACGCATGGGTACCGCGATCACGACGGCCGCCAGCGCCACGGCCGCAGCGGCCGTAGCCGGATCGCCCGTGGCCCTGGTCGGCGCCTTGCTCCTGGGCGTTGTCGTGTACGTGGTCGCCCTGCACCCCGAGCCGGCTGGGGCGCGGGTCAGGCGGCGTCGGGCTCGGGCCGGCGCAGTTCGGCCTGGCCGAAGAGGAGGCTCCCCTGCGGCCGGCCTTCAGCGACTGCACCACGCCGCCGGGGAACGGTGACACGAGCGGATCCGACGGCTTCGACGGTGACGGCGGGGTCGTCGGCGCCTGCCCAGAGCCGGTTCGATGGCCGCTGTCGCCCCGACTCCCACTCGCCCGGCGGCTACCGCAAGGAACCCCCGACCAGGTGAAGGGCTGCGTCCTCGAACTCCTTCGAGGGCCGGCCGACGGAACGGACCGGGACAGCCGCCGATCGGTGGAGGTGAGCAGGTTCCCTGCTGCGTCACGACGACCGGCCCGGCCACAACCCGCGTACCCCCGATGCACGCCCTCACCCGTTTTCGGTCCATGCGCGCGTATGGGGTCCGCTGTTCCCGGCCACCGCAGGCCCGGCCGGCAGGCTGTCGTGCCCGCAGTTGGTCTGCTGGCCGGCCTTCGGGCAGGAGGCCGGAAACATGCGGTGCCGGCAGTCGCGCAGCACAGCGCCGACAGCAGAGGTCAGGCCAGGCCCGGTGGCGGGCGGCTCGCGGCCACCCGGGTGACCTCCGACCAGCCCACGGCGCTGTACCGCCGCACGACACGTACACCGGCGCGAGGATGCACGGGCCGGTTCCCCATCCTCGTGGCTGGAGTCATTTCCGTGCTCGAACGCAAGCAGCTCAAGGGCCGTACGAAGGTCACCTTCATCCTGCCCGAGGACACACCGGACGGTCCCGTGAGCGTGGTCGGGGACTTCAACCACTGGAACCCGGCCGCCCACCCCCTGGAGCCCCGCGGCGACGGCACCCGCGCCGCGACCGTCGCCCTCCCCGCCCACAGCACACACTCCTTCCGCTACCTCGCGGGCGGCGACTACTGGTTCGACGACGAACACGCAGACAGCCACGACGGCACCAACAGCCGCCTCCACACCTGACCAGCCCTGCCGGCCACCCGCTCGTCGAAACCCGTGGCCGCCGGCACGTCCTCCCGCTCGGCCGAACCACGGTCGCGGCACCTTGCCGCCTTGATCCCAGGACCTGTCCAGCACCGAGACGAGGCGCCTGTGAGCAGCCCGATCGCTCTTTCGGAGAGTTCTCTTGCTGCCCTGCATCATCTGCGGGAGAGGCGGGAGATCAATACCGTGACGCTTCGCTACGCGGACGTCCCGGGCATCCTGGTCGCCGATTTCGAGGGAAACCTGACCCATGACGAGTTGGTACAGGCTCTGCCGGCGGACGAGCCGAGGCTTGTCGTCCACGTGCTGTCCTTCGCCAGCCCTGAGGGCACACGCAAGAACGCGCAACTGCTGATCTTCTGGATGCCGCCGGACGCCGGCGAGCAGGAGGAGACGTACACAGCCGGGTACGACGCCCTCAAGGAGTACCTCGCCGACGTCCATGTCCACCTCACCGCCCGCCGGGCCGACCAGCTCGGGTACCGAAGACTGGTCGCTCTGGCCGGCTGAGGATCTGCAGCCGCGACCCAGCGCGCGCAGGCGGCCGCCGCGCGTGTCCTGCGCGGCGGCCGCCTGGGCCTGCCCCGGGCGGAACCCGCCCTTGCAGGGGGTTCGGTGGGTACGGTCAGACCTGGCCCCGCCACTGTCCGGTGGCTGAGCCACGGTCTTCGATGAAGTGCTTGAAGCGCTTCAGGTCGCCCTTGACCTGCCGGTCGACGAAGCCGAGCTTGTCACCGATGTTCTCCGCCATCCCCTCGGGATCGAAGTCCATCATCAGCGTGACCTGCGTATGGGTGGGATCGATGGGCTCGAAGGTCACCAGGCCGGACTGCTCGCCCTCGCCTCCGACGGTCACCCACGCCACCTTGGTGTCCGGAATCTGCTCCGTGATCTCCGCGTCGAACTCCCGCTCGACACCGCTGATCCTCGTCACCCAGTGCGTGAGCGTGTCCGTGCGCTGCTCGATCCGCTCCACCCCGTCCATGAACTGCGGAAACGACTCGAACTGCGTCCACTGGTCATACGCCGTACGAACCGGAACGTCGACCTCGATGGACTCCTTGACCTTCGACATGACCTGCTCCTTTGTTTTGGGGTGGTGAATTGGGGTGGTGAAGCGGGAATCGGGCGGTCTCGGGCCTGCCCGACACCCGCAGGGGCACCCGCATCGTTGCCCTCACGCCGTGCGCCTGCCCCGCCAACCAGGTAGCGACTCCCCGAATGAGCCCACTTCCCGGACCAGGCGGACCCCAGCAGTCGCGGCCCGGGCGAAACCCTGAAGGGCTGGTACAGGGAGCCGACCAACCAACCAAGCGGGCACACGCGACCCAGCGGTGTGCACCCGAGGCGGAACGGTACGGCTTCCCGCGCCCAGCTCTGCCCGGCTGCCGCCCACACCGTTTCCCTCTCGCGGAGGCCGTTTGCGGTCCCCCTGCGAGGCCGCTCACCGCTCACGGGATGCCGGGTGAGATGGAGCCGGGCGGCAGCGACCGGGGTTTCGAAGGCCTCATAGCGGCCACACGCGCAGGAGGAACAGACCACGAGGGAAGGAGCACTCCCATGACGGCGATGGTCCTGCTGATCGCGCCAATGATGCTGGCTCTGCTGCTGGTCCACCGCAGGGGCGGACACCGTGCCCGGCACCGGGCGAACCGGTTCTGACAAGCGTCCCGCCCCGTCCGGTCCGACGTCACGCGAGAGCGCAAGCGAGGTGAACGCGGTGTCCATGCGTGCCAAGGGGTGGGCCACTTCCTTCCCCGTACACCGAGGCGTGCGCGAGGCCCGCCGCTGGACCGCGGAACGGCTGGACTCCCTGCGGTGGACGACGGACGCCCCCGACACCGCGCATTCCGTCCTGCTGACGGTGTCGGAGCTCGTCACCAACGCGCACGTCCACGCCCACAGCGGTGCCGGGCTGGTACTCACCTGGGACGGCCGGTGCCTGCACGTCAGCGTCGCCGACAGCGACCCGTGTCTGCCGGCCCCGCGCGACCCCTCACGCGAGGCGACTTCCGGACGGGGACTCGCCATCATCGACGCCCTCGCCGATGCCTGGGAGGCCCATTCCTTCCACGGCGGCAAGACGATCACCGCCTGTTTCCATCCCCTGGTGACACCCGCCCCGCACGCCGCGAGGAGTCACTCGGGGCCGCCCTCCGGCGAATCCCCCGACGCGTGACGGTCCGTCCCCGCGCGGTGGTGGGAGTTCCTCACGCCGGTCATCCGGTCGGTCCGTCCGTGGTCCCGGGCCGACCGGATGTTCCCAAGAGCGGCTCGGGTTCGGTCCCGGAGATCTCGGGCTCCAGTCCCTCCCCGAGGGTGGTCCGACGGCGTCCGATGTCAGCCCGCCAGGCTTCGAAGACGAACGTCGTGGCCGTGACCACGACGAGCCCGAGGAGCCAGCCCCCGACGACGTCGCTGACCCAGTGCACACCGAGCGCGACACGCGTGTAGCCGACTCCGAGCACGCTCGTCACCGCCAGCGCCCAGGGCAGGGGCCGCCAGACGGGCGGCACCAGCGGAAGCAGGACCAGGAGGAACACCGCGCAGGACACCATGGCGGTCATGGCGTGCCCGGAGGGAAAGGAGAACCCGGGCGCGTGGGCGACGGGGTCGGGCAGGTGCGGGCGCGCGCGTTCCACCGCGTTCTTCGTGAGGAACCCGAGGAGGGCGCCGGCCGTCTCGGTGACGGCGGCCCAGGCCGCCAGGCGCCACGCGCGATGCCTCAGGAGCCACACCACCAAGCCGGCCACCAGGAGCCTCAGGGTCACCGGGTCCCACAGCGCATCCGTGAGGAAGCCCAGGACCCGCACCCGCGCCGGGCTTTCGAGGGCGGCACTGTGGAGCCGTTCGGCCGTGTCCCGGTCGAGGCGGTAGAGCGGGGGCCACCGGGATTCGACGAGCACGAGGGCCAGTACGAACGGCACGGTCACGGCGGCCGTCCCCATCACCGTCAGCAGCAGTCTCGTCCCGAAGGCCGTGTCTGGCCCGGAACAGCGGGCCGGGAACGCGCGGGCTGCGCGGCGTCGGGAGCGAGGCGGGCGCTGTGGCATGGGTACGCGGCTTTCGGTCGGGGCCGTTCGGGCGACGGGGCGGACGGTGGTCGTCAGACTCCGGGGTCCCGTGCGACCGGTTGGAGCACCCCGGCTCGTACGGCTTCCAGCTGGGCGGCGAAGGAGAGGCCGAGGAACAGGGCCAGGGAGGTCAGGTAGGACCACAGCAGCAGCGAGACCAGGGCGCTGAGGGGCCCGTACACGCTGGTGAAGGTGCTGCTGGCGCCGACGTACAGGCTCAACGCCCAGGTCGCCGTGATCCACAGGCCCAGGTAGACGACGGCGCCGAAGGCGAGCCAGGTGTAACCCGGCTGGTCGCGGCGCGGTGAAAGGCGGAAGATGGCGCTGGCTGCGAGCACGGCCAGCAGGATCCCGACCGGCCAACGCAGGACGTCGCAGGCACGGATGGCGGCCGGCCCGAGGTGGTAGACCTCGGCGAAGGCGTGGACGAGGTCGGCGCCGAGGACGGTGAGGACGAAGCTGAGCCCCAGCGGAAGACCCGCGAGGCCGGCCATGACGAGCCCGCGGGCGTACTTGCGCAGGAAAGGCCGGTCGCGTTCGTTGCCGTAGATGCGGTTGGCGCCGCGTTCGACCTGGCACAGGCTCGTGGTGACGTTGACGAGGGAGAAGAGCAGGCCCAGCCAGAGGGCGGCCTGGCCGCCGTCGCCCGCGTGGCGGCGGCTCTCGCGCAGGGCCTCGTCGACCACCTCCCGGCTGGGCCCACTGGTGATGCGTCCGATCGTCAGCTCGGCCACGCGGCCGATGCCCTCGGTGTGGAGGACGCTGGACAGGCCGATGGCGGCGATGGCGAGGGGCACGATGGACAGGACGGTCTGCAGGGCGAGGGCGCGGGAGTGGCTGAAGCCGTCCGCGTAGCGAAAGCGTACGAAGGAGTCCCGGACCAGGCTCCATCCTCCGTGGCGGCGCAGCGCGGACCAGGCTTCGTCCGCGGACAGTTCCTCGCCGACGACGTCACGTCTCTGTGGCACTCGGCTCGCGGTTCCCATCGGCTTCCTGACTGTGTGTGGTCCCGGCGTGCCGGGACAGGTTCAGTGGCGCGGAGTGCGGGGTGCGGGGTGCGGGACGCGTGCGCAGGGGCGGAGGCGTGCGCGTTCTGCGTGTCGTGGGTGTGGGTAGCGGTATGCGTGCGTCCGTGCTCGTGGGGGTCACGTCACTCGGAGCGGTTGCCGGGGCCCCGGGAAGGAAGATCCGCAGGGTGCCGGGCTCCACCTCGGCGAACAGCCGGGAGCCTTCCGTCATGGTGTCGCCGTCGACCTCCCGGGCCTGTACGCCGGCGAAGCGGATCTCGATCCGGCGGCCGCTGATGTACTCCAGGGCCCCTCCGGCCACCGTCCGGCCACCGGTCCACCCGTGGGGCAGCGCGTCCGGCGCGCGGGCGCCCGTACGGACAAGCCGGGAGGCCAGGTGTCCTGCCGCGGCGAGCCAGCCCGCCGCGCCGCGGGGGTCGAACAGTACGACCTCCAGCCGTCCGCTGTCCGGCCGTGCCCGGGGCAGGAGTTCGAGGCCGCCCTGGAGCGTGCCCACGTTGCCGACGACGACCATCCGGGCCCGGCGTCGACGGGCCCGGCCCCCGTCCACCCGGACGGCCAGGCGCATGCCCGGGTCTCCCAGGTGGCGGACGGCCGACAGTACGTACGCGGCCCAGCCGAGGCGGGCCTTGAGCGCGGGCGAGGTGTCGCGGACCGTGGCGGCGTCGAATCCGGCCCCCGTCATGACGGTGAACCGTGTCGACGGGAGGCCGTCGCCCCAGACCCGCCCCACGTCCATCGGGAAGACGCCGCCGCCGAGGGCCGTTTCGAGGGCGGCGAGCGGATCCAGGGGGAGGTCCACGTTCCGGGCGAGGAGGTTGCCCGTACCGCAGGGCACGAGCGCCAGTGGTGTGCCGGTGCCGGCGACCACGTCGGCGCAGGCGCGGACCGTGCCGTCCCCGCCGCAGACGACGACCAGGTCGACTCCGGGTTCCGCGCACTCCCCGGGCAAGGTCCCGCAGGGTCGTTCGATGGAGGTGGAGGTCCAGCGCTGGTCGGTGTACCCGTGGCGGTGGAGGCTGAGGCGCACCCGCTCGGCCAGGTCGTCACCGCAGCCGTGCGGATGGCGGACCACGACGGCCCGCTGACCGGAGCGCCCCTCTGCAGGCCCGTCGGCAGGCCCGTCGGCAGGCCCGCATCGCCCGGCTCCACCACGGGCGGCCGGGACGGGGGCGGCGGGGGGCGCCGCGTCCGGTCCGCCCGCCGTGTCGCGGGTGCGGCGGGACAGAGACACCGACCCCACGACGAGCAGAGTGGCAACGCCGTTGACCAGGCCGCCCGCCACGTCGGAGGGGTGGTGCATGCCCCGGTACATCCGGGACAGCCCGACCGCCGGCGGGACCAGTACCAGAGCCGCTGCCGCGACGTATCTCCACGGGCCGCGAAGGCGGGTCCACACCAGCGTGGCCAGGCCGCCGTAGAGGGCCACCGAAGCGCTGACGTGGCCGGACGGGAAGCTCGACGTGGGCGGTGCGCCGTCCAGGCGGGGCACCTCGGGGCGGGGGCGGTCCACACACATCGTCACGACCAGGAAGACGGCCGACTGCACGGCGACCGACGCGCCCAGGAAGACCGCGTCGGCCCAGCGCGGGGTGCGGGGCAGCGCGAGCAGGGAGATGACGCCGATCAGCGTCACGCCGACGATGCCTTCCGTGGAGGCCACGACGGACAGCCACTCCGACAGGGAGCCGGCCCACGGGGTTCGGTGCGCGGCGAACGCGTCCGTGACCCGGTCCTCCGCCGCCTGCATCCGGTGGCCCGCCGATGCGGCGGTCACGAACAGGCCCAGCGCCACCATCACGGCGGCCTGGGCCGGTACGAGCCACAGGAGCCGTGAGGGTCTCGTGTCCGTGCCGCTTCGCGTAGTCATGGCAGCCTTGTTGCCCGAGGCGGCCCGATGATGCGCCCGGGGTGACACGGGCCTGCCGGTCGTGGCGAACGGCCGGCACGGGCCGTCGGCCGCGCGACGAACGTCGTGGTCAGTTCGCCGCAGGACCGCCCACGGAATGGACCATGAAACCCGGCACCTCTACGGGCCGGACACGAACCGGCGCCGAGGGCGATCGCGCAGGGCGCCACAACCGTGGTCGCCAGCACTGGAGCACCCCGGTTGCACTCGTTGCCTGTGTGCCTGGCGTCTCCGATGTCGCTGGTCCACACTCGGGCCGCCTCCCTCCCCACCGGATCGGCCCGTCCTCGGACAGGTCCACATCCTCCAGGCCGGCGCCCGGCGCAGGAGCTCCGACACCTCCGCGGGCGTGAACGCCCGGCCGAGGTCCGCGTCCACGCCGAGCGTGTGCGCGTGCGCGGTGACCTTGCGCCCGCCCTGCGGCGACACGGGGTGGATCACGATCTCAATCCGGTCCGCCTTGCATCCACAGTGCGGCGGGCCGACTCGTACAGCATCCGCAGTGGCCGACGTGGCTGCTCTCGCGGCCGCGAGAGCACGGCAGGACTTGGCGTCCCCTCAGAACCTCTGGAGGGGACGGCGTTTGGGGGAGGGCGGCCGGGACAGACGCGTGGATACCGGAAGCGAACACCTTGCGGGTGGGGCGCTCTCCGGAGCGGGTCCCGCCGCATGCCGCCCTTCCCCCCGGCGTCATGCGGCAGGCCCGCCCGCACGACGGGCTGCCGCCCGGATCCGTACGGCACCCGGACACCCCCGGGTTCCCGGCCCCCTCCCCGGCCGGGGACCCGAGGCCGCCCGGCAAGCCCCCGGCGCCGACGCTCAGACCGCCGCCCCCGGGCAACGGACCCGACGGCAGCAACCCGCCGCATGATCAATATGGAAAGTGCCTGAGCCCTGGGCCGCTCACCCCATCGGGGGGTAGCCGTACATCTGGTCGTACGGCTGGTCGTCCGTCTCACTCGGGGCGACGGGATTTGTCCTCGCATCGTGCACGAGCAGGGAAATGAAAGGGGCCAGGCCCAGGAAGACGCCGCTGCCGGTGAACCACCATCCGGCGGTTGTCAGCCGGGCGTCCGCGAAAGGCCCGGGGGTGTGCTGGAACAGGCCGATGACGATGAGTGCGAGACTGACCAGGACGATTCCCACGAACACCGGCGCCGGCTCGTCGAAGCGGGCCGCCGTGGGCTGCGGAGACGTCCCGGGACCGGCCGCCGCGGGGGGTGGGTCCTTCGGGGGGATCGCGACGCCTGGGGTAGGCGTACCGAAGGCCTCGCCGGCCAGCCCGGCCACCGTCAACCGGGTCGAGCTGCCGTCGCGCTCCTCCAAGTGCTTGAACGAGCGCGCCACGTCCGCGGCGGTCTGCACGGTCTCCAGCAGGTCCAGGAGCTGTTCGTCCCTCTGCCCGGAACTGTCGTTCTCGCTGTTCACCGCGTTGTCCTGGCTGTCCTGCCGTTGCCCCGGGACAGACAGGTCAGCCGCCTCACCGGACTTGTCCGCCGGTTGTCCCGGGACAACCGGCGGCTCGGCCGCCGCAGTGTCGCCACCGGCTGGGGGTTCGAGACCGACCCCCTCGCCAAGCTCGTCGAGCTCCGCGTCCTGGGCCTCCAGCCGCTCCTCGACCACTTCCGGGAACTGCCCGGTCTCCTCCGACCGGGGCAGGGCCTGATCCTCGGCGAGCACGGCCGGCCCAGCCCCCGGCGCCGCATCCCCGCCCAAGTCACGCACCACCGCTTGCCGCTGGACATCTGCGCCGGCAGCCGGCTTGTCCAACACAGGATTGGACACGGATTGGACAGCACCCTGAACAGGGAGGAGGTCACGGATCCCGTCGTCGCCGTCGGGGTCGGGGTCGGGGTCGGGGTCGGAAGGGGCCGTCTGGAGGTCTTCGTCGATCAGGGCCTCGTCTTCGAGGCCTTCGGCGGTGATGTGTTCCAGGCGGGTCTCGAAATCGAAGTCGTCCGGCTCGTCGCGGCGGGCAGGTTCCGGAATCCCCTTCGGGACCACGAGGTCCTGCGCCTCACGCTCCAGGCGGCTGATCTCCTCCTGGGCGGTCAGCGCCTCCGTCGTCCAGAACTCCTGCTGCTCCTCCGCCGTCATCCTGCGATTCCGGGCCCGCTCCTGCTGCACCCGGACACGGCTCAGCCGTTCCTTCGCCTGGCCGAGCTGCCGCTCCACACGTGCCCGCTCCCGCTGGCCGGCCTGCTTCAGGTGGAGCTCCGCGTTCTCCAGCCGGCTCTGCGTGTAGGCGAGCATCGGGCGCAGTTCCGCGAGGTGCTTCTCCGCGTTCGCCGCCAGCGCCTGGTACTTGATGACCTGCTGCAGTGCGTCGTCGCGCCGCTGGTGCGGAGGTACGAGGCCCCCGCCGGACGCGGTGCGCAAGGCGCGGCGCTCCGCGTCGGCCGCGGCCCACAGCTCCCACGCGCGGGTCGCCTTGGCGTTGCGGACGGCGCCGGGCGTGGTGAAGGACTCCACCAGGTTCCCCACGAGTTGTTTCGGGATGAGCTGGGCCCCGTTGAGGTAGTTGCCCCACGTCGAGCTGCTGCGGCCGAACCGGTGCGCCAGCTCACGGACCGTTGCGCCCCGGGTCAGCCGCACCAGGAACAGCGCCAGCCGGCCGCTCGCCGTCTCCTCGTCGATCTCACGCTGCGGAGTCACCGCACCCCTCTCCCGCCGTGCCGTCCAACACCGACCACCCGATGACCAACCCTGCACCCCCTCCCACCAGGCCCAACTACGACCCCCCGCTCTTGGACGGCCCTGTGCCGGTGAATCTCTCCTTACCCCAGTCGGCCCTACTACCAGGGGAGAACACCATGACGCTGTCCACGCTCTACGCCTTCCTCGGCCACGACCTCCTCGGCAACACCCTGGCCGCAGCCCTCCTCACCGGGATCGGATACACAGCCAAGAAGATCCGGGCCAAGGTCCGCAACCGGAACGGCCGAACCCACAACACCCGCCAGTAGCCGGACACGCGGCCCACCGAACACACGGCGGGCCGCGCCGCCGGCTCGGTTGCCCAGGGACACCCCACCCCGGCGCCTCTGCTGCGACGACGTCTGCCGAGCCCAGGCGTACCGGGAGCGCGGGACCGCCGGCCGCATGCGGGGGCTCGGGCTGATGCCGGGTGAAGCGGAGTGGAACGGCGACACCGGCATGGTCCGGCTGCTGACCTGTCCGGTCTGCGGTCGCCTGACCTTCGCCGGAGCAGGCCGCCGTCAGGACACCGTGTACTGCCGGGGCTGGTCAGCGTGGTGGGCGACTTCAACGACTGGCAGCCCGGCGTCCACACCCTCACGCCGCGCAAGGACGGGAAGCGGGCCGTCACGGTCGAGCTGCCCTCCGAGAGCACGCATTCCTTCCGGTATCTGGCGGCCGGGGACTACTGGTTCAACGACGAGAGCGCCGGCGATCGGGACGGCCCCAACAGCCGCCTGCACACCTGACCGGCGCAGCCGGCGTGTCGTACGGCGGCCGCAGGCGTATGAGTCCGCAGCACGTGTGCCGACGGCCCACCACCCCGGGCCGGAATCCGTGTGACGGCCCCGTGGCTTTGTCAGCGAGTCAGTTCGGGAGTCACTGCAGCAGGTCCGTGCAGCGGATCCCGCCACCGGGATGCCACTCCATCACCGGCCCCACCGCGTCGCCGTGCTCACGGCACCCGGCGCTGCAACGCCTCGAAGGACAACCGGCCTGCCTCGGTGTCCCATACGACCAGTTCGCCGTCGAGGACCAGGCCGTGCGGCAACTGTGCCTCGGCGGCCGCCACCAGGTCCGGCCACCGGTCCTGGACCAGCGCTCCGCGGCAGCTCGGCACCAGCACGTGCCCCGGAGCCGGCCGCGGTGAAGAGGAGCGCGCGGTGACCGTCCAGCTTCTGCTCGTACGCCACCCCCGCCCGCAACGCCGCCGGGCCCGGCACGGCTTCCGCGGCCTGCGCCGGCATCGGCTCAACCGGCGGTCTGTCTGAGCGTCACAGGGGCCTCCCTCACGGCTTGCCCGCCCTCTCCCCCATGCCCGAACCTGTGTCCGCGCACCCGACCGGCGCCGTTCCCCAGGCCGGCCGGGCTCCCGCGCCGGCCCGTCCCGCGGCCCGCGGCCCGCGAAGCGTCCGGCGAGACTCAGCCCGCCCGGCGGGCTCCCGATCGCAGGGCCGAAGGCCCGGTCCGGCCCGCGCCGGACGACCCCGCCCGGGCCTACCGTGCGCCCCGCTGCCAAGCCCAAGCCCAAGCCCAAGAAGGGGGAAGGGGCCGGGCCGTACGCCCGCACCGCAGCGCGCGGGAGCCTGTTGGGCCTGTGCGTCCAGCCACAACAGCGGTCGGCCCAGCACCGGGTGGGTTTCGGCAGTTGGGCGGCCGGCCACGGAAGTTCCTTCTGTGGACGCTTCCGTCCGGATCGGCACGCGGATCGGGTTCTTGCGGGCCGCGGATGACCGCCGGGGTACAGCGCTCGGGAAGCGCGGGGAGCCCAGGTCAGCCGCTGCGCGGCGGTGTCAGGCCCGCCTCGTGGGCGGCGACGGCCGCCTCCACTCGGTTGCGGGCGCCCAGTTTCGTCAGGACGGCGCTGACGTGTGCTTTCACGGTGCCCTCGACGAGGTGCAGTCGGCTCGCGATCTCCGCGTTGGACAGCCCTGCGGCGAGCCCCGCCAAGACGTCGCGCTCCCGTTGCGTGAGCCGGTCCAGGGAGCGGTGGGGGTGTGCCGTGCGGTGGGCGCGCATTCCAGCGATGACCCGGCCGGCGACGCGGGGGGAGAGGTAGGCACCGCCGGCGCCGACCGCCCTTACGCCGTTGAGGAGTTCTCTGGGGTCGTCCGCCTTGAGCAGGAAACCGTCAGCGCCTTCCTCAAGTGCTCGGGTGATGTACTCGTCCTGGCCGAAGGTCGTCAGCATGATCACACCGACGGTTGTCGGTTCTCGGCGAAGTCGGGCTACCGCCGTCAACCCGTCGAGGCCTGGCATCTGGATGTCCAGCAGGACCACGTCCGGCCGGTGTCGGCGGGTGAGTGCGAGGGCCTGGTTGCCGTCGCCCGCCTCGGCGACCACGTCGATGTGCGGGTCCCGGGCCAGGATGGCGCATACGCCGGCACGGACCATTGCCTCGTCGTCGGCCACCAGGACACGTACAGGCCGGCCTTTCGGTGTCGTCTCTTCCACGCGAGGAGCCTACGGCCGAGTCACGGCCGTGCCGATGGTGAGCCCCGCGGTTCCGTCCCGGGGCGGAGTGCTCCCCCCGACGAAAGGCAGGATGCGCCTTCCTTTCGGCCCATGGGCGTCGGCGTCGTGCGCTCATAGCGTCCTTGCCGTACGGGGATCGCGGCGGGCTCCCGCCTTCCGTACGCCCTGCTCCGCGTCCCGTGCGCTGAGCCTTCCGACCGACAGCGAAGGGAACTTCGTGATCAGCCTCCGAGGACTGACCAAACGCTACGGCGACACAGTGGCCGTGGACGACCTTACGTTCGACATCCGAGCCGGCCGGGTGACCGGCTTCCTGGGCCCCAACGGGGCCGGGAAGTCCACCACGATGCGCATGATCCTGGGTCTCGACCACCCCACGCGCGGCCGGGCCCTGATCGCCGGCCGGCCCTATGCGGACCTGCGCCGGCCGTTGCGGGCCGTCGGGGCGATGCTGGACGCCCGGGCCGTCCACCCGGCCCGCTCCGGTCGCACGCACCTGCTCGCCCAAGCCCTGGCCAACGGCATTCCGGCACGCCGGGTGGATGAGGTTCTGGAGGCGGTGGGCCTGGCCAAGGCGGCCCGCAGGCCGGCCGGCACGTACTCGCTGGGTATGAGCGGGCGGCTCGGAGTGGCGGGCGCCCTGCTCGGCGACCCGCCCGTACTGATCCTGGACGAACCGGTCAACGGCCTCGACCCAGACGGTGTGCAGTGGATCCGCCGGCTCGTGCGGGACCAGGCGGCGGAGGGGCGCACCGTGTTCCTCTCCAGCCATCTGATGAGCGAGATGGAGGTGACGGCCGATCACCTTGTCGTGATCGGGCGGGGACGGCTGCTGAGCGACTCCTCCCTGGCGGCGTTCCTGGCCGCCGCATCGCCTGCCTCGGCACGGGCCTCGGTGCCCGACCCGGAAGGGCGGTCCACGCTGGTCGGTTGTCTGACGGCGGCCGACGGCGTGAGCGTGGAGACGTCCGCGTCGGGGGAGCTCGCCGTGGACGGCATGAGCGCTGCCGAGGTCGGTGACCTTGCCCACCACTGCAGCGTGCGGCTGCACGCGCTGAGCGACGTAAGGGTTTCGCTGGAGCAGGCGTACATGAACCTGACCGCGCGGAGCGTCGAGTACGTGTCCGGCGCCACTGAGGAGAGGGGACAGCAGTGATCACCGCGACATCGTCCGGGAAGCGGACGGTTGCGCTGTCGCTGGAGGAACACGAGGTTCCAGGACGGAGCACATCTGGTGGTTTCGCCGGGGCCTTGGCATGCGAGTGGACGAAGCTCTGGTCCGTCCGGGCCCCCTACCTCTGTCTTCTGGCGGGGCTCGCGGTCACGGCCGTGTTCACGTTCTACTACGCCTCGATCGCCCGCATCAACGAACAGGCGGTCCAGCCCGTGGGGAACGCGGCGGCCGCCTCCGTCGTCGTCACCCAGTTCGCTGTCGTCATCCTGGCCACGGTCGCGGTGACCTCCGAGTATTCGACGGGGACCATGCGGGCCTCCCTGCTGTGGGTGCCGCGACGGCATCGGGTCCAGGCGGCGAAGGCGCTGGTGACGGGCATGGTCGCATTCCTCGCTGGTGCCGTGTTCGCCGTGGTGGGCACGGTCGTTGCCTGGGTGGCATTCGACGGTCGGGCCTCGTTCGACGCCGGCACGGCCGTCGGTCAGATCCTCTCGATCGGGGTCTATCAGGCGCTCGTGGCCGTACTCACCGTCGGTGTGGCCTTCTCCGCGCGGCACCCGGCCGGCGCACTGTCGACCCTCGCCACACTGCTGTGGGCGCTGCCGAGCGTACTCCTGGGGCTCGGCGGCGACGCGCTCGCGGCCGTGAACGACGCTCTGCCGTACGGAGCGGGCGACCACTTCACGCGTGTCGGCGGCGACGCCCCGTACTCCTCGGCGACAGCCGTCCTCATCGTGGCCGCGTGGTCGGCGGTGGCGCACGTGAGCGGCCTGTACGTGCTGCGCCGCAGGGACGCCTGACAGTGCGTCAGCGCGGTCCGGGCGCCTGCCGACGGCCGGGCACCGGCGGGCGCCAGGCGCACGTCCCGGAGAATCGACGCAAGCACGTCCCGACACCCGGCCGAAAGGACTCCACGCACCATGCGGCACCCTCGCATCCCCCCGGCCAGGCTCGTTCTCGCCGACGGGGCGCTGTGGACCGTGCTCGCCGCCGCCACCGGATACGGGTTCCGGGACGCAGGCGGGGCCGCCTCGCCGGTGGTGGACCTGCTGCTTCCCCTGGCCGTGCTGGCGGTGACCGTACCGCTGTCCCGCAGTCGGCCGGCGGTGGCGGTGCTCGTCGTCAACGGGTTGTGCGCACTGGGGCTGGCCGATTCCGCGACCCCGGCCAACGCCCATGTCCTGTCGCTGGCCGCGCTGAGCTGTCTGCTCGGTCTACGGGTCACACGGGCCCGGGGACCGCTGGTGGTGCTCGCGGCGTGCCTGGGGTTCGACGTCGCGGTCTGCGCCGTGCTGCGGGTGCCGGCCGTGTGGTGGTTCTACACCCTGACGGCGATACCCGCCGCGCTCCTGCTGCCGTGGCTGGCGGGACGCCACTGGCGCGGTCGGCGTGAACTCGTGCGGGACGGATGGAGGCTGGCCCAGAGCCTGGAGGAGCGCCAGCACCTCGTCGCGGAGCGGGCCCGGCTGACCGAACGCGCGGACATCGCGGCCGACATGCACGACTCACTCGGGCATGTCCTGAGCCTGGTCGCCCTGCGCGCCGGCGCCCTGGAACTCTCCCCCGATCTCACCGACCGTGATCGCGCCGACCTCGCCGAGCTGCGCGGCACGATCGCCGACGCCGTCGAGCAGCTGCGGCAGACCGTCGCTGTCCTGCACGAACCGCGGGAGGCAGGAACCGGGACACCGGAGGGCGCGGGCGGGTTGTCCGTCAAGGACACGGTCGCGGACCTCCTCGGCCGGGCGGCCGCTTCCGGGGTGCCGGTGAGCTGGGAACAGCGTGGAGCGGTGCCCGTCCTGCCACCACTGGTCGAACGCGGGATGTACCGGGTGGTGCAGGAAGCCCTCACCAACGCCGTGAAGCACGCCCCGAGCCGCGCCATCAGTGTGAAAATCCACCACGCAACCGACCACACCCGCGTGAGCGTCGTGAACGCCGCCGCGTGGGACGGGCGGGCCGAACAGGCAGGCGAGCAGGCGCCTACAAGCGGAGGCCGGGGACTGACAGGGCTTCGGGAACGGGTGGTGGTCCTCGGCGGCACCTTGCGCACCGGCCCGCACCAGGGCGGTTTCCGTGTCACCGCCGTCCTCCCCCACCAGGCCCCGGCCCGCCCGCTGACGCAGGCAGCCGCCACCGGGCGCAGCGGGCACACCGACCACCGCGCCGCCCCGGAATCCGCCGAACGGCTCGCCTCGGTGCGGCGCACCGCCCGGCGCCGCACCGTTGCCGCATTCGCGGCGCCCGTCACCGCAGCAGCGTTCTTCGTCCCGGCCGCCGTCTATCTGGCCTGGCAGCTGACGACGGGCGTACTCCCGCCGTCCCGGTTCGACGCCCTGGAGCCAGGACGACCCCGCGCCGAGCTCAGCCGTCTACTGCCGGCCAGCACCTTCCCGTATCCGCCCGACCACGCCCGTTCCGCACCCCGGCCGCCGGGTACCAACTGCCAGTTCTACCGCTCCGGTCGCGACCTGCTGGACCAGGTGGACCTCTACCGGCTCTGCTGGTCCGACGGGGTTCTCGTGGCCAAGGACACCCTGGAGGCAAACCGGAACTGACGGGTGGCCGCCTGGGTGAAAACAAGAGGAGGCCGCCCTCCCCCTGGCCCAGGCGGTCCTCACGCCGGCCGTCGTCACCCTTTTTGACCGCTGTCCGGGTCGGCTTCTTTGGCCTGTCCCTGATGCGCAGAGCCCCATTCGTGGTCGAACCCCTGGTCCAGTACGGGGTGCCCCGATCCTGGTGGACCCCGCTCGCCCTGGCCAAGTTCGCCGGCGCGGCCGGTCTGCTGATCGGGTTGGCGGTGCCCGTGATCGCGTTGCTGGCCGGGGCCGGCCTGGTGCTCTACTTCCTCGGCGCTGTCGTCACCGTGCTGCGGGCCCGCTCGTACAAGACCGTCGCCTTCCCCCTGCTCTACCTGGCTCCGGTCACGGCCACCCTCGCCCTGGTCCTCACTGCCTGACACCCGCGCGACGCGACTCGGGCCGAGCCGATACGAGGCGTCGAACACGGGCTGCTGGCCCTGCTCCGGGCGGGCCGCGGCGTGCAGCGTCACCCCGGCCAGGATGTCGGCCGGCCGGCGCCGGCGCAGCCGGTCCACCGAGCGGGAGACCTTCCGTTCGTCGTAGGTGGCATCGAGCTGGGCCACTGATCGCTCCTCGGGCCGGGAGGGCAGGAGATCACTCCACCCGAACCTGACGGAACGCAATCCCCCCGTGCGCAGAGAGTTGATTCGGCTGGAACTGGCCGCCCCAAGCCTGAATCCAGCCCGGGGCGCCACCCACCCACCCACCCGGGGCGATGAGGAATGCCGGGCGGAAGTCCTGCCCGGCTTCACCATCCACGGGATGGACGTCGGCAGATGGCCTGCCGAACAGCGGAAGCCGGAGATGCCGCAGGGCCCACGCGGAACAGCTGGAGGACGGTACCGTGGGTCGAGCTCGCCGTGTTCCTGCCGAACACCAAGACCAGGCGTGCCCCCGCCACCTGCAAGTTCGTCACCCCTGTCGGCCCCGGGCCCGGGTGGGCGGCGTAGCCACGCTGGGGGCACTACGGGGGGTCGTGGCCGAGCCTCCGCTCACGCCTCGGCCGACGCGGCAGGGTTCAGGCCTCGGTCTGCCCTGCGCCCGGCAGCGGCTTCACGATCGTGTGGGTGATGACCTGTCCCTCGATGAACTTCTTCTCGAGAGTCTGCCGACCCTGCTGGCCGGGCTTCGCGGCCTGCTGGGTGTCGGCCTCGTCGGATGCGGCCTCGGTGGGCTGGTCGTCGGACATGAGCGTTCTCCTTCTGAGGGTCGTACTCGGATCGGGCGTAGCCGATCTACCCCACCGACCGCCGGGAGCAATCAATCGATTACCGGCCATGGCGGGCGGGGCGTTGGCCTGGAATGTCGTGCCCGCCCAGCCCCGCCCGGTGCCGGCGGCCCGGGAATCCGGCCACCCCGTAGAGGACGATCCACTCGTACTCCGACCACTCCCCCGACAGGGCTTCGCCGGCTGCCTCATCGATCGCGGCTTCTTGCGCTGGGTCAGGTGCGGCAGCTGCCTCAGGTGCCGGGCGACGGTGCGTGCCCTCACCCTCGCCGATCTTCTGCATGCGGGCGGCCGGCAGCAGCCACAGGCGTGAGCCGACGCGGAGTGGGGCAGCGCGGTAGCTCGCTGGGCTCATAACCCAGAGGTCGCAGATTCAACCCCTGTCCCCGCTACTGCGCAGAAGGGCCCGGCACGTCGGGCAGTCGTTGCCCGGGCGCGGACGGGGCAGTGCTTCCGCCTATCGCCAGGTGCGCAGGAGTTCGGCGATGCGTGCGGTGGTGGTGCGGGGGTCGTACAGCTCGTGGGCGAGGGCGGTGAGCTGTTCGCGGCTGGGGTCGGCGGGGATGCCGCTGGCCGTGAGGTACATGACCGCCGTTGCGCAGGCGACCGTGAGGTTGGAGCGTTCCAGCCAGCGGCAGCGGCCCAGGGTGTGGACGAGGGCTGCGGCCCGGGCGTAGGGGCCGCCGTAGACGGGCTGTTCGAGGAGTTCGGCGCGGTGGCGGGCGACGGCGGCGATCGGGACCCCGAGGTCGTCGGGGGCGGGGTCGCGGTGACCGGAGCGTTCGGCGATTTCCAGGATCCAGGTGAGGTCGACGTGCAGGGACATGCTCACGCAGCCGCGCCCCGGCTGTTCCGCACGGTCGGACGGTGCTGGTCGTCGAGTTCGTCTTCCAGGTTCTGCAGGAAGTCCCCGTGGGTGTCGAGGAGCCGTTGGGCGGCGGCCATACCGGCCGCGCGGGCGCCGGTGGTGTCCTCGGTGATCAGACGCTGTACGTACTGGTTGAAATCCAGGCCGCGGGCGGCTGCGGCATCTTTCCCGGCGGCCAGGATGTCGGGCTCCAGCCTGAGCTGGGTCTGCTTCTTCGCGCTGCTCATACCAGCAAGGTAGCAGGGTGGTAGCACAGAGGGAACCCGGCGCTTGTCACCGCCGGCCGTCTCCGTGCCGGCGCCGGCGGACGACGAGCATGGCCGCGCCCGGGCCCGGCCGGCTCGATACCCGGGCCGCTCTCCCGCCGCCCGAGGGCCTTCCCGCACCGCGGCCGGCGCGCTCCGCCCGCCCTCCGGACCGGGTAAACCTGATTCCGGATCAATCACCCATAAGGGACGCCTTATTGCTAAACGCCGTGGGTACGTTCCGGACGACCAACCAGGTCAGGAAAGCCGAGAGAGGCACCACCCATGAGTTCAGGCACCGTCCTGGGTGACAAGCTCGACCGCTCCTTCGACATGCTCGACGCCGACGGCGACGGGCACATCCGGGAGGCTGACCTCAGCTGCTCGGCCATCTCGACCAGGAGCGCGGCCAACGGCTCGGGCAGCGGCACGGCCGCCTCGCGGACGACGGACAGGTGCACGGTCCAGTCGGCCAGAGGTCCCGCGAGGTCGACGTCTGCTTCGTACAGGGACTGGTCGCCGATCGTGTCCCAGTCCAGGCGATACGGAACCGGGCCCCATCCACATGCGCACACCGCCCGGAGGGCCTCGGCGCGCGGGCGGCGGGCCCGGCCGTCGTAGGCCGACCAGTGCGTGGTCGACGGCACCGCCGAACCGCTCCCGACATCGAAGTACACCGGACCCGGCTCACCGCCGCCGACGAGTGCACCCGCCGCGCCCGCATGCGGCGTGTTTCCGGGTCTGCGGGTGCGGCGGTCAGGCGCAGGCGGGTCTCGAAGAACCGGCCGACGGCCTTCTCGGCGTCCTCCCGCAGCGGCATCAGGTACGGACCCGGCGCCGAGGAGGGTGCGGGGTCCGGGGTGCGGGCCGTGTGGACGGCCTGTCGCAGCGCCCGCCGGGAGCGGGCCGGGACGGGTATGCCGCGGGAGGCGTCGAGCAACGCGGCGGCCAGGACGGTTTCGGTCAGGCCGGCCCCTGCGGCTGCGGCGGACAGGATGGTCTCGGCCTCGCGGGCCGTGGCTGGGGTCGTCGCCATGAGCGTGCCCACGGGGCGGCCGTGGTGGGCTTCGCGGCTTCGGGCGAGGGGGACGGGCGCGGTCATGGGGATCACCTGCTTTCGAGCGCACGCGTTCAGGTGAGGAGGGAGCGGGTGTCGGTGAGGTCCAGGAGCCGCTCGACCCGGCGGCCGGCCGCCGTGATGTGCAGGCTGCGACCGGCCTGGAGGGCGGCGTGGCGGGCGGTCAGGAGGGTGTTGAGGCCGGCGCAGTCGCAGAAGGTCACCCGCTCCAGGTCCACGAGGAGGGTGGCGCGTTGGGAGAAGAGGGCGGCCAGGAGGGCCTCACAGAGGAACGTGGCGTTGTCGAAGTCGATCTCGCCGCTCACCACGACCTGGGCCGTGCCGGGCCGCGGGCCGGGGGTCACCCCGACCTCCAGGCCGGCTGCTCCCGGCAGGTCGGGGCGCTCGTCCTGAACGGTCCCGCTCATCGCTGCCTCCCCACACCTTCTGGGGCCCGTTTCTGCTTCCACCAGCATCGTCGGCAACCATCCGACATACGTCAAGAAATACGTGAAAAACAGGACGTATATACAAAACGGGCGCATGCTGAAGACATGCGCGACGAAGGACTCTCCGGCGGGTCGTGGACGTTCCTGACCAGCCACGCCCGCGTCCTGCTCGCCCTCGCACGCGATCCCGAAGTACGCCTGCGGGAGGTCGCCGAGACCTGCGTACTCACCGAGCGGACCGTCCAGGCGATCGTCGCGGACCTGGAGCAGGAGGGATACCTCACCCGGGTACGCCGCGGCCGCCGCAACCGCTACCGCATCAGCCCCGGGGCACAGTTCCGCCACCCCGCCGAGGCGGGCCGCGACATCGCGGGGCTCCTCGCCCTCTTCGCCGACGACCCGCCTGCGGCCCGGACACCACGGCGGACCTGACCGACACCACGGCAGCCCCGGGTCCGAACGGCGTCGGCCCCGACCGGCCTACGCCTCCCGCCTCCCGCCTCACGGCGGGCGGTGCGGTTTCGCGCGTGGCGCGGTGGCAGGGCGACAAGAGGTCCACGCACGCGGGGCCCGGCCGGTCGACGAAGCCACCCCGGCCGGGCCCCGCCACGGATGCCGGGACACGGATGCCGGGATACTTCGCATTCCCCCGCGCGCCTGCGGCCCGCACCACAGCCGGGAGCACTCCCCCCGTTCACGCCGCCGGGCGGGTGGCCGGCCCGCGTGGGATGTCATCAGCCGCATGCACACCTGGCCGGCCCAACCGGCGTGACGTGCGGCGGCCGTGGGCGTTGAGTCCACAGCACGTGTGCCGCCGGCCCCACCACCCCGGGCCGGAATCCGTGTGACGGCCCCGCCAGACCCGACCGGCGGCGGGGCCGTCGCCACCTCCCCGGCTGCTCTGCGGTTCATGACGGAACGGCCACCCCCTCGCCTGCGAGAGCACGCCCCAGGGTGGCAGGCGGCTTCAGATGTCGCCGGTCCACACCTCGGGGCCGCCACCCTCCCACCGGACCGGCCCGTCCTCGGACAGATCCACATCCTCCAGCCCGGCCCGGCGCAGGAACTCCGACACATCCCCGGGCGTGAACGCCCGGCCAAGATCCGCGTCCACGCCGAGGGCGTGGACCGTGACCTTGCGCCCGCCCTGCGGCGACACGGGATGGATCACGATCTCCGTCCGGTCCGTCATACATCCACAGTGCGGCGGACCGGCCGGCACGGCATCCGGGGCCCCACCCCTGCCGCAGCGTTCACGTGGCGCGAGAGTGCACCCGTCCTTGACGCCCTCTCAGAAGCCTTGGAAAGGCAGGGGGGTTTGAGGGGAGGTTGGTCGGGTTAAACGCGTGGATGCCGGAAGCGCACACCGTGGGGGTTGGGCTTCCGGAGCGGGCCCCGTCCCCGTGACGCCCCTTCCCCCTGGCGTCACGGGGCAGGCCCGCCCGCACAACGGGCTGCCGCCCGGATCCGTACGGCACCCGGACACCCGACGCCCCGGGCTCCTCCCCGGCCGGGGCGCCCGGGCGGCCCGGCAAGCCCCCGGCGCCGACGCTCAGACCGCCGCCCCCGGGCAACGGACCCGACGGCAGCAACCCGCATGATCGATGTCGATGAGTTCGGGAGCCACCGGACGTGGCCGCGGTCATCTGCTCTGCTCGTACGGTACAGGCGCAGATGCGTGCAGCGGATCCCGCCTTCGGGGTGCCACTCCACCACCGGCCCCGCCGCGTCGCCGTGCTCGGCGCACCAGGAAACAGGGACTACGCCGCCGCAGTCGTGCCGCTTGCATACGCAGGCCGCGCCCGGCCCCGGGTACGCGATGCCGTGGCGGACCACCCCACCCGTCGGCCCTGACGCGGCGGTGCTGCAGGCAGGCCGGCCGGTCGGCTGGCGGACCCGATACGAACGCGAGGCTGGACGTGAGCTGCAGGGCAGCCCCGGCCTGGGACGGCTGGTCGGCCGACGGCGTCGCCCAGGACACCGTGCGGTGCACGGGACACCGTGCGGACCAGGAGACATCCGTTGCCCGCGTAAAGGGCCCCGACCGGCCCGGGGGGAGAGGGCCTGGTCGGGGCCCCGACCGGCCCGGGGGGAGAGGGCCTGGTCGGGGCCGCGCCCCGACCGGCGGGGGGGTGCCGGGCGGAGCGGTCAAGGCGTGGGGACGGGAAGGGCGGTCGCCTCGCGGCGGAGCGCTCTGAGGGGCTTCAGCCGAACGATCTTCCCCACAGGCATAGGTCGGGCCCGGGGACACAGTCCCTTCCCGCACCCCACAGGTGAATGAACGGTCAACCAAACCGGAATGTTCCCACCCGCCGGAAGCCCGGCTCTCCACCCCGGTCAGAAGGCAACAGGAACGCCCAGACCGACAGCGACAGCCGCACGCCGGCACCCCGCACGGACGGCAACCAGCTCGGCCCGCACATCCGTACCCGGCCCCTCACCCACAGCCGCGAAGGCCCTGGCGGCCGCCGCGTGCAACTCTGCCCGCGCCGTCGCACCGTCGCCCCCGGGGAGCACCGTGAGTTCGGCGGCGTCCGCGACCGCGGCGACCAGCCGCGCCACCTCCGCCGGCCCCGACACCGACCGGTGGACGTGGACGCCGAGCATCCCGGGCACCCACCCTGCGAGGGCACCCCGGATGTACTCGCACAACCCGTCGACACCCGCATGCGGGCCCTCAGGCGCGTGACCGGCGCTCATCACCCCATGGTCACCGCCACCACCGACAACACGCCTCGGCAGAGGCTCTGCGACGGCAGGGGCGGAACACGTGAGCAGACCGCCACCCCTCGGCGCCCCAGAAGACGGCGGCCCGGAAGAAGAGCTCCTTCGAAGCGCCTGAGGCCGGATCCGCCCGGGCCGCCTCAGTCACCACTACGGCTGACCTGTCGCAGCGAAGCCTGAGCGCTCTCAAAGGAGTGTGAGCGTTGATCTACTGACGGAGGGCGCGTGACGACGCTTGCCCCACCTTCGGCTCGGGCTCCGGCTCGCTCTTCGGCGGCGGCGCCGACAGGTCTTGGAAGGGCAGCCACACCCGGTGCTTCGCGTCTGACTCACAGCATTCGTCGTAGTGGACGCCAACCTTGAAATCGCTCGGCTTCACCGACTCCGGGAGCGGAGCCTCCAGTCGGCAGCTCATGATCAGTCGGCCGTTCGGCGGGAAGTTGGTTCCGTCGCCGTCGTTACGCAGTTCCTCGCAGCCGCTGTAGAACGAGCCGGAGGACAGCTCGCACAGGCCGACACCTTCAAGGGGAAGACAGTCGGGGAACTTCGACGGTCTGACGAAGAAGGCGAAACCGTAGTTGTGACCCACCCACAGGCTGTTCGGAGATGGGATCTCAGGGCGGCGGTCGTCGGTGACGGTCATCTGCACCGTCAGCGTCACGTGCACCTCGCCGGGCTTGTCGTACTGCCCCCCGGAACCCTTGACGTCCACGGAGTAACCCCGCCAGGCATACCCGTAGCGCCAGTCGTCGATCGTGACAGGTGTGAGCCTGGGCGTGACCGGTGTGGGGGACGGCGCACTGGGCGTGGGCACAGAGACCGACGGCGTCGGGCTCGGAGAGGGAACCTCCTGCGTTGCCGTGGCCGAAGGCTTCGCGCCGTCGGCCTTGCTCCCTGATGGGGCGGCGCACGCGGTGGCAGTGACGAGTACGGCGGCGGCCGCGAGGGTGCGGTGACGCACGATGCCCCCTGGTTGTGAACTTGCGGTTGGCGAAGCGTAGCGAGACTGAGGAAGGCGCTCACCCTCTTCCGCCAACTCGGCTCTCCGCTCATGCCGGCGCGGCGCCCAGTCAGTGAGTGACGACCACTGGTGGACCCTGCCCTGAAGCCGGATCCGAGCAGACCCGGGCTGCAGGAGCGCCGTCAGGACTCGCCGCCGACCGGAGCGCTGCCCGCCGGCACGACGCAGCATGCGGAGGACTGCCCCGGTGCCGCCGTCTCCTACGAGAGGGTGTCGTAGCGGCTCGGGTTCAGGCGAGACGGGAGCCGAGGCGGACGCGCATCTCCCCGGCGGCGCGGCGGACCTCCTCGGGCTGTGCGTCGTCGTCGAGCATCCCGAGGAGAACCATCAAAGCCCTCGCCTCGTCCCCGCTGATCAGTTTCAGGCGCGGCCCGGTGACCCCGTCGAGGAGCACGTCCAGCATCTCGTCCATGCCCGGAACAACGCCGGGCCGGCCGGTCCGTCACCCGGCATTGCGGTCGTCCGGGCAAGGCAGGCCAAAGCCCCTGTCGGGCCGGCGGGCCCGACAGGGGCTGATCAGCTGTACGAAGGCTTCACTGTGTGACCGAACCCGGCACGGGGAGTTACGCTGCCGTGTCTCAGGCTCAGCCGGAAGCGGAGCCTGCGACTACGCACCGGCCGGAACCTCCGTCTTCGGGGTCTCCTTGGCCGGGGTTTCCTTGGCCGGGGTTTCCTTGGCCGGGGTCTCCGTCTTCGGGGTCTCCTTGGCCGGGGTTTCCGTCTTCGGGGCGGGCTTTTCGGGCTTGTGCTCGCAGTACACCGTGCCCTGGTAGAACTTGCAGCCCGGCATGTTCTTCACGTCCTTGACCTTGCCGTGCTTCCTGTCCTGGTTCTTCCTGCCGTGCTTCTCACCCTTGTGGCCTCGGTTGTCCTTCTCGCCCTTGCCCCCATGACCGCTCTTCGCGTGGTCGGCAACCAGCGTGGCCGCCTCACCGACCTGCGGCGTGGCCGGCGCAGCGAATGCACTGGTGGGCAGCAGCACGCCTCCCCCGACAAACGCGGCCGAGACGGCGAGCATCGAGAAACGCTGCTTCCGGGAAGTGCGAGCCATGAGAATTACTCCAAGTAAAAGGGGGGCGGGGACCGAAGAACAGTGGCGAAATGTCTGCTTTGTCCTTCTGCTAAAAGACTGGCCCCCGCACTTCACGACGCTGTCCGCCGACTGTCACAGGCGCGTGACAGGCCCCCCTGCCCGGCCGGCACCGGTTCGACCCTCGGTGTCCCCGACGACCGGTTCGCCATCGAGGATCAGGCCGTGCGGCAGGCGGCCGACACCATGTCCGGCCACCGGTCCTGGACCAGCGCTCCGCGGCGGGTCTGCACCAGCACCGTGCTGCCGGGGCCGGCCGCGGTGAACAGCAGCGCCGCCCGGTGACCGTCCAGCTCTGCTCGTACGCCCCCCGCCCCGCCCACAGTGCCGCCGGGCCCGGCACGGCTTCCGCGGCCTGCGCCGGCATCGGCTCCAGGGCAGGGAGCGAACAGCCGCCAGACCGGGATCAAGCTGGAAACGGCCTGCCCCCAGGCGCGTGGGCGCCCATATTTCGGGCCTTTCACCAGATATGGTCCCGGAGTGCACCGAATCGTGCGGGCCCACGTCGGCCCCCGGTGCGCCGCCGGCACGCCGTGCAGGGTGGGACGGGCGGGGTGCGCTCCTGGTCCGTGTCCGGCTTCTCCTGCCCTTCAGCGTGACGTGCACACCAGCTGGAACGAGACCATCGCAACGTCAGGAGTCGCACATGCCCCACGCCATCGAGCCGGTTCAGCCGGTGCTGGAGCCCGCGGCCGCGGCCCTCGCGGAGGCAACCGCACATCCGCCCTACCTGTTCCAGATGGCTCCGGCGGAGGGCCGCAAGGCGGTCGACGAGCTGCAGTCCGGCGATATCGCGAAGCCCGCGGTCGACGAGGAGTGGATCACCGTCCCGGGCGGCCCCACGGGCAGCGTCCGGGTCCGCATCGTCAAGCCCGCCGGCGCAGCCGGCACGCTCCCGGTCGTCCTCTACATCCACGGCGCCGGCTGGGTGTTCGGCAACGCCCACACCCACGACCGACTGGTGCGCGAACTCGCCGTCGGCGCGAACGCCGCGGTCGTCTTCCCCGAGTACGACCTGTCCCCCGAGGTCCGCTACCCGGTCGCCATCGAACAGAACTTCACCGTCGCGCAGTGGGTGGTGGCGCAGGGCGCCACCCAGGGTCTGGACGCCTCCCGCATCGCCGTGGCGGGCGACTCCGTCGGCGGGAACATGACCGCCGCACTCACCCTCATGGCCAAGGAACGCGGCGGCGTTCCGCTGGTCCAGCAGGTGCTCTTCTACCCGGTGACCGACGCGAACTTCGACACCGGCTCCTACGACCAGTTCGCCACCGGCTACTACCTGCGCCGCGACGGCATGCAGTGGTTCTGGGACCAGTACACGACCGACGAGGCCCAGCGCGCCGAGATCACCGCCTCCCCGCTGCGCGCCACCACCGAGCAGCTCGCCGGCCTGCCGCCGACGCTCGTCATCACCGGTGAGGCCGACGTCCTGCGCGACGAGGGCGAGGCGTACGCGAACAAGCTGCGCGAGGCCGGCGTACCGGTCACCGCGGTCCGCCTCCAGGGCGCCATCCACGACTTCGTCATGCTCGACTCCCTGCGCGAGACCCACGCCGCCGAGGCGGCGATCAACCTGGCCGCGCGCACCCTGCAGGCCGCCCTGCACACGGCCTGACCGCGCCACCGAGAGCGGCGTCGGGCCGCGCGGGACAGCCGCCCTGGCCCGACGCCGCCGATCGGCCGACCTTCACCCGGTCACCGGCGAAGGACTCACCGGTGCAACTGCGGGCCCCTAGGGGCCTGTACGGGCAGGCGATGTGCAGCGACGGCCAGGTCGCCCGGCCATGGCCGTCCGGGCGAGTCCGAGGCGGAGACAGGCCAGGCGAGGACGCCCGGGGTGTCCGCTGGCGGCATCCAACGCCTGCCCTCCGGCACCGCCGGCCGGAGGGAAAGCCGGCACGCTCAGTGTTCGCCGTCGAGACGGTGAAGCTGTTGAGGGCCGGGGGCGGTCAGCTGCCTCGCTTGACCTGTCGCGCTCAGCCGCTCAGTGGCAGGCGTTCCGCCGGCCGGCAGCCGCTGTGTGATCCGGTCGAACAAGTCCGTCAGTGGCTCACCGACGTCCTGGCCGAACTCGGTCAGCCCGTAGGTGACTTGGGGTGGCGTCGTCGGCTCGACCTCCCGCCAGACCAGGCCGTCCTGGACCAGTGCGCGCAGTGTCTGAGCGAGCATCTTCTCGCTGATGCCCTGAATGCTGTCGCGCAGCTCGAAAAACCGAAGGTCGTTGCTCCGCAAGGAGATCAGCACCCAGACACCCCACCTGCTGGTGACGTGGTCGACCACGTCGCGCGCAGGGCACTGAGTGTGAAACACCTCATACCGAGTGCCCGCCTCGGCCTGCGTCAGCTGCGCGCCTTCCCTCATGTCCGGAGCTTACCTCTGGGTATGTCCTTACGGAAAGTAAGTCGGACTCCTAGCGTCAATTGCAGCAGTGCACAACGGACTAGGAGCTGAACATGATCGTGGTGACCGGAGCTACCGGGAATGTGGGCCGGCCTTTGACGCAGGCCCTGGCCGAGGCGGGCGAGCAGGTGACGGCGGTGTCGCGGCACGCGGCGGCAGTCCCTGACGGGGTCCGGCACGTGCCGGCCGACTTGACCGAGCCGGCGGGCCTGACCCCCGTGCTGGACGGGGCGAAGGCACTGTTCCTCCTGCTCTCCGGCGACCTGCACGCCCCCGAAGCCAGGCCGACCGACATCATCGACCTGGCCGCGGCCAGCGGGGTCCGCCGAGTCGTCCTGCTGTCTTCGCAGGGCGTGGCGACCAGGCCGCTCGGCCCGTCGCGCATCGCGATGCGCGCGGTGGAGGACGCGTTGAGAGAGTCCGGCCTGGAATGGGCCGTCCTGCGACCGGGCGGCTTCGCCTCCAACGCGTTGGCGTGGGCGGAGTCCGTCCGCACGCAGGGAACGGTCGCCGCGCCCTTCGGCGATGTGGGGGTTCCGATCGTCGACCCGGCGGACATCGCCGAGGTCGCGGCGGCCTGCCTGCTGGACGACCGGCACACCGGCAAAGTCTTCGAGCTGACCGGGCCCGAGGTGATCACACCGCGGCGGCAGGCGCAGGCCATCGCCGCCGCGCTCGGCGCGCCGGTGCGGTTCCACGAACTCACCCGCGAGGAGGCCAAGGCCGCGATGACCCGGTTCGTTCCGCCGGAGCTCGCCGACGACACCCTGGACATCATCGCCGCCCCGAACCCCGCCGAACTGCGGATCAGCCCGGACACGGAACGAATCCTCGGCCGCGCCCCGAGGCCCTTCGACGACTGGGTCACCCGCAACATCGCCGCTTTCCGCTGAGGCACAGCCCAACTGCAGCGCCCGGGCAGCCTCGTGCGGCTACGGCCGCACGGGGCGGCTACCCCGTAGCGCCACCGCCCACCACCAGCCACAACTCAAGAGCCGGAGCGACCCGACCGAGTCCTGCTGGAGGCTCCCTTCGGCTTCGGTCCCGATGAACGGCGTCGAGTTCCGTCCCACTGCCTGGCGCACCACGAGGTTCAGGCCCGGGAAGGGTACGTCTTCACGTTTCCCTCTCCATGGCGACGTCATCCCCTGGCGAAACGGTCCCGCAATCCCGCCCTTCGAACCCCTGTAGTCAGTGCCCGTCCGGCCGGGCAGGACGCTCTGTCTATGCCCCGCCGGGTGCGGCACCTGGGCTGCGAGGCGTCGAAGATCGTCGGGTCGTCCACGGGGTAGAAGGCGGCGCCGTCCCAGAGCACTTCGGCGTACGCGTACACAGTGTCCCCGGACCGGGCCGCGCACGTCCGTACGGTCACCTTCCAGTTGTCCGGTCACGGCCCGTCATGGCCGGTGTCCTCCCTGTCCTTCGTGCTGCTCGCGCACGTGTAGGCCGGAGCCGCCGTGGCGGAGGGAGCGGCCGTGGCGGAGGGAGCGGCCGTGGCGGAGGGAGCGGCCGGCGCCGCCACCGCCACCACGGCCACCGCGGCCACCGCCGCGCGCTTGATGGTGCTCATCCCCGGTCAATGCCGGGCCCTCGGAACGAGCGGCACCCGGGGTCCGGGCGTCGCTCTCCCGTCCGGTCAGCCGGAGGCAGGCACCGCGCCCGTCCAGGCGAGCGCGTCGCGGCGGCGGTCGTCCCCGTCGAGAACGGCCGGCATGTCCGCCGGCCGGCCCGCGGGATCGGCGGCCTTCTCCCGGGGACTCCTTGCGGAGCCAGTGCCAGCAGGCCGGGACGGAGCCGCGCCCGCCTGCCGCCCTATTCCAGGCCGATCCCGTCGCAAGTGGCCTTGAGGGCCTCGGTGCAGATCTCCTCGACGGTGTAGACGTTGTCGAGGACCAGGGTGCTCCTGATGTTGTCGCGGG
Source organism: Streptomyces sp. NPDC001502 (assembly GCF_042894785.1). Lineage (NCBI taxonomy): Bacteria > Bacillati > Actinomycetota > Actinomycetes > Kitasatosporales > Streptomycetaceae > Streptomyces > Streptomyces sp. NPDC001502. Next base: position 145,138 of record NZ_JBIAVW010000019.1, read on the forward strand.
TCACGGACACGCCGAGGATGAGGACGGCGGGGACTCGCTTGGTGGTGGGGCTGCTGACCACCTGGTTGATGATTCCGTCGATCTTCTCGCCCTGGGCGAGGAGGACGGCGAGTTCGGCCGCGGCCTCGGCCTCACGGGAGTAGGGCTTGTAGACGCTCATGAACTGCTCGCCCGCCACGATTCGCTGCACGGCGGCGAGTTCTGCGTCCTGACCGGTGACCGGCGGCAGGGGGGAGACTCCGGCGGCCTTGAGGGCGGAGATGATGCCGCCGGCCATGCCGTCGTTGGCGGAGTAGACGCCAACGATCTTGTCCTTGCCGAGTGCGGAGATCGCCGCCGTCATGTTGGCACTCGCGTTCTCCCGCTTCCACTCGGCGGTGTCGTACTCCTTGCCGACGTTCACCTTGCCGTCGAGGACGGTGCGGGCGCCGGCCTTGTAGCGGGCGGCGTTGGGGTCGGTGAGGGCGCCGTGCATCATGACTATCTTCCCGTTTCTGGCTCTGTCGCCCAGGGAATCCAGCAGGGTCTTGCCCTGGAGGCGGCCGATGTCCTCGTTGTCGAAGGAGACGTACGCATCGACCGGGCCCTCGGCCAGGCGGTCGTAGGCGACGACCGGGATGCCCGCCGCCTTGGCCTTCGTCACCGCGCCGGCGATCGCCTTGGAGTCCACCGCGTCGACGACCAGGACATCGACCTTGCTCTCGATCATCGCGTCGGCCTGGGCGTTCTGCTTGGCCGCGTCCCCCATCGCGTTGGCGTAGACCACCTTGCCCTTGCCGAGGGTCAGCAGGGCGACCTTCTTCTCCATCAGCGGCTTGTCGAACTTCTCGTACCGCGCGGTCTCGTTCTCGGGGAGCAGCAGGCCGATCCTGACCGTGTTGCCACCGCTCGTGTTGCCCTCCTCGGTGGTGCCGCAGGCGGCGAGGGTGGCGGTGAGCGCCAGCGCGGTCAGAGCCGTGGGGGTGCGCAGATACGGGTTCATGCGGGGGGACCTCCCTGACGTGGCCGTATTCGTACGGCCGAGGTGGCGCGGAACACCGTGTTCCGCTGCGCCGGAGGGTACCGCCCGCGGGAGCGTGGACGGCGCGGCGTCCACGCCGCCGCCGAGGCCTTCGTTGATGCGGGTCGGCCGCGCCGCGACTTCGCGGAGAGGTCCAGTCGCCGAAGCCGTGGTGGGCGAGGCAGACCTGCCGGTGGGGGAGTTCGTTCCACCGGCTCCAAGGGAGACCTTGGTGAGCGGCCCAGAGCGCGCCGGCGTAGCCGGCGGCGGGCGGACAGCTCGTAGGCAACGTCGGCGACGGCCGAGACCATCTCCCGGACGGCCGGCTCGGCCCAGGGGCAGCGCTGGGAGTCGATCGCGGCGAAGGGCCGTCCGCGGACGAGCGCGAGGCCCGGCGCAGGGAAAGGTCCCCGTCCTCATCGTGGCGGGCGAGGTACTGGGACGTGCGCCAGTCGCAGGTGACCGCCGGGGCAAGCCGGTAGCGGCTGTCACCGGTGCCCTGGACCCGCGGGAGTAGGCCTCGCCGCCGCTGTTCTCCCGGAGCCGGGACCTGGTGCGGCTGATCACGGCGTTGCGGAAGCGGGTACCGCTCCGCTCCAGGCGAGGACGTCGTCGCGGCGGCAGTCCTCGCCCAGAATGGCCAGCATGTCCGCCGGCCGGCCCGCGAGGTCGCCGGCCCTCTCCGGGGACTCCCTCCCGAGCGGATGCCGGCAGGCATGCGCGTTGCGGGCCGTACGGATCGTGTCGGCCTCGGGGCGGTACCGGGCCGCCCGGCCGCGCAGGGCGGTCGTGACGAGCAGCTCCGTGGTCCCGTACCAGTCGGTGCGCCGGCAGAGGGTAAGCCAGGCCCGGGCGGTCAGCACGGTGACGGTTGCGGCGTCCTCGCCGAACCAGCAGGCCAGGGCGGTCTCCGGCTTGGAGGCGAAGGCGGCCGCGGCGCCGGCGTCCATCGCCCGGCGCAGGAGGGTCCGCTCCTCGTTCCCCGTCATACCGGGCTCCCGCAGCGCTGACAGCAGGACAGCAGGTAGTCGACGCTGTACCTACCGGGTGGTCAGGTCGGCGTGGTGTGGGGTTGCGTGGTCACGGGATGCCCCGGCGTCGGTGGTCCGAGGGTGGGCGGCCGGCGCCGGGGCGTTCGTCATGCCGGTGTGCGGTTACCGGGGGCCGGGGCGGTGGCCGTGGTCGGGGCGGCCGTGGCCGGGCTTGCCATGATTGGGTTTGGCGTGACCGGGCTTGCCGGGTTTGCCGTGGCCGGGCTTCCCGTGACCCGGCTTGCCGTGGCCCGGGCGGTCGTGGTGCGGGGGCTTGGGCTGCTGCTTCCTGTCGACGGTGGTGGTTGCGGTGGCGATGCTGGTGCCGGTGGCGCCGCCGCCGGTGACGGTGGCGGTGTTGGTGACCTGCTTCGGCGCGTTGGGGGCGATCTGGACGGTGAGGGTGAGGGGCGGGTAGCCGGCGCCGGGGGCGAGGATGCCGCTGCGGGTACAGGACAGCGGGGTGAGGGTGCAGGTCCATCCGGTGCCGGAGAAGCTGACCGGGGTCAGGCCGGTGGGGAGGGTGTCGGTGACGGTGACGGGGCTGCCGTCGGTGGGCAGGTCGCCGGTGTTGGTGACGGTGAGGGTGTAGGTGCCCTGCCCGCCCCGGGTGAACGTCCAGCCGGCGGTGAGCTTGATCAGCGTCAGCTCCGGCGCCGGCCGGGGCACGACCCCGATCGCCACCCCGAACGGGAGGTCGTCGACGGGGACGGTGGCCACGACGGTGTTGGTGCCGGTGTCGATCACGGACACCGTGTCGTCGTTGGCGTTGGTGACGTAGGCGCGGGTGCCGTCCGGCGACACCGCCACCTCCCGAGGCGCATCGCCGACGGGGATGGTGGTGATGACGGTGTTCGTCACCGTGTTGATCACGGACACCGTGTCGTCGTTGGCGTTGATGACGTAGGCGCGGGCGCCGTCCCGCGACACCGCCACCCCCTGGGGCACATCGCCGACGGGAATGGTGGCCACGACGGTGTTGGTGGCGGTGTTGATCACGGACACCGTGTCGTCGTTGGAATTGGTGACGTAGGCGCGGGTGCTGTCCGGCGACACCGCCACCCCGAACGGGAAGCCGCCGACGGGGATGGTGGCGACGACCGTGTTCGTGTTCGTTTTGATCACGGACACCGTGTCGTCGTCGGAATTGGTGACGTAGGCGCGGGTGCCGTTCGGCGACACCGCCACCCCGATGGGAGCATCGCCGACGGGGATGGTGGCGACGACCGTGTTGGTGTTCGTGTTGATCACGGACACCGTGTTGGCGCCGAAGTTGGTGACGTAGGCGCGGGTGCCGTCCGGCGACACCGCCACCCCCAGGGGCTCAAGGCCGACGGGGACGGTGGCGACGACCGTGTCGGTCGCGGTGTTGATCACGGACACGGTGGCATCGGCGCGGTTGGTGACGTAGGCGCGGGTGCCGTCCGGCGACACCGCCACTCCCCACGGCGCATCGCCGACGGGAACCGTGACCACCACGGTGTTCGTCGCTGTGTTGATCACCGACACCGTGTCATCGTTGAAGTTGGCGACGTAGGCGTAGGTGCCGGGCGGCACGGCCTGGGCGGGCTGCGCGGCCACCACGGGCAGGGCCAGGCCGGCCACTAGGACGAGACCTGCCACCAGCGCCCGCAGCAACCCGCCCCACCACGAGCGACGCACTCGAAGACCGGGCGGCGCCGACGGCGGGAGGGCCTCCTGCGCGCCCACCTCCCTCACGGTTTGACGGATGGTCACAGCAATCCTCCCGGCCGGGGCTGATGGAATGGGGCAGATTATGGCAGATCGCCACATTCGGTACGGCGGGGACGCGCGGCCGCCCTGACCATGGGGCGGGTCGGTCGCCTGGACGTTCGTGCGCCCCACCGAGACCGCACCCGGTCCGGTGCCGCGACCGAACCGGAGGATCCGGGACACGGTGAGCACGACGGGCCGGGAGGGGCACCCTCCGCCGGCAATCACTCGGCAGGGGATCGCTCAGGGATTTGTCGACCCGGAGCAGGGTGGTGCACCCACGACGCTTTCGCGCGTGTCGTACGTGTCGTACGTGCCTGACGATCCCTCGGATACCCGTAAGGCACGTGAGAAAAGGGCCACTTGCCCTACACACGGCCAGGGCCAGCGGTGATCGCCCGGATGCACCCGGTCATTCACCCGTACGGAGAAGACGGCTTCGGCGGGGGTCGTGTGCCCGCGGTCGGCGGGCCAGTCGGCCCAGGGAGGTCACGGCGGGGCCATTCGGGGTCGAGCGACGGAGATCAGCCCGCCTTGGGAGCTCTTCGGCTCGGGCAGCTGCTTCCCGGGCTCTCTGATCACAACTGCTCCTGAAGCGATCAATAAGGCACACATTTCTTCATCGCTGCACGGACAGAGGGGCGCTTCCTATTCTGAAGCCCGGTATCACCGCCCGAGGGTGGGGACTGGGGAGGGGGACTCCACATGTCCATGGGACGGCCGGCCGGCGTTCCGCGCGGCCAGGAGCGGGTGGATGCACATTTCGCGCGTGAATGGGCAGCTGTGCAGCAGCAGTTACTGGCGTACGCCCGCTGGGCGACCGGCAGCCGGGAAGAGGCCGAGGACCTGGTTCAGGCCGTCGCTGTGCGTGCCTGGCGCGGTTTCGCGCACTTTCGTGGTGACGCCGCGTTCCTGACCTGGACGATGGCCATCGCCCGCCGGGAAGCCGCCCGTGCCGGCGCTCGACGGCAGCGGCTGAGGACACGCGAGGCACCGCTGCCCCTGGATCCTCCCTGGGCGGCGGAGGCGGCGGAGCCAGCGACGCCAGGACCCGCCGTCGGGCGCGCGAAGGGCGGCTGGCTGGCAGAAGCCGCCCAGGGCGCACACGCACGCGGTGAGGTCAATGCCACCGAACTCGCCGTGCTGCTCGCCCGATTACGTCGGCCGGACTCCACCTGGGCCCAGCTGGGCGACGAGCTGGGTCTCCCCGCCTCACGGTGCGCGGTGGCTCACTGCAGGGGCGTCGTCAAGTTCCGGGTGGCCCTCTTCCTTCACCATCCCGAACTGCTGGGCACGCCTGAGGAGCTGTCAGCTGCGGCGGAGCGGGCGGCGCGCCGTACCCGGAGCGAACCGCTGACTCCCGACGAGGCCGACACGTTCCGCCGGATGGTCCTCGAACGCTCCCCCGGCCACCGGCCTCGGAACTGGGCCGCCCTGCTCCGGGGCGGCTGCGCGAAAGTCGCGGAAGAACTTGCCCGGGATCGGTAATGGCGTCCCGCCCGCCGGGTCCAATGCGATGAAGGCCCGCGCTGCAGCGGGCCCATCAGATGCAGGAGGGGACAGTGGACCAGGCACCACCCCCGGAACCTCACACGGACATCCTGTCCGACATCCACGCCTGGCCGGCCGACGTAGAGGCGGATGTCCCCCACTACTTCGACACGTTGCCCGACGGCACCGAAACCATCGTGGTCGGCGACGTCGGCACCTTCGCCGACCACGCCCACCAGCAGGGCGACAACCCTTACGGCTACCAGGGTACCTGTGGCCTGTGCTCCTGCGAGGGAGTGCTGCGCCAGTTCGGGCTCGACGTCACCGAGGCGGACGTCGTCCGGCACGCCATCGAGAACGGTCTCTGCCAGACCGACGGAAGCCCCGCGGCCCGCGGCGGCACCACCCTGGAGCAACAGGCCCGGCTGCTCGGCGACTTCGGCGTTCCGGCCCACACCGAGCAGGCGACCTCGCTGGAGGACTTGGCCTCACACCTGGAGGAGGGGCGTGGCGTGATCATCGCGGTCAACGCCGGTGTGCTGTGGGACGACGGGAACTACTACGAGGCGGGCCGCCCCAACCATGCCGCGTTGCCGATCGGCGCCGCCCGCGACCCGCTCAGCGGACGGCTCCAGGGCTTCTACCTCAACGACAGCGGCAGCGGAGAGGCCGCCCGCTTCGTGGATGCCGCGACGATGGCCGACGCGTGGCTGCACAGCGGCGGCGGCTGTGTGGTCACCGACCGGGTCCGCGTCACCGAGGCCACGCCCAGCGAAAGGATTGCGCAGTGAACACCCCGCCCGTCCCGCAGACCCCCGGTCGCCCGTACGAGCAGATCCGCAAGGAGTTCGCCGAGCATCCGCTGCGGCGCTCCGAGGTACCGGTGGAGCACTTCGTTTCGCCTCCCCTGCCCACCCTGCGCTGGGGCGTACCCGGCTTCGCCGTCTTCGCCTCGCCCGCACTGCGTCGCCCCCGGCAGCCTCTCCAGGTCGACACACCCGACCGGTGGTGGGCGCTTGCCGCCGGCGGCGGGGCCCTGTTGGTGTACGCGACGACGCGGGCCCTCCCGCTGGCCCCGGGCGCACCGGGCGCACCGGGCGGGCCCGTGACCGTGGCCCCGACAGGCCGGCCGATCTCCGCACTGCGCGAGGACCAGCGGCTGCTGGACGATCTGCTCGACCGTTGCCTGCCCGACTTCTTCGCAGCGAGCAGTGGCGATCCCGGGGACCGCGCGGAGCTGGCGTCGATGCTGCCGCTGCTCCTGGCCTGCGAACTCACTCCTTGGGCGCGGGACCTGACGCCCGATTTCTTCTCCTGGCTGGAGCAGTGATGTCCGACGGCTGGACCGCAGGCACGAATGCCCCGCACGACAACGACCGGAAGGAGACCGCGGCCACGGAGCTGACCGCGTTGGTGGGCGACATCGAGCAGGCCGCGAGCCGGCACAGCTGGCCGACGGTGGCGTACGCCGCCGACAGGGTGCGGGCCGACCGCCCGGGCCTGCTGCTGGCCGTCTCCTCCGAGGCACTGGGCTCCGGGCTGGCCGAAGCGCTGCCGGCCGGAGGGTCGGGTGCCGCGGCCCGGCCCACGGTGGCACTCGCCGACCTGTACACAGATCCTCTGCGGTCCCTGCACGCGGATCGCGTGCTCCTGGCCATGGGGTGTGCCGAGCTGCTCGGCCCGGACGAGCTGGCCGCCGCCGCGGACCTGGCAACGCGTCCCGCCGGCACCATCGCCGTCGTCCTGACCGGTGCCGAGGAACTGGCAGACTCTGCCGACGTCGCGCTGGTGGAGGGCCGCTTCCTGCGGATGCTGGACGACGGGAGCGGAGCTCCTCCGGTCTCGGGGCTGCTCCTGTGGTCGGGGCCGCAAGCCACGCCCACCGCCGACGGAGGACTCGGCGAACGGCTGGCCGCCGACGCCTCCCGCCTCGCCTCCTTCGTCTCTCCCTCTCCTTCTCCCGCCCCCGCCCCCTCCCCCGAGGACACAGCGTCCGGGACCACGCTGCTCGAACGGGAGATCGCCCGCCTGCTCGACCTCGCTGCGGAGGTCGTGGCCGGTCGGCGGGACACGTCCCCCGACGACGGGGCCGGCAAGGCTGCGGCCGCCGCGGCCACCCGTTCCCGCGCCTCGCTGGACGACGCGTACCGCGATCTGCAGCGCGTCCTCGACCACGAGGTCGAGGCCGGCTGCCAGGAGGTCGAGGCGGGGTTGCGCACCATGGAACAGGATCTGCTCCGCGGGCTCGACCGCCACCTGGCGCAGCACCGGGACCGCGTCCCCGACCGTGCCGGCGTCGACGCTCTGGTCTCCGAATACCTCGACCGGGGGATCACCGCGTACGCCGCGACGGCCCGGGCTGCCATCCGGGCCCGCGCCGCCAAGGCCGACCTGGCCCGCGTCGAGATGGAGCACCGGATCGACGCCGCGTACGTCGCCCACGCGATGAGCCCCCCGGACAGGCCGGCCGGCGCCGCGCGGCTCCCACTCGACGAGTCCGCGTGGGAGCCGCGGTCCGGCGCGTCGGCCCCTGGCCGACCGTCCTCGGGCTCGGGAATGCCTGCCGGTGAGGTACTCGCCGGCAGCGTGCTGGGAGCGGCGACCGGGCTCTCCCTCGGCGGCATCGGCATCCTCCTGACGACGAGTGCCGGAGCCGCGGTGGGGGTGGCGGTACACCGCTACAGGACGGAACAGCGACTCGGCCACGCCGCACGCCATGGCAGCCGCGTGGTCCGCGACCGCGTGGACGAGCTGGCCGCTGCCGCGACGGGGGCGATGCGGGAGCTGGGCGGGGCCATGCGGACCGCGGCCGAGGCCGGGTACGCACGGGCCGTCGCCGAGCTGGAAGCAAAGGCGCCGACGGTGCAAGCCGGGCCGCCGGCACCCCGCCGCGCCGAAACCGGAAGCGCCACGGCCGCCGCTGCCGAACTGGCGGACCTGAAGGACAGGTTCGCCGCCCTGACGACACGGCGCTGATCCCCGCGCGGGCCGCCGGGAGGAGCCGGGCCCCGCCGCGCAGAGGCACCGCCGGCAGACAAGCAGGTATCACCGGGCCGACCGTTCACGGTCCCGCCCGGGACACAGGGAGGGAAGAAAGCCGTGTCCGAAACGTTCAGCACGACCGGAAGCAGTGCCGCGCAGACCAGCGGCGCGCAGACCAATGGCGCTCAGGCCAACGGCGCTCAGACCGGCAGCAAACTCGCCGACATGATGCGCCGCGGCGCGGAACAGGCGCGCGACGAGGCCGACCAGGCCATCAAGGGGCTGTCGAAGGTCGCCCGGGAACTGGAGATGCGGGAGACCGCGGGGCGCCTGTCCACCATCGCCTCCCAGCTCCGCTCCGACACCTTCAACCTGATGGTGATGGGCCGCTTCAAGACCGGGAAGTCGACGCTGCTCAACGCCCTGCTCGGCGGCACCACCGGACCCGTCGACCTGGGGGGCCAGAGTGGCCCGATGGTGGTCGACGACCTGCCGGCCACGGCCACGCTGACCGGTGTGTGCTATGCCGAGCAGCCCTACGTCACCCGGTGGGGGTTCGACGGATCCTCGGAGAAGTGGACGCTGGAGCGATATCTGAGGGAGTCCACCCTGGACATCGACGAAGAGGAGACCTCGCGGCGCTTCCGTACCATCCGGGAGTTCGAGATGGGCTTCCCCTCCCGGCTCTGCCAGGCGGGTGTCGTCGTGTACGACTCACCCGGCCTGGACGAGCACCCCACCCGCACGAAGGTGACCCAGGAGGCCACGGCGCGGTGCGACGCCGCCGTCCTCGTCTACCGCAGCGACATCCTGATGGGCCACGGCGAGCTGATGAACGCGGGCGCTCTCGTCAAGGAAGGCACCCGCGTCTTCACGGTGGTCAACCTGTTCAACGGCCGGGCCGTGGACGAGCGGCTGCGCGGCTACGTCTGGAACAAATACATCCGCGACTACCAGGGAGGCCCTGCGTACACCGGCCAGGACCTGACGTCCCGTGACATCTATTTCGTGGACGCGGCCCAGGCCCGCTCCGGGGTCTACGAGGGGAAGCCGGAACTCGTCGAGCAGTCCGGCCTGGCCGCCCTGGAGCGGCGTCTCGGCGACTTCCTGCTGCGGGACCGCCACCACGTACACCTGACCAAGTACACCACGGTGGCGGCCGCTTCCGCGGAATCGGTGGAGCAGCACATCGCGCAGCGGATGCGTGCCGCGCGTACCGACCAGGTACGGCTGCGCGAGACGTACACCGAGCTTCTGCCGACGATGGCGTCGATCAGGAACCGGCCGGCCCTGCTCCCCGCGCTCTTCAACCGCTACCGCACCGAGGCGGAGGCCGTGCTGGCCGTCAGCTTCGCCTCCCGGATCGCGTCGATGCGGGACGGACTGCCGGCCCACATCGATGCCGTCGAGGTGAAGATGAACCTCGCGCTGGGCGTGTTCCAGCAGAAGAAGGCCGCCGCCGTCATCGGTGAGGCCGTGCAGCAGTACGTGACCGACCAGCTCGCGGACTGGGCCGACGTCGAGGCGCAGCGCGTGCTGGAGCCCATCCTGGGCAACCTCGCGCATGACATCGAGGGTGAGATCGCCGCGATCGGTGACGGTTTCGGTGAACTGCATCTGCGGCTGACGGGCTGGGAGACGGAACCGGAGCGGAAACCGCTGGTGGGAACGGCCGAGCGGGTCCTGTCGATGGTCGCGGGGTTCGCCCTGGGCGGGCTGGGCGGCGCGGTCGGCGGGGGTACGTCCGGATTCCGCGGCGCGCTCGGCGGGGTGGGCGGCGTCCTGGGGGCGGGCATGGTGCTCGGGCTGCTCGGAGTCAGCCCGGCCGCCCCGCTGGTGGTGCCGGTGCTGCTGGCCGCCTCGTTGCTCGGCGGCGCCGTCGGCGGAGGGATCAACTTGGAGAAGCGGCTCAAGAGGCGGCTCGCGACGGACTCGGACGGCCTGTTGCGGGATCTGCCCGGCCAGCTCGCGCCGCACCTGGGCGCTCGGGTGCGGGCCTCCTTCGAGGAACTGGAGGAGGTGGTCACCGCCGAGATCAACGGCGTGATCGGCGAGGAGGAGCAGCACATCCGGGCGATGGTCGAGGAGAACCAGCGGGACCAGCACGAACGCGACCTGCTGGTCGCACGTCTCGACGCGGTCCGGTCCACGGTCTCCGGGCACCTGCTGAGGCTCCAGAAGGCGATCAGCACGGCCCAGCAGATCTGACCTGGCCTTGCCCCCACCGGGAGGCGCCCGCCGGCGCACCCATGCCACACGGCGCGGCAGAACTGTCGCACGGACGCCTCCCGGTCACCCCGTCCACCGCACCCCTCCCTGCACCCCTCCCTGTACCCCTCCTTGCACCCGTCCAGCACGGACGACGAAAGCGACAAGCCGTGAACCTTCCGTCCCCGCTCGATGCCGCTCTCGCCCGCCATCACGGTCAGCCCTACCGGGACTCGGTGGCCGATGTCCTCGCCCGGGCCGCCGCGGTGATGAACCGTCCGGCCGTCACCCTGGTCTTCGGTGGTCATTTCAGCGCGGGCAAGTCCAGCCTGCTCAACACGCTGCTGGGCCGCGCCCTGCTTCCGGTGAGCGACTACCCCGAGACGGGCATCGCCTGCATCATCAGTCCCGGCCCCGAAGACCGGGTCACGGTCTGCGACGCGGACGGGCGGCGCGAGGTGCCCGCCACCACCGAGGCGATCACGGAGGCCGTCACGCTCGTCGCCCCGGACGGGTCCTACCGCGTCGAGGTGGTGGGCGCCGCACGGACCGTCACCGTCGAACTCGCCCGTTCCCCCCTGCCGGACGGCGGACGCTGGGTCGATTCCCCCGGCATCAACGACACACCGGCCATGACCCGTCGCGCGGCGGAGATCGCCGCCCAGGGCGACTTCCTGCTGTGGGTCTTCAACTCGCGCCAGCCGATGGCCACCGTCGAGGAGGACTTCCTGCGCGAATACCGCGAACGTCACGGCGCCGAGTCGCTGGCGCTGCTGGTCAACGTCTTCCTCGACGAAGACACGCCCGAGGAGTGGCAGCGCTACCTCGACACCCGCGCCCCGGCCCACCTCAAGCGCCTGGAGTACGCCCTGGACGGCGCGCTGCCGCCGGAAGTGGTGTTCGTCAGCGCCCGCGCCGCCGCCGCGCACCCGGACCATTTCGGGGGCCCCCAGGCCGGTGCCCTGGTGAGCAGGCTCACCGACCGGGCAACGGCGGCGGCCCTCGCCTCCCGCCGTGCCCGCGCGTCCCGGATCCTCGATGCGGCCGCACAGGAAGCCGCCGAACGACTGGACGCGGAGCGTGCGCTGTTCCGGCAGCTGCTGGTCGAGGCGGAGGTGGCCCGTACGGCCATCGACACCTCCCGGCGGCGGTTCCTCGACACCGTCGGCGGTGAACTGGACCGGATGCTGGAGAGGGTGGCGGTGCACGCGCGGACCGCAGGAGACGAGATCGCCGCGGAGCTGGACCAGGGCCCGGTGCTGCGGGACGGCAGCTACGGCGACCGGCTCACCGAACGGCTTCGCACGGCGGCCCGGCAGGAAGCCTTGGGCCTCGCGGAGGCCGTGGCCAGGACGGCCGAACTCAACCACCACAAGCCGCCGGGCACGGACGGAACACGGCGGCTGCTGGACATCCTGGAGCCCGAGCGGGTGTCGGTCGAGGTCACGGGCCGACTGGCGGGAAAGCTCCCGGAGGCCCCCACCGACGGGCTCGGCTCCGCGATCAGCAGCCGGGTGGGGACGATGATTCCGAAGCTGTCCTGGAAGGCCCTGCGGCACATCGACACGGCGGTCACCGTGGCCGCGGCCTCGGTGCAGGCCGCAAAACTCGCCACGGAGGCGGCCATGCCCGACCGGGCCAAGGTCAAGGCGGACATCCGCACGGCAGCGGTCCGGGCCGCCGAGCAGCTGTGCCGGCGGCGCCAGGCGGCACTCGACGAGATCAGCGCGGGCTGCTGCCCGGTGGCAGCCGCGCCGGCCGATCCCGACCCCGCCCCGGTGGACTGCCTGGAGGCGGCACACCGGCTGCTGAGCCGAGAAGTGGAGCAGCTCGTTGCTGCGACCGGGGAAGCCACGGCGCGATGAGCGGATTCCTCGGCCTCGACGTGCAGCACAGCGGCACGGTACCGGCGCTGCTGGAAGGCGGTCGGCCCCTGCCGGTCGGCGATGGGCTGCGGGTGTGGATCCCCCATGCCTACGGCGAGGGTCTGGGGTGGGGAAGTGCGGCGGCCCAGCGTTCCCTGGCCTCGGGGCCTGCCACCGCGGACCGCCTGCTGGAGTGGCGGCGCGATCCGTGGGACGCGGAGTTCCTGACCGGACTGCGCGACCGGGTCGCGCGCTACCTGGGGCTCCCGGAGCGTGCGGGCCCGGCGCCCGGCTACCGGGTGGTGCTGTGTGCCGGACCCGGCACACCTGCCGACGCCGAGGAGTACGTGGAGGAAGCGGGACTGGGCGGCGCCCTGCGGGTCGGACCGGCCGAAGCACTGCTGTGCCGACGGCTGGCCTCGCCCGGGCAGCAGCTGCCCACCGGTGCGCTGCTGGCCGTCGTGGTGGGCGAGCGATGGAGCGTACTCGCCCCCTTCCGTGCGATCCGGTCGGACGGCGGACCCCTCGTCCTCACCCGTACCGGACCGGACACCGTGCTTGCGCACGGCGGGGGCGCCTGGACGGAACTCCTCGTGGGTCAGGTGCTGGCGCGGTGCCGCGAGGACGCCCCTGCCGCCGATCTGCTGGCTCTGGCCGACGGCGTCCAGGAGTGCGCGGCCCGTCTCGCGCAGGCCGACGCCGTCGAGTGGCAGGGCGCCTACGCCGAAAGGCTGTTCGCCCCGCTGGTGGTGCGCGGGGCCGAACTGGCGGCGGACCCGGCCGTGGCCGACGGCCTGCACCTGCTCCGGCAGGCCGCCCGTGCGGCCGTGGCGCACCCTTCCTCGGTGGTGCTCGGCGGGCCGGGCGCCGTCTGGCCGGCGATGCGCTCCGCGCTCACCGATCCGGCGGCGGGGGCGCCGGTGTGGTGCGGCCCCGACCCGGCGACCGATCTTGCGGCCGGCGCGGCCTGGTGGCCGCTGCTGCGTTCCTGTTTCGCGCCCGTGCCGTCCGCGGGGTACGCCGTTCAGGCCGCCCCTGCGATCCCCGCACCACCGGACCGCGGCCCCGACGCGGCCTCGTCCACCGACCGTTCAGGGTCCGGGCCGGGGCCGTTCTCCCCCGATTCCCGCTGCCCCGACCCTCTGGAGGTGCTCCCACCGTGGATGCGTCCATGACTCCCCCGAGCGGGCCGGAGGCCGACGCGGCGCTCCTCGCCGCCCCCGCCACCACCGGACCACCGCGCGCCGTACGGGGAAGCGGCTCCGGATCCGCCGAACCGGCGGACCCTGCCAGCCGACCCGACCAAGACGTGGCCGCACTCCTGCTCAGCCTGCTGGAACGGCGGTACCTGGGTGACTTCGACGCCGCCCGCTGGACCGTGGGAGGGCCCGCGCGATCCACACCGCGCCCGCTTCTGCACCAGGTCGAGGCCTTGGGCGCGCCCGTCCCCGGTGAGGACTGGAACGCGGCTCTGCCCCACGTACTGAATTCCTGCCACAGCGGTGGACACGTACTGAGCGTGGCGGTCCACGGCACCGGTAGCGTGCACCGCGTCCATTGGGGCGGCCGGCGGATCCCCGGGGTCTCGGCCGGCTCCACGGAGGACTTCCTGCACGGGCAGACCGGCGCGCTGCGGGCTCACGTCCCCGGCCTGCGGCTCGGCCCTGCCCACCAGCCCGACGAGGGTACGCACGCGGAGCTGACCGCGTTCCTGCGGACCGCCCCCGCGCTCGCCGTGGTCACCGGCATCCCCTCCCCTTCGTCCGGGCTCTCCCCCGCCGCGTTCCAGTCGCTGGACCGGCTCACCTCCGCCGTCGACGGTCGCTACGCCCTCGTGGTCGCCGCCGAGCCTCTGCCCGCCGCCGTTCTGGACGCCACGCTGGACCACTGCCGCCGGATCCGCGGCGAGATCCACGCCCTGGTCCGGCGTACGGTCAGCAGTACCGAGGGCAGCAGCAGTTCGACGTCCACGCCCCTCCCCCAGGAGGGTGCCGAGGAGCTGCCCGCGCTGCTGAGCAGGATCGCGGTGTTCTGCGCGCTGGCGGCGGCGGTCCCGCCTCTCGCCCCTGCTGCGGCGGTGCTGCGCCCTCTGGGCCGGGTCGGCCCGATGTCCGTCCCACTGGGCGGGCTCGCGAAGTCGATGGCCGTACCGCAGAGCGCCCCCTCGCGGACGACGGGCAGCAACCGGTCGCTCGGCGCGAGCAGCGAGCTGCTCAACGGTGCCGCCGAAGCCTGCGAGCGGCTGCTCCAGCGCCATATCGACCGACTGGAGGCGGCCCGGTCGCAGGGCTGGTGGCGTACCGCGGTCTACCTCGCGGCGGAGAGCGACGGCGTGCTGGAGTCGCTTTCCGGAGCGCTGCGCGGTATCTGCAGCGGCGAGAGCACGACTCTCGACCCGCTGCGGGTGCTACGGCTGCCGCCCGCCCTGCTGCGCGAAGCCGCCCTGCAGGGGCAGGTCCTGGCCCTGACGCCCGCCGACGGCGGCACCGGTCACCCGCTCGGTCCCGCGTTCGACGCGCTGGCCACCAACATCACCTCCACCGAGCTGGCCGTTCTCCTCGCGCTGCCGCGCCGGGCCGTGCCCGGGCTGCCGATGCGCGAGAGCGCCGAGTTCGCGCTCATCGCCCCCGAGGTGGAGCACCGTCCGGTGACGCTGGGCAGGCTGCTGGACAGCCGGGGCGACGTGCACCAGTCGGTGGCCGTCTCCGCCGAGGACCTCAATCGGCATGTGTTCATCACCGGGATGACCGGCTACGGCAAGACCACCACGGCGAAGAACCTGCTGCTGGAGGCGTACACCGGCCTGGGCGTGCCGTTCCTGGTCATCGAACCGGCCAAGGCCGAGTACCGGCATCTGGCAGCGCATCCGGGCCTCCGTGGGCGCCTGCGCGTCTTCGGCATCGGGCCTCAGGCTCCGATGCCCCTGCGGCTCAACCCGTTCGAGCCACTGCACGGCACCCCGCTCTCACGCCACTTGGATCTCCTGAAAGCGGTGTTCAACGCCTCGTTCCCGATGTTCGCCGGCATGTCGTACGTGTTGGAGGACGCCATGATCGAGGTGTACACCGAGCGTGGCTGGGACCTTCAGTATTCCGTCAACGACCTTCTGGGGCGCCGCCCGTCGGCGGCCGACCGTGCTGCGCTGATCCCCTCGGTCGGTGACCTGTACGGGAAGATCGAAGAGGTGCTGGACCGTCGCTCGTACGGGCGTGAGGTCCACCAGAACATGGGAGCCGCCCTGCGGTCCCGACTCGGCAGCCTGCTCGTCGGCACCAAGGGCATGGCCCTGGACACCCGGCGCGGGGTGCCGGTGACCGAGCTGTTCGAGCGTCCGGCCGTGGTCGAGCTGCGCGGGCTGGGAGACGACGAGGAGAAGTCCTTCGTCATGGCCCTGCTGCTGTGCATGCTGTACGAGCATGCGGAGGCCCGGTCCGATTCCGCTGCCGCCCCGTCCGGCGTGGGACTGCGGCACCTCACCCTCATCGAGGAGGCACACCGGCTGCTGCGCGCCTCTCGCGGCCCGTCCGGCGGTGAGGTGGGGGATCCGCAGGCCAAGGCGGTGTCCATGTTCACCGACATGCTGGCCGAGATGCGCGCCTACGGCGAGGGCTTCGTCGTCGCCGACCAAGTGCCGGTCAAGCTGGCGCCGGACGTGGTGAAGAACTCCAACGTGAAGATCCTGCACCGGCTCGTGGCGGCCGACGACCGCGCGGTGGTGTCGGCGGCCGTGAACCTGACGGACCGGCAGAGCCGTCATCTGGGGCTGCTGCCGCCCGGAGTGGCGGTGGTACACGACGAGCGGATCGGATCGGCTGTACTCGTCGCCATGCGCGAGGCGGACGAGGTGGCGGCGGACGAGGTCGTGGCGGCGGGCGGCACGCACGGGCCGGAGACCGACGACGGCCGCCCCGGTGCACCGGCCGAGGCCACCCGCCACTACCTCCACCGGCACGGAGGCTGCCGCCGTTGCCCGTCTCCCTGCACCCTGCTCCACCGGATCGACCGGCCGCCGGCCCGTCGATCGGCGGATGCCGCGTTGGCGCCGTTCTTCCAAGGGCTGGTATTCGGCCAGGCGGAAGAGTTGTGGGAGGCGTGGAGCGCCTGGAGGGCCGAGGCTCCGGCCGACGGCGCGGAAGCGTACTGCGCCTTCGCCCAGGCCGCGCAGCGCCATCTGGCCGCGCTCCCGCGGAGGGTCCCCGTCCGGGCCGTGGCCGCGGGACGCGGTACGGCTCCTGCGGAGCCTGTCCCGTCCGAGACGACCACCGACGAGACCGGCCGTCAGCTGCTGGCACGCGACCGGGCCGCGCGCGTCCTGGCGCAGCTGTGCGAGGACTGGCTGGCCACCACCGAGCTGACCGAACACGCCGTGGCTCGCCTGGAACAGGTTCGCGCCGAGTTCGTGGCGCTGGTGGCGAGCCGGCCGGACCGGGAACTGCCCGGTTGCGGGGACTGTCCCGCGCGCTGTCGCCCCTTCGCGCTTCTCGCCGACAGCCTCCCGGCCTACGCGGCGCCGGTCGCGGCGGCTGCGGACCGCCCCGTCCCGCTGGAGTCCCGTCTGCGGCTGATCGACCGCCTCGCAGACGAGTACGCTCCGGCCGCCCGCGGGGCCATGGAACACGACCGTGCGGCACTGTTGTACTGCATGACGGTCACTGCCAACGCCTACGACCGCGGCCTCGGCGTGCCACCCCCCACGGAAGCCCTCGACGCCCTGCGCTCGGACCGGCCGGTGGTTCCGTAGGGGGAACTCCGGCACCGGACAGGTCACGGCGGCTGGTTCTCTCTCGAAGATGCGCCGCGGCACTCAGGTGACGAGCCGGGAGGCCGCGACGCAAGACGGTCCGCGGCAAGGCAGCGGGGGGAGGGCACACGCTCATGACGGCTCCGGGACCATCCCACACAGCCACATCCGGAAGTGCGTGGCAGCTCGCGGCAGGGAGCAACGCGGGCTCGCGCGCAGGCCGGCTCTGGGGGTGGTGAGTGAGGTGGCCGCCGGGGAGCTGCCCTTCTTCGAGCAGCGCGCCGGTGTCACAGCTGGGGGACGTACGGGGCGAGGCCGACGATGAGGATGGACCGTTCGCCCGGCCCTGGCTCGGCGCCCGCGCGGACCGGGCCGACGTAGTGGCTGACTCTGTGATCGTGGACGGCGTAGCCATCCAGTGGGTCGGTGAGGGTGAAGTCGGCGTGGATGTCCGCCCACGGGTCCTCGGGCTGCAGGCCTGCGCTGCCCGGTGTGGCGATGACGTTCTGCCCGCCGGTGACGTTGGTACGGCTGATCAGGTGGGCGAAAGTGAACGTGCTGGCGGAACCTCCGTCCTGGTGGAGGCAGTTCGGGGAGGAAACGGCCTCCTGGCCGGGACCGTCGACGCCGAGCCTGATCAGGTGGACGCCGGCCCACAGCGGCCGTCTCCCCAGATCCTTCAGGGACAGGACCTGCTCGATGTCCCAGCGCAGGAGCCGCAAGAGCAGAGCGTTGCCGCGCAGCGCCTCGGGGATGTCGGGGAGCACGCGCCGCGTGCGCGGGTACTCAGAGTCGTCCTCGCCCTGGGAGAAGTCGGTGACCGTACCGTGTACGGGGTCGGGGGTTCCGGGAATCCAGGACAGTTCGTCCTTCCACGGCAGGTACACGGCATGGGAGTACCGGCGGAACCTGTTCGTTCCCGGAGCGTACGGGTCAGGCGGCAGAGCCTCGAAAACCTCCCGGATCCCGGCCAGGTCCCTCGCGGCGGAGCCGACCGGAAGGATGCCGAGTTGCCCGGCGTCGTAGCGGACGAACCCGCGCTCGCGCAGATCATCCGTGCCCTTCCCCGGACTCCCCGCATCAGAGTGCGATCGCCGCTGGGGTTCGGCCTTTTCCACGTGTTCCTCCAACAGGTCACCACAAGGGCTGTGGTGCGGGCGGCCCGTGCCGGCCTCACCCACGCCTCCCCCGTCACGCCCCGGGCTTGACACGCCCTGCGATACACGCCACAACCCTTGAGGCGTGCTCGTCGAACGGCCGCGCCTACGGGCTCTCCGGCTGCTGAGCGTCCTACGGGTCGCCGTAGGACGCAAATCCGATCTGCGAGCCCGACCGGGAAATCACCATTCACGCAGGCCTTCCTCAGCTCCGTATCGGTGAGCGAGTCGTCCAAGGCCGATAGGGCGGCGTCCCGGTGTTCGCGGCCCGGACCCCCGAAGCTCCCGATCGCGCAGGACCTGACGAACGCACGGTCCGGCGACGCCGCGCTCGGCCGGCACAGGTACGGGCCGCTGGCGCCCTACCCGGGGGGATCCCTGGACGACGGCCTCCGTTGCTGCCTAGTGACCTCCACCTGGCCGGGGCCAGGCCGTCAGCTCCGTGCCTTCGGACCCCTACGGGAACGGCGGCGGGTCCTGGCAGGTCACGTCCGCGGCAGGCAGCCGGCCCGTGGCGAGGTACTTGTTGACCGTGGCGTCGGCGCAGGAAGCCGGTTCGGAGAGGTACACACCGTGCTTCTCGCCGCCCAGCGCCAGCACCATCCGTGAGCCCTTGAGCGCCTTGTGCAGGCCCTGGCCGCTGGCCAGCGGGGTCTGGGAGTCCCACTCGTTCTGCACGGTCAGCACGTCGGCCCGGGTCTTCATGGGCGTCGCGGGCTCAACCGGCCGCTGCCAGAAGGCGCACGGCTTGATGTTCGACGCGAAGTCCCCGTACAGCGGATACTTCGCCTTGTCCCGCGCCGCGTCCCGCGCGTACTGATCGGGGTCGCGCGGCCAGGCGTCCGTGTCCCCGCACACGACGGACCAGTAGGCGGCCATGCCTTCGCCAGCGGAGTCGGCGGCTGCCGCGCCCGGCCCCGCGGTGTTCAGCTCGGAGGCGTTCGCCCCGGAGGACCGGGACCCGGCGAGCAGTTGCTTCAGATCCGGCGCGTCGCCGTCCGCCGGCCGGGGCCCGTTCTCGGCCAGGGATTTGAGGAACTTGATGACGGCCGAGGCTCCGTACGGGGAGAAGAACAGCGAGGGGTCTGCCCTGAGGTAGTCACCCGTGATCTTCTCCCCGTCGTGGACGATCGGGTCCCTGTCGGCCCGGGCCACCAGGCCCCAGAAGGTGGCGGACACCTCTTCGGGCGTGGTGCCGAGCCCGTATCGGTCCGAGCGCTCCGCCGCCCACCGTGTCCACCGTGCGAAGGCGGGCTCCGCTTCGGTGGCCCACACCTGGATCATGCCGCGCCAGACGCGCTGGGGATCCACCCCGCTGTCCAGCACGAAGCGGTCGGTGCGCTGCGGGAACATCTGGGAGTACACCGCCCCGAGGTAGGTCCCGTACGAGTAACTCAGGTACGAGATCTTCCGCTCGCCGAGCGCCGCGCGGATGACGTCCAGGTCGCGGGCCGTGTTGCGGGTGGTGATGTAGGGGATGACGTCGCCGGACTTCTCCCGGCACTTGTCGGCGACGGTTCGCGCCCAGGCCACGTCCGAGGGGAAGGTCTCGGGCCGGTACGCGCCGCCGATGCCCCGCTCGGCCGCGCTCAGCCCGCCACAGGAGATCGGGCTGCTCTTGCCGACCCCGCGCGGGTCGAAGCCGATGAGGTCGTACTGGTCCCGTACGTTCTTGGGCATCCTCGTGTTCAGGTTCACCGGCCGGAACAGCCCCGAAGCGCCGGGGCCGCCAGGGTTGAAGAGCAGGACCCCGCGCCGCTTGCCCGGGTTTTCGGTCTTGATCCGGGATATCGCGAGGTCGAGCATGCGGCCCTCGGGATGCTGGTAGTCGAGCGGCACCTTGAGGGTCGCGCACTCGTACGTCACCGGCTGGTCGGGGCTGCAGCGGTGCCAGTCCGGCTGCTGGCGCATGTAGCCGGGGGGCTGGGCGGCAGCTGCCTGGGGGGCCGTCAGCAGGGGCATGGAGGTCGCGACGAGTCCGACCGTGGCGAGCAGCGGTGCGAGGCGTTTCATGGGAGGCGTGCCATCCTTCTTCCGGTGAAATCGCTGGTGTGACCAATGTGTTGCATCGGTGGGCAGCAGCGAATCCCCATGAAGAGCCGTCCCTGGTCCCTCTCCCGTACCACGCGATATCCGGACAGTTGGCGGAAACCCGGCTCCCGAATGCGCCGCTCCATGTTTCGGGCGCGACCACGGCACCGGCCTGACACAGGCATGATCATCGCTGGTACGCGGGGTCCTACGACCGGCTCGGCGCGCCCGGCGGACACCGCCCGCGCCCGGGTAGTCCGCTCCCCCTCAAGTAGGACGTTGGTTGATCGGGCAGGGCGGAATCGAGGCGGTGCCAGAGCCGCGTGCTCCCCGCCAGGTGGAGCAGGGGTTCGTTACCTCACGCTGCGCAGGGAGTTGTTGATCATGCGTGAGGATTCACGCGGCTTTGTTCCCTGAACGACTCCTGAAGGGTGTCACCGCATGCAATTCACCGGAAAGTCGGTGGCAGCGGCGGCCGCGGCCACCGCTGTCGCTGCTGTCCTCTCCATGCCGACCGGGGCCGTCGCCGAGCAGCGCAGCGAGCCCGTCTCCTTCGAGATCAAGCGCAACACCAGCTCCGGCAGCCACGAGGCGCAGCTGCTCTTCTACGGCAGCGTGACGTGGAACGGTGAGGGGAACCGCACCTACACGGTGAGGGGGACCCTGGAGGCGCGTTGCACCACCGGGTCGCGGACCACGGCCTGGCTCCAGTACGCCGCCAACAGCGAGTCGTGGAAGGAGTCCCGGGAGGTGGAGTGCTCCGACTCGGTCGGCATGGTGAACGAGCTGCCCATCGAGGTGACGGGGACTGTGCGGCCGGGCGATACGCTGGCGATGCGGCTGGGCAGCTGGAAGTTCAGCTCGTGGGTGTACTCGGAGCGGAAGGACCTGCCGCACCCGGCCGCATAGGGCCACCGGCCCCTGAGTTCGAACCATCCGCACGCAACAGGGCATCTGAACACCTGAAGAAGAGGGACACTGCGCGTACGTGCGGGTCGGGTCGGATCGGACCGGGATCAGGTTCCGCTGGGGCCTGGCCTCCGACGACCGCGAGCGCGAAGCGCTCCTCGGACTGGTGGAGGACTGCCCCGGTGCCGCCGTCTCCTACGAGACCCCGTCGAGGAGCACGTCCAGCATCTCGTCCATGTCCGGAACAACGCCGGGCCGGCCGGTCCGTCACCCGGCATTGCGGTCGTCCGGGCAAGGCAGACCAAAGCCCCTGTCGGGGCCCGACAGGGGCTCGACAGAGGCTGATCAGCTGCACGAAGGCTTCACTGTGTGACCGACCCAGGCACGGGGAGTTACGCCACCGTGTCTCAGGCTCAGCCGGAAGCGGCCGAGCCTGCGACTACGTACCGGCCGGAACCTCCGTCTTCGGGGTCTCCGTCTTCGGGGTCTCCTTGGCCGGGGTTTCCTTGGCCGGGGCGGGCTTTTCGGGCTTGTGCTCGCAGTACACCGTGCCCTGGTAGAACTTGCAGCCCGGCATGTTCTTCACGTCCTTGACCTTGCCGTGCTTCCTGTCCTGGTTCTTCCTGCCGTGCTTCTCACCCTTGTGGCCTCGGTTGTCCTTCTCGCCCTTGCCCCCATGACCGCTCTTCGCGTGGTCGGCAACCAGCGTGGCCGCCGCACCGACCTGCGGCGTGGCCGGCGCAGCGAATGCACTGGTGGGCAGCAGCACGCCTCCCCCGACAAACGCGGCCGAGACGGCGAGCATCGAGAAACGCTGCTTCCGGGAAGTGCGAGCCATGAGAATTACTCCAAGTAAAAGGGGGGCGGGGACCGAAGAACAGTGGCGAAATGTCTGCTTTGTCCTTCTGCTAAAAGACTGGCTTCCGGACTTCACGACGCTGTCCGCCGACTGTCACAGGCGCGTGACAGGCCCCCCTGCCCGGCCGGCACCGGTTCGACACCACGCGAGGGCGAGGGCTCTGACCTGCAGCGATTCGGAGTGCAGGTGCCAGTGGCCCGGGCCATGCCCACGTTCCGACTCGCCGCAGCACCGGCCGGGGCAGCAGGCGGGGCCTGCCTCGGGCAGTCGGGAGAGCGGCAGCGCTGTCCCGGTGACCGCCACCAGGACCCGACTCCTCACCGCACTCACCGCCACCCTCCTGGCCGCCGCGGGCGCCTCACTGCATCACCGCCGACGACGACACCACCCGCCCCGTCAAACACGTCACCCACGGCAAATGGATCGACGGACAGGTAGGGGAGGTCCCCGCGGACTATCCCGGGTCTCTCCTCGAAGGAGGAGGCAGCGCGGGTCTGTGACCTCGCGGGCGGCGCCGCCTCGGCGCCGCCGTCCGGGAGTGCCGGCTGGAGGAGGGTGCTGTAGTCCCGGTACCGCGTCGCCTGACCGAGGAACTCGGCCCGTGCGAGGATCTGGCCGGGACCGCCTTCGCCGTGGTCACCCACACGTCTGACGCCTTCTGTATCCGGCCGGCCTTCGCCAAGAAGTTCACACGGTGGCACGCCATCGGCGGCGACCTGTCCGATGAGGAGACGGAGAAACGGTTCGAGGGCTTCACACCTGCCCCCAGTCTCCCGGCCCGGACGGCCGGACACGCCCGTGCGAAACCGGCCAGTAGCCGACCCGCTCACCCGGCACCGCAGCCACGGCCTCGCCCAGCCCGGCGGCAGCCCAACCTCCTGCATCACACGTGTCCCGGCCGCGAGCGGCGCCTCCAGCGGGCGGTCAGGTCCTGACGGGTGGTCGGCGCCATGCAGCGGACATGCTCCGAGGGATGAGGCTCAAGGGGTCCTACGTTGTTGGTGGGTTGCACGGGCCGTCGTAAGGTCCAGAGGCCCAGAGACGCCGGGTATGGCTTTCAAGGGGTTGCCCTCGA
>NZ_JBIAVW010000020.1:0-166386 GCF_042894785.1 Streptomyces sp. NPDC001502
TCCACGAACGCGGCACCGAACAACCCGGCCAGGGACTCGTCCCACTCGTCCGGCACGACGCCACGCACGTCATACGCCTTGACGATGTTCGAAAGGTCGGACATTTCCACTCCTTCAGGGGGTGACCGGCTGTGCTCAGGACGCTACCCGCCGCCCTGCTCCACACAGCCCGCCCACGCCCCATCCCGCTGAGGCTTTGGCAGATCGCCGTCAGCCCGGGGCGACCCCGCCTCTCTCCCGGTACCACCGGGCCGCCGGGCCGATCCGGCTCAGCGGGCCGGGTCCAGGTGCGATCCCGGCGCGTTCCCATGCAGCGTCGGCGCGGTACCAGTGGTCACCGGCCAGCAGCGTGAACTGACGCTCGCTCACCCATCCCGGGGTCGCGGCCAGGGCGTCCAGGCATCTGCGCCACGGCCAGTCGGCGTCAGGTCGCGCCGGCAGCACGCGGTGCTCGGCGAGGACGTCCATGAGGTCCCGGTTGCGCACCGGCTCGGGGTGGTGGGCGTGCAGGACGCCCGTGGCGTCGGCCGCGGCGCCGCCGCCGAGCGCGAGTGCCACGATGAGCCGCGCCAGGTCGTCGACGTCCACGAAGGAGGCGAGTCCTGCCCCTCCGTCCCACCCCGCCGGTACCCGCCGGAAGGCGTCGACGAGGGCCGGTACGGCCCACCGGTCGCCCCTCCCCAGCACGAGCCCCGCGCGCAGGACCAGTCCCCCCGCTTCGAGCACCGGCCCCTCCCCCGCCAGCCGGCTGCCGCTGGCGGCCGATACCGGAGCGGGCGTCAACTCGCCTACGTCCTGCCCCCGATGGGGCCCCGGACCGTAGACCGCGCAGGTGGACAGGTGGACGATCCGCCCCACTCCGGCCCGCCGGGCCTCGGCCACCAGGGCCGCGGTTCCGGCGGAGTTGACCGCGGTGCACCGTTCGGCGTCCGGTCCGACGTAGGAGGCCAGGGACAGCAGGACGTCCGCGCCGTCGCACACCCCGCGCAGGGACGGTCCGTCCGCCAGGTCCGCGCCCACCCAGTGCGCTCCGGATAAGGTCGCAGGGGCCCGCGTACGGGACACCGTGCGCACGCCGGCCTGCTGGTCCCGCTCGGCCAGTCGGCGCAGCACCGCCGACCCTACGAAGCCCGTCGCGCCGGTGACGACGATCCGAGGGGTACTCACGCCCGCTTCCCCGATGCCGACCTCGACCTCGGCCTCGGCTTGGTCTCCGCCTCCGGCTCCGGCTCCGGCTCCGGCCCCGGTTCCGGCTTGGGCTCGCTCGGCGGCAGCATCAGGCGCAGCCCGCCCCGGATGTCGTCGGCGGCGACCGCGGGCAGCAGGTAGCGCCACAGGGAGGCGATCCGCTGCGGCAGGTCGGCCCGGCCGGTGGACGCCTGGGAGAAGAGCTGTGCCCCGGTGAAGGAGCTGACCAGCACCCAGGCCAGTTCGTGGTCGTCGACGTCCGGCTGGAGTTCGCCCTTGGCCCGGGCGAAGCGCAGCTGCTGGCGGAACTCCAGCACCCAGGCCTGGTAGGCGACGTCGTCGCGCAGGCCGAACTCGCCCTGTTCCACGGCCAGTCGGACGCCGGCGCGGAGCACCGGATTGTGCTGGAGCTGCTCGGCGAGGTAGAGCGTGATGTCCACCAGGTGCTGCAGGCCGTCCTCCCCGGCGGGGAACTCCAGGCCGTCGCCCTGGCCGACCATGACGGCGTAGGCGAGCTCCTCCTTCGAGCTGAAGTGGAAGTACATGCCGCCCTGGGTGACGTCCGCCCGCTTCATGATCTTGCTGATGCTGGCTCCGCTGAAGCCGAACTCGTCGAAGACCTCGGCCGCTGCGCGCAGGATGGCCGCTTTGGTCTGAACTGCCCTGAGTTGAGGGGCACGTTGCTGCTTTCGCTCTGACATGAGCACCTAACTAATCTCGACAAAAAAAACGAACATCCTTTATTTTAGGACCTGCGCCGAACAAGCACCAGCTCATGTCCGACGTCCAGGGGGGCTCAACCATGACTGTGTCAACCGATCACTCCGCCTCACCCGTCGCCGCGCTCAGCAGCGCCTTACCGCGGGAGTACGTACACAAGAGCGCACACTCGGAGGTCCTGCTCACCGGGTGGCGCACCGTCGCGCCGGACGAATACGTCGTCACCGCCCAATGGCCCCGTACCCACAGCTTCTACACACCGGACGGGGGTCACCACGACCCCCTCCTCCTTGCCGAGTCGGTCCGCCAGGCCATCCCGCTCCTCAGCCATGTCGCTTACGACGTGCCCTTCGGCCACCGCCAGATCTGGGACACGTTCAGCTACTCGACCAACGCCGATGCCCTCGCCGTCGGTTCGACTCCTGCCGATATTTCGCTGCACATTCGCTGCTCCGGCATCTCACGCCGCGGTCGCAGACTCGCGGGTCTCACCATGCACGTGACCGCGACCCGCGACGGAGAGTTCCTCGGCACCGCCGAGGCCGGATACACCAACCAGCCCGAGGCCGTCTACCAGCGCCTGCGCGGCCGGAACGGGGACCTGGCCGAGGTGGCCGCCCGCACGATCCCGCTTCCGCCGCCGCTGACTCCCCGCCGCGTGGGCCGCGACCGCTTCCACGACGTGGTCCTCTCCCCCACCAGCTCCACGCGGCGTGCCCAGCTCCGGGCCGATGTCAACCACCCGATCCTCTTCGACCACCCCGTCGACCATGCCCCGGGCATGTTGCTCCTGGAAGCCGTGCGCCAGGCGGCGTACCGTTCCGCCTTCCCCCGGCGGGGAGTCCTGACCGATATGGAGATTCGTTTCTTCCGCTATGCGGAGCTGACCTCGGCCTGCTGGATCGAGACACTCCCGAACGCCGGGGCGGCGACCGCGCCGGACCGTCATCCCGTACGCGTCGTCGCCCGCCAGAACGGCGAGGTCGTCTTCGCCGCCACGGCGACCATCGCCACCGCGACAGCCGTCCCCCTCCGCCTGTACGCCGCGCGCTGACCGGCCGGCCCCGCCGGGGCGACCTCCGCCGATCACGTCGCCTCATGAGCGCGCCGGCTCATGAGCCGCCCGCCGGATCGGCTCCACCCCTGCGGAAGAACGACGAAGGCGCCTGATCGGGACCATGCCCGACAGGCGCCTTCGTGCTCCGCCGGCATCCGCCGACAAACGGCCGGATCCGGTCGGTCAGACCTTCCTGACCACGCTGGACTTCAGCTGCATCGCGCCGAACCCCTCGACCTTGCAGTCGATGTCATGGCCGTCGACGCCGTCGACCAGCCGGATGTTGCGCACCTTCGTGCCCGCTTTGATGCCGGACGGGCTGCCTTTGACCTTCAGGCCCTTGACCACCGTCACGGTGTCCCCGTCGGCCAGGACATTGCCGACCGCGTCCTTGATCACCCGCTCCTCAGGGAGGCCGCCGGACTCACCGGGGGCGTGCGGCCACTCGTGCCCGCACTCGGGGCAGACCAGGAGCGCTCCCATCTCATAGGTGTACGCGCCCGCGCATTCGGGGCAGGGAGGCAGGGAGTTCTCAGTCACCCCGACAGTATATTTCAGGGTCATCACCGCAGGTCGGCGCCCGATCCAGGGCCCGCAGCCCCTGCAGGAGCAGGGACAGTCCGAAATCGAAGTGCACCGCGAAGTCGCCACTGACGAGCGTGGGCAGCACGGCAGCGAGCCGCGGATACCGCTCGGGCTCGGCCGCCCGGCGCAGGCGCTCGGAATCCGCCACCCCCTCACCCTCCGGCGGCCGGAGCGCGGCCTGCTCCTCCAGCGTGTGGCCGATGGTGAAGTGGACCACCGCCATCAGCGTGCGCGCCGCGTCCTCCTCGCCGAAACCGGCCGTGCGCAGCACCCCGACGACCGCTTCGGCGAAGCCGAGGGTGTGGGGCCCGGTCGCATGTGTGCCGGCGTAGACCCGAGCGCCGTCGCGGCGGGCGAGCAGTGCCGTGCGCATGGCCCGGGCGAGGGCGGCCAGCCGTTCGCTCCAGTCGCCGTCGGTCCTGGTCGCCGCGAGGCCGGCCAGCATGCGTTCCGCCATCGCGGTCAGCAGGTCGTCCTTGGTGGCGAAGTACCGGTACAGCGCGCCGGCCTGGACGTCCATCGCATCGGCCAGGCGGCGCATCGTCAGCGCGTCGAGGCCGACTTCGTCCAGGAGTTCCAGGGCCGTGTCGACCGTCCGGTCGCGGTCGAGGCGGGCCGGGCGGCCCCGGGCCGGGGTTGACGGGGAGCTCATGGGCCTCAGTATAGTGAACATCGTTCACGTGAACGTTGTTCACTAATTGTGGGAGGCGTCACCGATGGATACCGATGTGATCGTCGTGGGGGCGGGACCGACCGGGCTGCTGCTCGCCTGTGAGCTGGCACTGGCCGGCGTACGGACCCTGGTCGTCGAGCGGCGCACCGAGCCCCACCAGAACTCCCGGGCGCTGACCCTGCATCCGCGCAGCCTGGAACTGATGGACCTGCGCGGGCTGGCCCCGCGCTTCCTGCAGCTCGGCCGGACCCTGCCGGGATGGCACTTCGCCGCCCTCGACACCCCGCTGGACTTCACCGCGCTGGACAGCCGCCATCCGCACACCCTGTTCCTGGCCCAGGCGCGCACCGAGGCCCTGCTGGCCGAGCGGGCACACGAACTGGGGGTGCGAATCCACCGCGGGCACGCGCTCACGGGCCTGCGGCAGAACGAGGACGGGGTAGAGGCGGAGGTGCGCGGGCCGGACGGGGACCCGCGACTGGTCCACGCCGCCTACCTGGTGGGATGCGACGGCGGGCGCAGCTTCGTCCGGCAGGCGGCCGGAATCGACTTCCCGGGCACCGACGAGACCCTGACCGGGGTGCTCGGGGACTTCACCACCGTCAGGGCCGACCCCGCGGCCCTCGCGACCGCGCGCGCCGCGGGCGTACTCACCGTCCCCCTGGAGGACGGACTCACCCGCTTCGTGTACATCGATCCGGAGCGGATGCGGACGCCGGCGCGGGTGCCGGTGACCCTGGAGGAGTTCCGTACGGCGCTGACACGGATCTGCGGCTCCGACTTCGGGGTCGACCGGCCCCGCTGGCTCTCGCGCTTCGGCAATGCCACCCGGCTGGCCGCCGCCTACCGCTCCGGCCGCGTCCTCCTGGCGGGCGACGCCGCCCACGTCCACTTCCCGGCCGGGGGCCAGGGCCTCAACACCGGGCTCCAGGACGCCATGAACCTCGGCTGGAAACTGGGGGCGGAGGTGCACGGCTGGGCCCCGCCCGGGCTCCTCGACACGTATCACGCCGAGCGCCACCCCGTCGGCCGGGCCGTCACCGAGAACACCGAGGTGCAGACGCTGCTGGCGGAGCTGCCGCTGGTGGCCCGCTACCGGCGGCCGGCCGCCGCGCTGCGCGGGCTCTTCGAGGAACTGCTGGGGATACCCGAGGTCAACCGCCGTCTCGCCGACCGGGTGTCCGCGCTCGGCACCACCTACCCGGCCGGCTCCCCCGACGCGGATCCGCTGGTCGGCCGCCGGATGCCCGACATCGGCCTGAGCGTGACCGGTTCGGACGGTTCCGACGGTTCGGATGGTTCGGACGGTTCGGACGGTTCGACTGGAGCGGACGCGACGCGGGTGTACGAGCTCCTGCACCGGGGTGGCTTCGCCCTGCTCCGGCTCACGGACGCGCGGGACCCGCACCCCCAGGCGTACGAGGCTCCCGCCACCGGACGGGGCCCGCGGATCGGCGCCGTGACCGCCCGCGCGACCGAGGAGCACCCGGAGCTCGGCGGGGTCCGCGAGGTCCTGGTCCGCCCCGACGGGCACGTCGCCTGGGCCACCAGGAGCACCGACGCCGGGCTGCGCCGCACCGGGCGCGAGAGCGCGCTCGCCGCGTGGGCGGCGCGGGCCGCCGCACCGTGAGCGTGGGTGCGCCGCACCCGGGCAGAGGGCGGCCTGGTTGCCACCTCCCCGCGGGCCGAGGCTGAGGGTCCGCATCCCCTCACGGCAGGACCTCCGCATGCCCCGCAATGACACCACCAGCCACGCCGTCCTCGACCGGCTCCGGCTCCGGGCCGGCGATCCGGGACGGCGCGTCCTGTTCACCGGAGCCACGATCGTCACGATGGACCCGGACCTCGGTGTCCTCGACCACGCGGACCTGCTGGTCGTGGGCGATACGGTCGCAGCGGTCGGGCCCGGCCTGAACCGGGACGGCGCCGTGGTCGTCGACGCCACCGACACGATCCTGACGCCCGGCTTCGTCGACACCCACCGTCACGCCTGGCAGACCCAGCTGCGCCGGATCATGCCGGACGTGGACGATCTCGGCGGCTACGTCTCGACCACCCTGGCCGGCTACGCACCGGTCTACCGGCCGCAGGACATGTACATCGGCACCCGCCTGGCCGCGCTGTCCGCCCTCGACAGCGGCATCACCTGCATGCTGGACTTCTCCCACAACGCACGGACGCCCGAGCATTCCGACGCCGCCGTCCAGGCCCTGCTGGACACCGGCATCCGCGGCGTCCACGCCTCCATGGCACCGCACTTCGGGGACTGGGACCGGCAGTGGCCGGGCGACCTGGCCCGCCTCAAGCAGCGCTGGTTCAGCAGCGACGACCAGCTGCTGACCCTGCGCGTGGCCGCACTGGCCACCGACGAGATCGCCGGTCCCGCTCTCGCGTACGGCCCTGAACTCGCGCGTGTGGCCCGTGACCTGGAGGTCGGTGTGAGTGTGGACGCGGTCTTCGGCGCCCCCTCCTCCCGCGCGGTGCTGCGGTGGGCGGCGGACGGCCTGCTCGGCCCCGGCCTGACCCTCATCCACGCCACCGGTCTGACTCCGCAGGCCTGGCGGGCGATCGGGGAGAGCGGCACGACCATCGCCCTGGCCCCCACCTCGGACGCGCAGATCGGACTGGAGACCGCGGTACCGGCCGTCGACGAGGCCCTGGCGGCCGGCATCCGGCCGGGACTGAGCATCGACGTCGAAGTCGCCCTGGCCGGAGACATGTTCACGCAGATGCGGGCCCTGCACACGGTCCAGCGGATGCGGGCGGTGAACGCCGTCCACGGCACGGACGGGCAACCGGAGCGCATCACCACCCATGACGTCCTGGATTTCGCCACCCTCCAGGGCGCCCGTACCAACGGCCTGGACGCGGTGACCGGCTCGCTCACTCCGGGGAAGAAGGCCGACCTGCTGGTCATCCGCGCCGAGGACCTCAACAACATGCCCCTCAACGATCCGATCGGGACCGTCGTCCTCGGCTCGGACGCCCGCAACATCAGCGCCGTCCTCGTGGGCGGCACGCCCCGCAAATGGAACGGACAGGTCCTGGACGTGGACCTGCCCGCCCTGCGCGAGGAGGTCCAGGCGTCCCGCGCGTACGTGCTCGGCGCCGCGGGGGGCCGGGCCGTCAGTCGGTCATGACGGCCGGGGGCCATGACCCCCGGCGGGTGGCGTGCAGGCTGCCGAGCAGGGCGAGGCCCCGGGCGCTCGGGCTTCCCGGTTCGGCGTGGTAGATCACCAGTTGCTGGCCCGGCGCTCCGAGCACGGCGAAGGACTGGAAGCCGAGCAAGAGCGGTCCGACGTCGGGGTGGTCGAGCTCCTTGGTGTCGTGGGTCTTGCCGCGGACGGTGTGAGCGGCCCAGAGCGTCGTGAACTCCGCGCTGACCTGCCCGAGTTCACGGACCAGGGCGCCCAGGCGCGGGTAGTGCGGATCGAGGCCGGCCGCGTGGCGCAGGCCGGCCACCACCGCCTCGGCCGCGCGGTCCCAGCGGACGAAGAACGGCCGGGCCGCGGGGTCGAGGAACGTCATGCGCGCGAGGTTGTCCCGCTGCGCGAACGGGGAGAACAGTGCGTCGGCCATCGCGTTGGCCGCCAGCATGTCGGTGGCGGGATTCAGGACGAACGCCGGGGTGCCCGTGTACCCGTCCAGCAGTTGGCGCAGAGGGGCGCCGATCGACTCCCTCGGCTGCGGCCGGTCACCGTCCGGCGCGGTGCCCGCCAGCCGGAAGAGGTGCTCCCGTGCCGCTTCGTCCAGGCGCAGGGCGCCGCTGATCGCGTCGAGGATCTGCGGGGAAGGGCCGCGTTCGCGCCCCTGTTCCAGCCGGGCGTAGTAGTCGCTGTTCATTCCGGCGAGGACCGCGACCTCTTCGCGGCGCAGCCCTGCCACCCGGCGGCGTCCGTAGGAACGGAGTCCCACGTCGTCGGGCTGCAGGCGTGCGCGCCGGGCACGCAGGAAGTCTCCGAGATCGTTGCTGGTCACGGCTTCAGAGTAAGGGGCGCACCCGAGCGGTTGCCTGGGTGCGGCGCACCCGGGCACGCGCCCCGCCGCAGCCGCCGGCGGGAACGGGATGTGCGGGGGGCGGCTCGCCCGTGTGGCTGAACTGGCGTTCGTAATTGGCGCGTTCCCGCTCATACCGGTAGCCGATCGGTCCGATGATCTTGCGTAGGCTCGTACCGCCCGATTCGTACGACCCCCCACCGAGGAGCATCGTGCCCCTGCCCATGAACCGTCGTCTGGCCCTCAGTGCGGCCCTGCTGGCGGTGATGGCCGCCGTGGCTCCGGCGACCACCGCCCACGCCGCCCCGACCACCCCCGATCTCGAAGCGCTGACCCAGGCGTTGCGGAACACGACCGCCGCCGGTGCGCCGGGCGCCTTGGCCCGTTTCAGCGGACCCGGCGGGGTCTCTGTCCGGACCGAGGGGGTACGGGACAAGACCACAGGCGCAGCGATGGACCCGCAGGCCCGCTTCCGGATCGGGAGCGTCAGCAAGACGTTCTCCTCCGTCGTCCTGTTGCAGTTGGTGAACGAGGGCCGGATCGATCTGGACACCGCCGTCAACCAGTACCTGCCCGGACTGCTGCCCGACGACCGGATCACGGTGCGTCATCTGCTGAGCCACCGCAGCGGGCTGGCGGACTACACGAACGCGATGTTCGAGCACACCGTGCCGGGCTTCGAGTCCGTGCGCAACAAGGTGTTCAGCTACCAGGAGCTGGTGGACCTCTCGCTCCGCGAACCCCGGACGACCGAGCCCGGCGTCGCGTACAAGTACTCGAACACCAACTTCGTGGTCGTCGGCATGCTCATCGAGAAGGCGACCGGCAACGGTGTGGCCAAGGAGTACGAGCGGCGCATCTTCAAGCCGCTGAAGCTGCGCAACACCTCCTACGTGCACCCCAGCGCGCAGATCAAGGGGCTGCACACGCGCGGCTACCTGCACCCCGACGAGGCCGGCGCGCCGCTGGTCGACTCCACCGAGCAGACGGTGTCGTGGGCCCAGTCCGCCGGAGCGGTGATCTCCAATCCCGCCGATCTGAACACCTTCACGTCCGCGCTGCTCGGCGGGCGGCTGCTGCCCGCCCCCATGCTGGACGCCATGCTCACGGCGACGCCGACCGATGCCACGAACACCCGGTTCTACGGGCTCGGCCTGCGCCGCTACGACCTGTCGTGCGGCACTTCGGTCTACGGGCACACGGGTACCGTGCAGGGCTTCTACACCTACGCCTTCTCCACCCGCGACGGGCGCCGCTCCCTCTCCGCGATGGCGAACACCTCGAACAAGGGCGAGGCGAACACGGCCCTCGGCGGGACCCTCGAAGCGGCGTTCTGCGGTAAGCCGGCCCCGAAGGCCACGAAGCGCGGATTCGGGATCGCCCCGGCCGAGATGGACCTGCTGGAGCACAACACGCGCTGACGCCACGGCGCCGTCGCCCCGGGCGGGGCGGACCCGGCTCGCGCACTCCTGCGCGTACCGCGCCGAGCCGGGCCGCTCCCCCGCTCACGTCTCCCTGCCCGGGGTCCTCGCCGGGCAGGGGCGGGCGCTCGACACCGGCCGGCCCGGCCCGTGAACGATGCGTGGCCCGTGAACGATGCGGCCCGACCCGTGAACGATGCGTGGGCCTTGTGAAGGAACGGCACATCTGATGAATCATCAGGTCAGCTGTCCCGGACTATTGACTCTGTCGATGGCAGTCGCGATTCTCGTCCCACTGTTTGTGGGGTCCATGACAAGTCACGCCTGTGGCCGTGGCTCGTCATGCCCCCGGACGGATCCGGCTCCCCGACCGCGCCATCCGGCTGACCTTAAGACGTGAGTGATGACCATTTCTCGACACACGCACCACAGGCGTAGGCCCCTGGCGGTCCTGTCATTGCTCCTCGCCGTGGTGGCCATGGTGCTCGGCCCCGTACCCGCTTCCGCCGCCGACCCCGGCTGGTGGAACCCGGTCGCACGGCCCGCACCCGACTCCGACATCAACGTCACGGGCGAACCCTTCAAGGGGACCGACGCCCAGGGACGGGTCCGGGGCTTCGTCGACGCGCACGACCACCTGATGTCCAACGAGGGCTTCGGCGGCCGCCTCATCTGCGGCAAGCCGTTCTCGGAGGCGGGGGTGGCCGACGCGCTCAAGGACTGCCCCGAGCATTACCCCGACGGCACGCTCGCGATCTTCGACTTCATCACCAAGGGCGGTGACGGCAAGCACGACCCGAACGGCTGGCCGACCTTCAAGGACTGGCCCGCCCACGACTCGCTGACCCACCAGCAGAACTACTACGCCTGGGTCGAGCGGGCCTGGCGCGGCGGTCAGCGCGTGCTCGTGAACGACCTCGTCACCAACGGCGTCATCTGCTCGGTCTACTTCTTCAAGGACCGCGGCTGCGACGAGATGACCGCCATCCGGCTCGAAGCGCAGAAGACCTACGACATGCAGGCCTACATCGACAAGATGTACGGCGGCCCGGGCAAGGGCTGGTTCCGGATCGTCACCGACTCCGCGCAGGCCCGCGACGTCGTCCAGCAGGGCAAGCTGGCCGTGGTCCTCGGGGTCGAGACCTCCGAGCCCTTCGGCTGCAAGCAGATCCTGGACGTCGCACAGTGCAGCAAGGCGGACATCGACCGCGGCCTGGACGAGCTGTACCGCCTCGGGGTGCGCAGCATGTTCCTGTGCCACAAGTTCGACAACGCCCTGTGCGGGGTCCGCTTCGACGAGGGCGCCCTGGGTACGGCCATCAACGTGGGCCAGTTCCTGTCGACCGGGACCTTCTGGAAGACCGAGAAGTGCACCGGCCCGCAGCACGACAACCCCATCGGACTGGCGGCGGCCGCGCCCGCGGTGCAGAGCAAACTCCCGGCAGGGGTGGCGGTCCCGTCCTACGCCGGCGACGCCCAGTGCAATACGCGCGGACTCACGGAACTCGGCGAGTACGCGGTGCGCGGCATGATGAAGCGCAAGATGATGCTTGAGGTCGACCACATGAGCGTGAAGGCCGCGGGCCGGTCCTTCGACATCATGGAGTCCGAGTCGTACCCGGGTGTGATCTCCTCGCACAGCTGGATGGACATGGACTGGACCGAGCGGGTCTACAAGCTCGGCGGGTTCATCGCCTCGTACATGAGCGGTGCCGAGGGATTCAGCGCCGAGGCGAAGCGGACGGACGCGCTGCGCGACAAGTACAACGTCGGCTACGGGTACGGCACCGACATGAACGGCGTCGGCGGCTGGCCCGGACCGCGCGGGGCCGACACCCCGAACCCGGTGCGCTACCCCTTCCGCAGCACCGACGGCGGCTCCGTCATCGACCGGCAGACCACCGGCTCGCGTACGTGGGACCTCAACACCGACGGCGCCTCGCACTACGGTCTGGTCCCCGACTGGATCGAGGACATCCGCCTCGTCGGCGGCCAGGGCGTGGTGGACGACCTGTTCAAGGGCGCCGAGTCCTACCTGACCACCTGGGGGAACTCCGAGAAGCACAAGTCCGGGGTGAACCTCGCCACGGGCTCCCCGGCCTCGGCGTCGAGCGCGGAGTGGTGGAACCCCTTCGTCAGCTTCTCCCCGGGCCGGGCCGTGGACGGGGACTCGGGCACCCGCTGGGCGAGCGAGTGGAACGACAACCAGTGGCTGCGCATCGACCTCGGGTCCGCCAACCGGGTGGGGCGCATCACCCTCGACTGGGAGGCCGCGTACGGGAAGGCGTACCGCATCGAGGTCTCCACGGACGACACGAACTGGCAGACCGTCTGGTCCACGACCGCCAGTGACGGCGGCCTGGACACGGCCCGCTTCTCCGGGGTGCCGGCCCGCTACGTCCGCGTCCAGGGACTCCAGCGCGGCACCAAGTGGGGGTACTCGCTCCACGAGGTCGGCGTCTACAGCAGCTGATCCCGCCGAAGACACGTCCAGGGGCCGGGGCCGGCCGGATCTGCTGATCCGGCCGGCCCCGGCCGCCATGGCATCGCACGGCACGCACCAGGCACAAGGCATCAGGCACCAGGCACCGCAGCACGAACCGAAAGGAACGCCCATGGCACGGATGCCCTCGGCCGAGCGGCGCCGGCAGCTGACCGAGGCCGCCATCCGCGCGATGACCCGCGACGGCGTCGCCGCGACGACGACCAGGTCGATCGCCGCCGAGGCGGGCGTGTCCCTGAGCGTCTTCCACTACTGCTTCGAATCCAAGCAGGCCCTGCTCGAATCCGTCATCGCGGCGATCACCGACCACAGCGTCACCCTGGTGAGGGAGGCGATCCAGCCGAAGGCCACCCTGCGGGAGACCGTCCGGGCGGGCTTCCAGGCGTACTGGGACCATGTGTCCGCCCACCCGGGCGAACACATGCTCACCTACGAACTCACCCAGTACGCCCTGCGCCGGCCGGACTTCGAACACCTGGCGCGGCGGCAGTACGAGCGGTACTGCGCCACCTACACCGAACTGATCGAGCAGCTCCGGCATCACATGGGCTTCGAACTCCGCGTGCCCGTGAGCGTGCTGGCCCGCTATCTGGCCGCCATGACCGACGGGCTGACGCTGAACCATCTCGCTCTGGGCGACGACAGGATCTCGACGGACATCCTCGACGTGATCACCGACCATGTCGCGGGCCTCGTCGGCGACGACGGTCCGGAAGAGACCGCGGCCTAGACCTCGGCGCGGACCTGCCGGGCCGCCTCGACCAGGTTCTCCAGGGAGGCCCGGGTCTCCGGCCAGCCCCGGGTCTTCAGTCCGCAGTCGGGATTGACCCACAGCCGCTCCGCCGGGATGGCCCCCAGTCCCTTGCGCAGCAGAGCCGTCGCCTCGGCCACGGAGGGGATCCGCGGCGAGTGGATGTCCCAGACCCCGGGGCCGACCTCGCGCGGGTAGCCGGCGCCCGCCAGTTCACCGGCGACCTGCATGTGGGAACGGGCGGCCTCCAGGCTGATGACGTCGGCGTCGAGGTCCTCGATGGCCTCCACGATGTCGCCGAACTCGGCGTAGCACATGTGCGTGTGGATCTGGGTGTCCGGGCGGACTCCGCCCGTGGTGAGCCGGAAGGACTCGGTGGCCCAGGCGAGGTAGGCGGCGTGGTCGGCGGCCCGCAGCGGGAGGGTCTCGCGCAGGGCGGGCTCGTCGACCTGGATGACCGGGGTGCCGGCCGCCTCCAGGTCGCCCACCTCGTCGCGCAGGGCGAGCGCCACCTGGCGGGCGGTGTCGCCGAGGGGCTGGTCGTCGCGGACGAAGGACCAGGCGAGCATGGTGACGGGGCCGGTCAGCATGCCCTTGACCGGCTTGGACGTCTGCGACCGGGCGTACGTGGTCCAGCGCACGGTCATCGGGTCGGGGCGGGAGATGTCGCCGGCCAGGACGGGCGGGCGGACGTAGCGGGTGCCGTAGGACTGGACCCAGCCGTGCTGGGTGGCCAGGTAACCGGTGAGCTGCTCGGCGAAGTACTGCACCATGTCGTTGCGTTCGGGCTCGCCGTGCACGAGGACGTCGATGCCGGCCTTCTCCTGGAAGGCCAGGACCTCCCGGATCTCGGCCCGGATGCGGTCCTCGTAGCCGTCGGTGTCGATGCGCCCGGCCCGCAGGTCGGCGCGGGCCGTGCGCAGTTCGGTGGTCTGCGGGAACGACCCGATCGTGGTCGTCGGAAGCAGCGGGAGGCCCAGGTGTGCCCGCTGGGCGGCCGTCCGCTCGGCGTACGGCTGGGCGCGCCGCCCGTCCGCGTCGGTGACGGCGGCGGTGCGGGCCCGGACCGCCGGATCGTGGGTGAGGGCGGAGCCGGCGCGGGAGGCCAGGTCGGCCCGGTTGGCGGCGAGTTCGGCGGCGATGGCGTCCGTGCCGCGGGCCAGACCCCGGGCGAGGGTGGCGACCTCCGCGGTCTTCTGGCGGGCGAAGGCGAGCCAGCGCCGGACCTGCGGGTCGATGTCCCGTTCGGCGCTGGCGTCCAGCGGCACGTGCAGCAGGGAGCAGGAGGTGGCCACGTCCACCCGGTCGGCGAGCCCCAGGAGGGTTCCGAGGGTGGCGAGGGACTTCTCGTAGTCGTTGATCCAGATGTTGCGGCCGCTCACGACACCGGCGACGAGGCGTTTGCCGGGCAGGCCCCCGACGGCGGCGAGGTCGTCGAGGTTTGCGGCCGCCGCCTCGGTGAAGTCCAGCGCGAGGCCTTCGACGGGTGCCTTGGCCAGCACGGGCAGGGCTTCGCCGAGCCGGTCGAAGTAGGAGGCGACGAGCAGCTTGGGCCGGTCGGTCAGGCCGCCCAGTTCCCGGTACGCGCGGGCGGTGGCGTTCAGCTCGGCCGGGGTGCGGTCCTGCACCAGGGCGGGCTCGTCCAGTTGCACCCACTCGGCTCCGGCGGCGCGCAGGTCGGCCAGGACCTGGGCGTAGACGGGCAGGAGCCGGTCGAGCAGGGCCAGCGGATCGAAGCCGGCGGCGACGCCGGGGGCGGGCTTGGCCAGCAGCAGGTAGGTGACGGGGCCGACCAGGACCGGGCGGGCGGTGTGGCCCAGCCCGCGCGCTTCCCCCAGTTGGGCGACCTGACGGGTGGAGTCGGCGGTGAAGATGGTGCCGGGGCCGAGTTCGGGCACCAGGTAGTGGTAGTTGGTGTCGAACCACTTGGTCATCTCCAGCGGCGCCACGTCCTGGGTACCGCGCGCCATCGCGAAGTACCCGTCGAGCGGGTCGGCCGCGACGGCGGCGCGGTGCCGCTCGGGGACGGCGCCGACCATCACGCTGGTGTCGAGCACGTGGTCGTAGTACGAGAAGTCACCGGTCGGCACCTCGGTGATGCCGGCGTCGGCCAGCTGCTGCCAGTTGGTGCGGCGCAGGTCGCGGGCGGTCTCCCGGAGGGCGTCGGCGGTGACGCGGCCCTTCCAGTAGCCCTCGACGGACTTCTTCAGTTCGCGGTTCTGGCCCTGGCGGGGGTAGCCGTACACGGTGGCCACGGTGGGCCGTCCTGCGGTGGCGGGGGTCTTGCGGGTCACGGAACTCTCCTTCGCGAGCGTTCTCCTGTGGACCCGGTGAGGGGCCGAGGGCGCGAAGGGATGACGAACCGGGCGGAGCCCGACCGGGTACGGGTACGTGCAGCTGCACGCGTCCGCGGTCGTCCGCCTGATGTGTCGCCGACCCGCCCACGAGGTCACCGGGATTTCCGTGCGCGATCGGTCGCGTACGGGCAACGGGCAGGTCTTCGGACTCGCGGGCACGTCTCGTCGTACGGATGCCGTACGAGACTCCTACTGGCCGTCGCTTCCCAGACCCGTCCGGGCCCAGTGCGTATGACGGCGGTCGTTCCCGCTCACCGCTGCGGGGCAGTCCCGGATTCCCACCGGGTTCCCTCTTACGACGCATCCCGCCTGGCGGACGGGGCGAACCAGCTGCCCGGCCAGAGTAGACGGCGTTCCCCGTCGGCGCGCGGAGTTGTCCGGCATCCGGATGGTGGGGTGAGACCCACGAGGGTCGAAATCCAGCCATTGAGTGAATTGCATCACTGAGACGCGAGTTGTGTCCCTCTTGTCCGTTTACCGGATCGAACTGCCCGGTCAGGGCAGTACGTTGCAGCTCTCTGCACCGAGATCACTCGATGACCACCGGAAGACCGAGGAAGTATGGGTTCCCCGATGAGCGCCCGGCCGAGGGCCGCCTTCGTCGTACGCGCCGCCCTGGTGTCCGTGCTGGCCTGGGGCGGTCTCACCGCCTGTGCCGCCGACGAGGAGAAGCTGCAGTACGCGACCGATTACGCGGGCCACGAACCCCTGGGCGTGGTCGGGTACCCCACCTCCGAGTCCCTCGGGATCACCCAGAAGCTGATCTGGCGGCTCGCCGACGGCAAGGCCGAGGAGGTGGAGGCGCTCGCCGACGACCCCGATGACGCGAAGGGGGACGTCGAGCGGACCGCCCGGAACTGGATCCGGGCCTTCCACGAGGGGGCCAAGGGGAAGGTGACCGCGGACTTCTACGACGAGGGGTCCGTGCGGCAGCTCGTCGTCGTGTACTTCCACGACACGGGCCAGACCAAGTCGTTCCTGGTGCGCCTCGCCGGAAGGACCGGAGAGGACGGCTGGCGCGTGACCATGCTGGAGCCGGATCCGAAGCAGGCCTCGGCGGTCCCCGACTGGGTTCCGAGGACACCCGGGAGCCTCGGCTCGAAGACGACGCGATGACCCGGTCCGGCCGCCTCGTCGCCAG
The DNA here is from genome assembly GCF_042894785.1 of Streptomyces sp. NPDC001502. Classification (NCBI taxonomy): domain Bacteria; kingdom Bacillati; phylum Actinomycetota; class Actinomycetes; order Kitasatosporales; family Streptomycetaceae; genus Streptomyces; species Streptomyces sp. NPDC001502. The sequence goes on from NZ_JBIAVW010000020.1 coordinate 16,393, forward strand.
GTGAAAGGGCGCCGTCCCGCGGATCACTCCGCCGGACGGCGCCCTCGTCTCTCCGGGAACGGGAACGGTCGGATCAGGACCGGTCCAGCAGCGTGGTCAGGACCTCGTGGAGGACCGCTGCCGGATCCGCCACCGCCTGCGCCGAGCGCCAGGCCACGAAACCGTCCGGTCGGACGAGGATCGCACCCTCCTCGGCCGTGCCGTGCACCTCGCTCCAGTCGCCGCCGTTCGCCGGGATCAGGTCGGCCTCCGGGCCGGTGCCGATCGCGTACACGTCCAGGGGCAGGCCCAGCAGTTCGGCGACGGACCGCCCCGCGGCACGCCACGGCGTGCCCTCGGAACACAGCAGGACGAAGGAACGCTCGTAGAGGTCCACGGTGGACTTCGGATCCGGATCCCCTGGACCGCAGAGCCACATGTGCGGTGCACGGCTGCCCGGATCCCCGCAGAGCCGCATCCGTTCGGGTACGACGGGCCGGTCCGGGTCGGCGCCCAGCACCGCGCCCCGGTTGTAGCGGTAACCCATGGCCACGGAGAGGACCCCGCCCTGCCGGCCGCCGCCCCCGCCCGGCGCGGAGTCCGGCCCGGCCGCGGGCGCGGCCCCGGAGGCGGACCCGGGCTCGGGCTCGGGCTCGTACCCCGGGTGGCTGTGCTCCGCCGAACGCGCCGAGGCGCGCTCGCTCGTCGCCCGGGCCACCGGCAACCGCTCGGCCTCGTAGGTCTGCAGCAGCCCCGGCCCGGCCGAGCCGTTCAGGACCGCGGCGAGTTTCCAGGCGATGTTGTGGGCGTCCTGGATGCCGGTGTTCGAGCCGAACGCCCCGGTGGGGGACATCTCGTGGGCGGAGTCACCGGCCAGGAAGACCCGGCCGACGGCGTACCGCTCGGCGACCCGCTCGGCGGCGTGCCACGGGGCCTTCCCGGTGACCTCGACGTCCAGGTCGGGGGCGCCGACGGCCCGGCGGATGTGCTCCACGCAGCGCTCGTCGGTGAAGTCCTCCAGCGTCTCGCCCCGGTCCGGGTGCCAGGGCGCGTGGAAGACCCACCGCTCGCCGTTGTCGACCGGCAGCAGGGCCCCGTCGGCATCGGGCTTGGTCAGGTAGCACACGATGAAGCGCCGGTCGCCGACCACGTGGGGCAGCATCTGCGACCGGAAGGTGATGCTCACGTTGTGGAACAGGTCCCCGGAGCCGCTCTGGCCGATCCGGAGCGCCTCCCGCACGGGGCTGCGCGGCCCGTCGGCGGCGACGAGGTAGTCCGCGCGCACCGTGCTGTGCTCCCCGGTCTCCCGGTTCTTCACGATCGCGGTGACCCCGCCCGGGTCCTGGTCGAAGGAGAGGAGTTCGGTGGAGAACCGCAGGTCGGCTCCGAGTGAGGGGGTCACGGACATCAGGACCGGCTCGATGTCGTTCTGGCTGCACAGACACCATGCCGCCGGGCTGAAGCGCGCGAGCGCGCCACCCGGGTCGATTTCCTGGAAGAGCCACTCCTGGTCGTCACCGGTCAGCGAGCCGCCCTGCATGATGCCGTGGTTGTCCGCCAGGACCGAGGCGGCCTCACGGATCCGGTCCTCGACACGGGCGACCCGGAACAGTTCCATCGTCCGTACGTTGATACCGCGTCCGCGTGGGTGCATCGAGGTACCCGCGTGCTTCTCGACCACCATGTGTCTGATGCCATGCCGGCCGAGGAAGAGCGAGGTGCACAGACCCACCAGCGAGCCGCCCACGATGAGGACCGGGACGTGGTGGTCGACGTTTTCCTTCATGGCTCTTCCATGCCCTGTACGAGCCCGGTTCCCTCGCTCGTTCACCCGCTTGGTTCTCTCCTCTCGCGCCGCAGGGATTACGGGACAACGATCGGTTCGGGTGGCGCCGCCCGTGGCGACCGTGTGGTCTCGAAGGAGTGTGAACGATGACAACCTTGTCGGAACGGATATCCCAGTCCGCCTTCGACGGCTCGAGGCTTCGGGTCGTGCTGCTGCTGGATCTGTACGACGGTGCGCAGAATCAGTTCCTGGAGGTGTACGAACATCTCCGCGAGCAGGTGTCCTCCGTCCCCGGACACATCCGCGACGAGCTGTGCCAGTCGATCGAGAATCCGTCGCAGTGGCTCATCACCAGCGAATGGGAGAGCGCACCGCGGTTCTTGGCCTGGGTCAACAGCGAGGAACACGTCGCGTCGGTGCAGCCGCTCCACGGCTGCGTACGGGACACCCGCTCGCTGCGATTCAGCGTGCTGCACGTGACAGGCAAGGGGCCGGGCCCCGGCTCCCTCTCCCCCACCGGCCCGCCCTCCGCCGCCTCTTCACCGGACGCCGCGGACACGGCCCGGGGCGGCCTCCGGGTCGCTCCGCGGCGCGGTGACGGCGTCGTCCGCCACGCGCTCACCTTCACCGTGAAGCCCGGCAGCGAGCCGGTGGTGGCGGAACTCCTGGCCGGGTACACCTCCCCGCAGGCCCAGGTGGACGAGAGCACCCGGCTGCGCCGCACCTCGCTGTTCATGCACGGCAACCGTGTCGTGCGGGCGGTCGAGGTCGAGGGCGACCTCCTCGCGGCCCTGCGCCACGTGTCCCAGCAGCCCGAGGTACGGGCGCTGGAGGAGGCCATCAACCCGTACCTGGAGCAGGACCGGGATCTCAGCGACCCCGGATCGGCCCGGATGTTCTTCACCCGTGCGGCGCTCCCGGCGGTGCACCATGTGGCGGCCGGCGGCCGCGAGCCCGCGGACGTCAGCCGGCACGCCCTCTTCTATCCCGCGAAGGACGGGTGCGGCATGGCGCTCGCCCGGCTGCTCGCCGGGCAGGACGAGGCGGCCGTGGACGACCCGACGAGTCCCATCGAGGGCAGCACCGTCTTCCAGCGCGACGACATCGTCGTGCGCCTCCTCGACCTGCGCGGCCCGCTCGACGCGCGCCCCGCACTGGCCCTCGGCGTCGAGGGCGGCCACAAGGCTGCTGTGCTCGCCCGGCTGCTCGACAGCGCCAAGGACGGCGTCCCCACCACCGACCAGGAGATCTCACGCTTCCTCGCGCGCTCTGAAATGCGCCTGATCACCGACCGGCGTGCGCCGGTCCAAGCCTGAGGAGTTGTCCGTCATGACCGCTCGACTGACCATGGAAGAACTGGCCGCCCTGATGAAGAAGGGGGCCGGCGTCACCGTCGACCCCGCGGCGATGGCGAGCCGCCCCGACTCGGGCTTCGACGAGTGGGGGCTCGACTCCCTGGGACTCCTCGGCATCGTCGGTGAGCTGGAGAACCGGCACAGCAAGCCCCTGCCCGCCGACGCCGACCGGTGCAAGTCGCCGCGCGAGTTCCTCGACCTCGTCAACAACGCCCTGGCGGCCTGACGCCGAGGCACGGAACACCGAAAACGCCCTCGAGACCGGCTTCGTGCCGGTCTCGAGGCGTGCGGTCCTATGCCGGCCGGCGTCACCCGGGCACGGTGCACTCGAACGCGTGCAGGTACGCGTTGACCGGCCGGATCTCGCCGATCACCAGTCCGGCGTCCTCCATACGGGCGCACAGGCTGGCCTTGGTGTGCTTCGCGCCACCGACGTTGAGCAGCAGCAGCAGGTCCATGGCCGTGGTGAACTTCATCGACGGAGTGTCGTCGACCAGGTTCTCGATGATGACGACCCTGGATCCGGGGCGGGCCGCCTCGACGACGTTGCGCAGGGTCCTGCGGGTGCTGTCGTCGTCCCACTCCAGGATGTTCTTGATGATGTACATGTCGGCGTCGACGGGGATGGCCTCACGGCAGTCCCCGGGGACGATGTCGGCCCGTGCGGCGAGCGGACCGTCCTCCCGCAGCCGCGGATCCGCCTTCGCCGCCACGCCCGGCAGGTCGAGCAGGACGCCTCGTACGGTCGGGTGCTTCTCCAGCAGGCTCGCCAGTACGTGTCCCTGGCCGCCGCCGATGTCCGCGACGACCGAGATCCCGGTGAGGTCGAGGAGCTCCGCGACGTCCAGCGCCGACTGCATGCTGGAGGTGGTCATGGCCCGGTTGAACACGTGGGCCGACTCGTGCGCGTCCTGGTGCAGGTAGTCGAAGAACCCCTTGCCGTACAGCTCGTGGAAGACGCTGCCGCCGGACCGGACGGCGTCGTCGAGCCGCGGCCAGGCCTGCCAGGTCCAGGGCTCCGTGCACCACAGGGCGATGTAGCGCAGGCTGTGCGGGTCGTCCTCGCGCAGCAGCCGCGACATCTCCGTGTGGACGAACTTCCCGTCCTCCGTCTCCGCGAAGATCCCGTAGCAGGACAGGGCGCGGAGCAGCCGTTGCAGGGGCAGCGGCTCGGAGTCGACCGCCACCGCGAGTTCGGCGGCGGTGGCGGGCGACTCCCCGAGGGCGTCGGCCACCGCGAGGCGGGCCGCGGCCCGTACGGCGGCGGCGCAGGCCGCGCCGAAGACGAGCTCCCGCAGGCGCATGGCCGGCTGGGGGGTGTGCTGGGGGGACGGGATCGGGGTCGGTGTGGGACTTACCGTGGTCATGAGGCCTCGATTCTGCTGATCAGGGGGGTCACGCGTCAGCACATCCCGGCCGGCACGGAGGATGCGCACCGGTTGTTGACGAACTGGTTGCCGGTGCCGGTCCCCTGGTTGGCCAGGTCCGCCGGCTTGTTGTCACGCACCACGTTGTCCCGGATGACGTTGTCGGTGTTCGTCGCGCCCACGAAGCTCTTGAACAGCAGGATTCCGCCCGACAGCGGGGAGGCTCCGACGTTGCCGCGGATGTCGTTCGAACGCACGACCGTTTCCTCGGCCCCGGTGAGGACGATGCCGACGCCCTGGATGTCGGGGAGGCGGCTGTTGCCCTTGCAGAACTTGTTGTTCTCGTGGATCCGGTTGTTGCGGATGGTCATGTCCCCGGCGCCGGGCTCGCCCTCGTCGCCGACGACGAAGATGCCGCCGCAGTTGCCGGTGAGGTTGTTGCCGTAGACGGAGAGGTTCCGGACGCGCCGGACGGTGACGCCGATCCGGTTGCCGGTCAGCGTGTTCCTGCGGACCACGGCGCCCAGGGTGTCGGTGGCACCGCCCTCCCGGTCGACGGTGTTGGCGATGAAGAGGCCCGACTCGACGTTGTCGCGGGCGGTGTTGTCGCGGAAGAGCCCGCGGGTGGAACGCTCCTGGGCGATGCCCCAGGTGCCGTTCTTCTCGGCGATCACGCGCTGGACGCTCAGCCGGTCGGTGTAGGAGGCCCAGATGCCGTTGCGCTTGAAGCCCGAGACGGTCAGCGACCGGATGTCCACGTCGACGACGGGCCGCTCCGCCGTCCCCATGACGCAGATTCCGGTGTCGGCCTGCGAGCAGGCGAGCGCCCGGCCGGACGGCGCCGTGGCCGCGGTCGGCGCCGTCGCCGCGGTCGGCGCCGTGGCCGCTCCGGGTGCCACCGGCGCCGCCGACACGCCGGGGGCCGGGGGTGCCACGGGGGCGACCGGCGTGACCGGCGTGACAGCCGTGACCGGCGGCTTGATCACCGTACGGGCACCGAAGCCGCGCAGGGTCAGCCGCTTGGTGATCAGCACGTTCTCGTAGTAGGTGCCGGGCATCACGGTGATGATGTCGCCCGGCCTGGCGTAGTTCACCGCGTCCTGGATCGAGTCGCCCGGATGCACTCTGCGTCCGGCCTCGGCGGCGGCAGTCGGCGCGAGCACGCCGAGACCTGCCGCCATGACGACTGCGATGCACGTGAGGGACTTGATTTGTCGGTTCGTCACGATTCTGAAGTTATGGGCGATTACGACCTATTGCCACACTGCATGGGCGGATGGATACATCCTGTGGGCAAACGGCCGCATTTTGCCGTCCGGAGGAGTGGATAGTCGTACTCCGGGAGACGGCCGAACGGGGGTGACGCCCGATCAGCTCCGGCCCTACGGCGTGTCGCCCGGCCCGGACGGACCCGGAGGCGCGTCACACGGCGGCGAGACTGGCCGCTCCGAAGGAGACGTCGAAGCGATCGCACCAGATGGTGACGCTGGTGAGCTCGGCGACGTTCACGTCGGCGGGCACCGGATAGTTCTGGTCCCCCTTGTTGCCCTTGAGCTTGCCGAGGCTCACGTGCTTGCCGTCGTCGAAGACGCGCCAGCCCGCCACGCCCTCCTTCACCGGGGCGTCGGTCAGCCACACCCGCAGGTCCGGGCCGTTGCTGGTGTCGAGGTTCGCCAGCCGCAGCGTGTGGGACCCGTCGGGGAGCCGGATGAGCTCCACCGTGCCGGTGGTGCTGTGCTCGTGGCTGATGAGCGTCCCGCGGGCCACGGTCACCGGGGCGGCCGCGGCACCCGGTACGGCCGCGGGCGCGCCCGGACCCGACGGCGCGGCGGCGGCCGGGAGCGCCTCGCGGACGGTCTCGTCCTGCCACAGCTTCCACGGCTGCAGCCAGTACAGCGCCACCGCCAACACCACCGCCGCCGCGATCGTTGCTCCGCCCCACAGCCGTCCGCGCCTGGTCCGTGTCACTGCCGTCCCTCTTCTTCGCCTTTGCCGGTCACTACCTACGGATTCAACGCGGCCGGGCCGCCGTGCGCCATGCCCGCACCGATGACGAAAGTCTTACGCCGCCCCGCCCGGCCGTTGCCCGCCGCTCTGCGTCCGGGCTGGTGGCAGGGAGTTTCCCGGGCTCCGCCGCGTTGGGCGACGGGCAACCCGTCGACCCCGGTGCGGGCCGAGGGCAGCCTGAAGCCGTCAGCACGAGGCCAGCACCACAAGGGGAAATCATGCGCAGGATCTTCCGCGGCGCCGCCGCGCTCGCCACCTCCGTCGTCGCCGTGATCGCGCTCAGCGGCACGGTCGAGGCCAAGCCGGCCGACGCGTGGGCCGGCTGCCCGGACGGGGCGGTCTGCATCTACCCTCAGAACCAGAACCCCGCCGTCAAGCCGACGCACGTCTTCTACACCTACGGGGCGCACAACCTGAGCAATCAGTTCGGGAACCACTGGGTGCTCAACAACCAGTACGGCGGTGCGACCGCAAATCTGTGCACGGGTTCCGGAGGTTCGGGCTGCGGCAGCCCCATCGCCGCCAAGACCGGTGTCCACGCCGACCTCACGCCCGTCAACTCGGTCCGGCTCAACCCGTAGCGGCGCCCCCTTCAGAGCGGCGCGCGGAGCCGCCCGACAGGCGGCTCCGCACACTCGTGTTCCGGTCATACCGGTTCGAAAAGGCGGCCGTCCGCCTCACCCCCGCTGTAGCCTGGGCGCTCCCGTACCGCTGCCTGGGCGCGCACTGCCATGGGGGATGTCTTGGGGGATCCGGACCGCCGGCCAGAGACCGACCGCCCGCACGGGTCCGACGACGCCGCGGTGCCCTTTCCCGCACAGCTGAGACGTCTGCGGGTGCAACGTGGCCTGTCCCTCGCGGACCTCGCCCGGCAGACGCATTACAGCAAGGGCTATCTGAGCAAGATCGAGACCGGCTCGAAGCGCGTCACCGTCGACGTCGCGCGACGCTGCGACGACGTACTGCGGGCCGGGGGTGAACTGGTGCGGATGGTGCGGGAAACGGGGCCGCGCGGCGACGGCGGGGCCGACGGCAGTGGCGGCGACGCCGGTCCGCAGGCCGACGGCGAATGTCCCTACCGGGGCCTGCCGGCCTTCACCGCGCGGGAGGCCCGCTGGTTCTTCGGCCGGGAGCGGGCGACGGCCGAGCTGATCGAGCGGGTCTTCGAACGGATCGGCGACGGGCCGCTGATGCTGCTCGCCCCGTCGGGCGCGGGCAAGTCCTCCTTGCTGAACGCCGGTCTCGTGCCGGCGCTGCGCGGGGGCGGCTTCCCGATCCCGGGCTCCGACTCCTGGCCCGTGCTGCGGTTCACGCCCACCGCGCACCCGCTGGAGGAACTGCTGGACTGCGCTGCGAAAGCCCTGGGCGGCGATCTCGGCGTCACCGTGGGCGAGGTCCGGGACCGGCCGCACGCGCTGCTCGAAGCCGTCCGGCGGCGCTCGGGCCCTCCCCCGGCGGACGGCCCGGACCGGACGCCGCCGCCCCCGCGTCCGGTGCTGCTCGTCGACCAGTTCGAGGAGCTGTTCACGCTGTGCTCCGACGAGGACGAGCGGCGCGCGTTCGTCCGGGTGCTGTGTGCGCTGGCGGCCGCACGTCCCGAGCCGGACGGCCTCCTACCGGACGGCCTCCTACCGGACGGCCTCGCACCGGACGGCCTCGAAGCAGAGGGTCTCGAAGCGGAGGGCCTCGACCCCGCCGTCGTGGTGCTCGGCGTACGGGCCGACTTCTCCGGGAACTGCCTGGACCTGCCGGAGCTGGCCCCGGTCTTCACCCGTGGACTCTTCGTCCTGCCCCCGATGTCCCTGGCGGAGCTGCGGGAATCGATCACCCGCCCGGCGGACCTCGCCGGCCTCACCCTCGAACCGGGCCTGTTCCCGCTGCTGATGAGCGATGCCGGACTGCGCGACGATCAGCCCGATCGGACCCCCTCCGGGGTGCTCCCCCTGGTCTCGCACGCCCTGCTGGCCACCTGGCGCCAGCGCGAGGGCGCCGCCTTGACCGTCGGCGGGTACGAGCGCACGGGCGGCATCCAGGGGGCGATCGCCCGCACCGCCGAGGAGGTGTTCACCCGCCTGTACCCGGCCGAGCAGAACACGCTCCGCCGCGTCCTGGTGCGGCTGGTGCACGTCGCCGACGGTACGGGCGCCACGCGCCGCCGGATGAGCCGGGCCGCCCTGATGGAGCAGCTGGCCGACGCGGGCCCCGCCGCGGCCGCGCTCGACACCTTCGTCCGGGCCCGCCTGATCACCATGGACAGTGACGCCGTCGAGATCACCCACGAGGCCCTGCTTCATGCCTGGCCGCGGCTGCGCGGCTGGATCCGCGCCGACCGGGCCGGGCTGCTGGTCCACCAGCAACTGGCGCACGCCGCCGCGGAATGGGAGCGCGAGGGCCGCGATCCGTCGGCGCTGCACCGCGGGACCCGGCTGGAGACCGCCCGGGCCTGGGCCGACGAGCACGACGGCAGGAGCCGGCTCGGCCCGGTGGAGGCCGCCTTCCTGCGGGCGAGCCAGGACGCGCAGGACAGCCGTGAGCAGCAGGCCGGGCGTCAGGTGCGGCTGCGGCAGTGGACGCTGGCCACGCTCGTGGTCCTGCTGGTCCTCGCGGTGGGCGCGGGCGGGCTCGCGTACCAGCAGCGCTCGGGCGCGCTGGGCCAGGAGCGCGTCGCCCGTTCGAGGGCGCTCGCCCTGCAGTCCGCGGCGCTGGCCTCGGGCCGGCCCGAGGCCTCGATGCTGCTCGCCGGGGAGGCGTACCGGACCTCGGCGACGAGCGAGGCCCGCGGGGCACTGCTGAGCACCCAGTCCCAGCCGTTCGTCGCCCGTCTGGGCGGGCACGGCGGGCCGGTCAACGCGGTGGCCTTCGGCCCGGGCAACGGCCTGCTGGCGACGGCCGGTTCCGACGGGACGGTGCTCCTGCGGCGGGTGGCCGACCGCCGGACGATCGCGACCTTCACCATGCCCGGGCGGGTGCGCGCGGTGGCCTTCAGTCCCGACGGGTCGATGCTCGCGGCCACGTCGACGGACGGGCCGGCGCGGCTGTGGGACACCGCCGGCCGTGGCACGGGGGCGCAACTTCCGGAAAGCACGGCGGGCGCCCGGGCCGTGGCCTTCGCGCCCGACGGGCGGAGCCTGGCCGTCGCCGGTGCCGACGGGACGATCGGGCTGTGGGACGCCACCGGGGACCACCATGCCCTCGCGTCCCTCACCGGCCACAGCGGGCGGGTGAACGCCCTGGCGTACGCCGCCGACGGCCGGACGCTGGTGTCGGCCGGCGCCGACCGGACCGTACGGCTGTGGGACCCGGTGGAGGCCGGTCCCGCAGCCGTCCTCACCGGGCACACCGACGAGGTGCTGGGCGTGGCCTTCGCCCCGGACGGCCGTACGGTCGCCACAGGGGGCGTCGACCGCACGGTACGGCTGTGGGACGTGGCCGGGCGCCGGACGACGGCCACGCTGCCCGGGCACAGCGACGACGTCAACGCGGTCGCCTACACGCCGGACGGGACGACGGTCGTCAGCGCGGGCGGCGACGGTACGACCCGGCTGTGGGACGTGGCCGGGGGCCGGGCCACGGCCACGCTCGCCGGCCACACCGACTACGTCCTCGGGGTGGCCGTGGACAGCGGTGGGGCCATGCTGGCCACCGCCGGTTTCGACCAGTCGGTGGTGCTGTGGGACCTGCGGGGCGCGGTTCTGGCCTCGCGGCCGTTCACGGAGGTCTGGCACGCGGCGTACAGCCCGGACGGGAAGTGGCTGGCCACCGCGGAGGCCGATCACGCGGTGCGGCTGTGGGACGTGGCGGGGCGCCGGGTCCTGGCGACGTTCGCGGGGCACGGCGAGACGGTGTTCTCCGTGGCTTTCGCGCCCGACGGGCGGACCCTGGCCTCGGCCGGTTCCGACGGCACGATCCGGCTCTGGGACACCGCGGCGCGCGGCCGGTCCGCCGTGCTCGACGGCCCGGGCGGGACCGTGTTCGCGGTGGCCTTCTCCCCGGACGGGCGGACCCTGGCGTCGGCCGGTTCCGACGGCACCGTACGGCTGTGGGACGTGGCGGGGCGCCGCCCGCTCGCCGTCCTCACCGGTCACACGGACTTCGCCAACGATGTGGTGTTCAGCCCCGACGGGCGCACCCTGGCGAGCGCCGGGGACGATCTGACGGTCCGGCTGTGGGACGTGGCGGGGCGCCGCCCGCTCGCCGTCCTCGCCGGCCACCGGGGCGCGGTGCGCGGTGTGGCCTTCAGCCCGGACGGGCGGACACTGGCGAGCAGCGGCAACGACGGGACCGTACGGCTGTGGGACGCGCGGCGCCACCGCTTCGAGGCGGCGCTGGCCGGGCACACCGGCTCGGCGCGGGGCCTCGCCTTCTCCCCTGACGGCCGCACGCTCGCGAGCAGCGGCAACGACCGCACGGTCCGGTTGTGGGACGTGGCCGGGCGCCGGACGGTGGCCACGCTGTCCGGCCACGCGAACGCGGTGTGGGGCGTCGTCTTCGCCCCCGACGGACGGACGGTGGCCAGCAGCAGTACGGACGGCACCGTACGGCTGTGGGACCTGGACGTCGGGGCGCGGCTGGCGGCGGTCGAGAGGCTGCGAACGTCCGGGTCCGCGGGGCTGGACGGGGGTCCGGCCCGGGAGGGTGCCTTGCCGGTCTGGCTCAGGCGTTCGCGATGACGAGCAGGGTGCGTGCCGCGGCCGGGCCCGACAGGCGGCAGCGGTGCGGGAGTTCGCCCCGGTGGTGGGCGCTCTGGCCCGCGCGCAGGGTCAGCGGGTCCTCGCCCTCGACCTCCAGGACGATCTCGCCCTCCAGGACGTAGAGGAAGTCCTCGCCGGGGTGTTCGAACCAGCCGCGCTCGCCCCGGCCGGGCTCGAAGTGGTGCTCGTAGGCCTCCATCACGGTGCTGCGCCCGCCGGGGATGAGCACCTGGGCGATCTGTCCCGCGGCCTCGTTCACGCGGATCACCTGGGGGTCGCTCTCGTGGCTGACGGCGCCGGGCCGGTCGGGCGGCCGCAGGAAGGTGCCCGGGGTGACGTCCAGGGCCTCGGCGATCCGGTAGATCGAGCTGAGGCTGGGCGTGGCGAGTCCGCGTTCCAGCTGGCTGAGGAAGGGCTGGGAGAGGCCTGAGCGGGTGGCGAGTACGGCCATGGAGACGCCGCGCTGCTTGCGGCAGCCGCGGATCACCCGTCCGACCTCGATCGCTTCGGGGGTGGGTTCTGGGCGAGACACGCAGGTGAACGTACCTCATCGGGTACGGCGTTCCGGGGGGCCGCGGGAGGTTTCGCACTGCCGCAACACTCCCGACATAAGCGTGGTCAATTATTGACCTCACTTATCAACGCGTCGGAACGAACGCGCCGAAACGATCGAGGAGCCGCCCCGTGCACGCCACCCCCTCACCCCCCGGCCGGGGCCTCGCCGGGCTCGGCCCGGCCCTGGGCGCGGCCGGCGTCGTACTCGCCCTCTGGTACCTCCTCGCCCACTCCGGCGGGGTCGCCCCGGGACTGCTGCCCACGCCCGGCGAGACCGCGGCCGCCCTGGCGGACAGCGCCCGCAGCGGCACCCTGGCCGCCGACCTCGGCGCCAGCCTGGCCCGCGCCGGACAGGGCTTCGCCCTGGGCGCCGTCACCGGCAGCGCGCTCGGCTTCACCACCGGCTACCTGCGAGAAGTGTCCGCCGCCGTCACCCCGGTCATCTCCTTCCTGCGGCCGATCCCGGCCATCGCGCTGGTACCGCTCGCGACCGCCTGGTTCGGCATCGGCGAGAGCGCCAAGCGCCTGCTCATCGCGTACGCCGTCCTCCTCGCCGTCTGGCTGTACGTCCACGACGGGGTGTCCCGGGTACCGGTCTCCCATCTGCGGGCGGCCCGGTCGCTGGGGGCCCCGCTGCACCGGCGGTTCACCGAGGTGCTGCTGCCCGCCGCCGCGCCCGCCCTGCTCGCGGCGCTGCGCTACGGGGCCTCGGTGGCCCTGCTCGCGCTGGTGGCGGCCGAACTGGGCGGTGCGGACAGCGGGCTGGCGTACCGGCTGCAGGTGGACGGCCAGTTCCTGCGGGTGGACCGGATGTTCGCGGGGCTGCTCGTCCTCGGGCTGCTCGGGGTCGCCGTCGACCTCGTCCTGGCCGCCGTGGGCCGCCGGTTCGTGCACTGGAGCGCGTCATGAGCCTCGCGGTACGGCTGGAAGGGCTCTCGGCGGGCTACGGGGCCGGCGCGCCGGTGCTGGAGCACACCGACCTGGAGTTCGCGGCGGGCTCGTTCACGGCGCTGCTCGGGCCCAGCGGATGCGGCAAGTCCACGGTCCTCAACACGGTGGCCGGCTTCGTACGGCCCACCGCCGGGCAGGTGACCGCGGGCGCGGAGCCCGTGCGCGGGCCCGGCCCGGAGCGGGGCGTGGTGTTCCAGCACTACGCGCTGTTCCCGTGGCGCACGGCCCGGGGCAACGTCGAGTTCGCCCTGGGGCGCCTCGGGCTGCCCCGTGCGGAGCGCCGCCGGCGCGCCCTCGCGGCGCTGGCCGAGGTGGGGCTCGCGGACGGCGCGGAGAAGTACCCGGCCCAGCTCTCGGGCGGGATGCAGCAGCGGGTGGCGCTGGCCCGGGCGCTGGCCGCCGAACCCGAAGTGCTGTTGATGGACGAGCCGTTCGGAGCGCTGGACGCGCTGACCCGGACCCGGATGCAGACCCTGCTGCGGGAGCTGTGGCAGCGCCGCGGCACCACCGTCCTGTTCGTCACGCACGACATCGACGAGGCGCTGGCGCTCGCCGGGCGCGTGATCGTCCTCGGCGGGAGTCCCGGGCGGGTGCTCGCCGACCACGCCGTGCCGTCCGGACCGCCCGATCCCGACCTGCGCTCCCTGATCGCCCGCCACCTCGGTTCCGAATGATCCCGCCCATGTCCACGGAAGGACTGTTCACCATGTCCGGATTCACCATGCTCAGACCCCGCGCGGTGGCCGCCGCACTGCTGGCCGCCCTGCTCTCCCCGCTCGCCACGGCCTGCGGCGGTTCCCCGTCGGGCCCGGCGGACGGTGGCCGTGCGGCCGTCACCCTCGCCGCGAGCGACCATCTCGGCGGCGCCCCCGTCTACGTGGCCGAGGAGCGCGACCTCTGGTCGGCCGAGGGCATCGAGGCCACCGTCACCACCCAGCCCACCGGCCGCGACGCGCTCAACGCCGTACTCGGCGGCCAGGCCCAGCTCGGCGTCGTCGGCGATCTGCCCGCCGTGACGGCCGCGCTGGGCGGGCGCGAGCTGCGGGTCGTCGCCGACCTGTCCCGGTTCTCCGACTGGCGCCTGCTCACCCGGACCGACCGGCAGATCACCGGCTTCGCCGCGCTGAAGGGCCGCAAGGTCGGAGTCCCGCAGGGCACGAACGTCGAGTACGCGCTGTCGCGGATGCTCGCCTCGGCGCAGCTGACCGCGGCGGACGTCACCGTGGTCAACCTCGCCCCGAACCAGGTCACTTCGGCGCTGGCCCGCGGGGACGTCGATGCCGGGGTCACCTTCCCCAGCTTGTACGACGCCGCGCGCACCGCTCTGGGCGGCTCCTACGCCGAGCTCCCCTTCACCGGGTACACGGCCAGGACCCTCCTCGTCGCCGGGCCCTCGGCGAACGAGGAGAGCACCATCGCGGTCCTGCGCACGCTGCTGCGCGCCCAGCGGGAGCTCGGCGCCGACCCGGCCGGTGCCCGCAAGGCCGTACTCGCCCAGTCCAAGGGCGTCCTCCAGGCCGCCTACGTCGACACCTACCAGCCGCGCTACACCTACGGCGCCACCCTCTCCCCCGAGCTGCTGGCGCAGCTGGAGGAGGAGGCCGCCTGGGCCAAGGCCGCCCAGAACCTGCCCGGCGCCGCCGACCGCGCCGCACTGCTGCGGTACCTGAACGCCGGCCCCCTGGCGGCCGTCGACCCGGCCGCCGTCACCGTCCGCTGAACCACGCGCACGTACACGCAAGCGCACGGGCACACCCACACCCACCCACCCAGGAGAGATCCCATGACCGTCGACCAGAACACCCTGCGCCGCCGCGGCGTCGGCCTGATCGCCCACGACCCCGAGCGCAGCTACGGCGGCCTCACCCTCTACACGCCGATCACCAGTGCCGGCGAGATCCACCTCGTCGACATCGAGGGCCGGCCGGTCCACACCTGGAACTCCCCGCACCCGCCCGGCCGCCAGGCGCAGATCCTGCCGAACGGAAACCTCTTCTACGCGGCCAAGGACACCGGCGGCCCGACCCTCTTCCCCATCTGGGACGTCTACCACGGCGGCATCTTCCAGGAGCTGGCCGCGGACTCGACGGTGATCCGCGAGGTCCGGCACCCCTTCCACCACCACGACGCCTCGCTCCTGCGCAACGGCAACCTGATCATCGGGGCCGTCGAGCCGCTGGACCCGGCCGACGCGGCCCGGATCCGGGGCGGCATCCCCGGATCCGAGGCGCCCGGCGGGGTGATCTACGGGGACGTGGTGTACGAACTGACCTGGGACGGGGAGATCGTGTGGCGCTGGGCCGCCATCGAGCACCTGGATCCGGAGGAGGTGCCGCTGAACCCGCACTTCGCCCGCAACCACTGGCCGATGGCCAACACCGTCAACGAGAGTGCGGACGGCTCGATCGTGGTGGGCTTCCGCAGTGCGTCCACCACCGTGTCGGTGGACCGCGCCGACGGGTCCGTGCGGTGGCGCATCGGCCCGGACGTGCTGGCCCAGCAGCACCATCCGCACGAACTGCCCGGCGGGACCCTGCTGGTCTTCGACAACGGCACCTACCGCGACACCACTTCGGTGCCGTACTCGCGGGTGCTGGAGCTCGACCCGTCCACCGGCAAGGAGGTGTGGGCGTACGAGGACAACCCGCCGCAGAACTTCTTCAGCCCGTACATGTCCAGCGCCCAGCGCCTGCCGAACGGCAACACCTTCATCGCCGAAGGCTCCTTCGGACGGCTCTTCGAGGTGACCCCCGGCGGGGAGGTCGTGTGGGAGTTCGTGGTCCCGCAGTTCCGGTCCTTCGGGGAGGGCGTGGGCCTGGAGTCCTCGGCCGGCGCCCAGAACTCGGTCTTCCGCGCCTACCGGTACGCCGCGGAGCAGATCCCCTGGCTGTGAGACAGACCCTCACGCCCCGTCAGTCCCCCGTGCCCCACACGCTCCATGCACCCCGAATTATTGCGCCGGAAGGCGTTTCATGTACGGCTGATTAAATTGCCGCACGCTTATCCGGATACCGATCAGGAACGTTGACAGCCCTTCTCCGGGCTGCCTAGTTTACGCCGCAGATAACGACATCGGCGGCCTCTTCTTTCCGGCATGACGGCTGCTTTTTCGATTCTTCGATTTGTCGAAGCTGCTGGAGTGTCCGTGACCGAATCCCTTGTCCTCGCCGCGCCCACCGGCCCTTCCGGCCCGCCCGCGCCGGCCGAGCGGGTCCGCCCGCTCCGCCGTCCCGGGCGGTGGCTCGCCACCGGCGTCGTGCTGGTGCTCGCCGCCCAGGCCGCGCACGGGCTGCTCACCAACCCCTTCTACCAATGGGACCGCTTCGCCTACTGGTTCCTGCGGCCCGTCATCCTCGACGGGCTGCTCATCACCCTCCAGGTGGCCGCGTACAGCGCAGTGCTGGGCCTGGCCGGCGGTGTTCTGCTCGCCCTCGCCAGGCTCTCCGCCAACCCGGTGCTGCGGTCGGTGAGCTGGACGTACGTCTGGCTGCTGCGTTCCGTGCCGCTGATCGTCGTCCTGCTCTTCCTCTACAACCTCGGGGCGCTCTACCCCACCCTCGGCATCGGGGTGCCGTTCGGACCGGCCTTCCTCGCCTTCGACGAGTCCCGGCCGGCCCCCGACATGGTCATCGCGGTCGTGGGCCTGAGCCTGGCCGAAGCGGCGTACGCGGCCGAGGTGGTACGGGCGGGCCTGCTCTCCGTGGACCAGGGCCAGCACGAGGCGGCGGCCGCGCTGGGACTGCCCGGGCGCTACCGGTTCACCCGGATCGTTCTGCCGCAGGCGCTGCGCGCGATCGTCCCCTCGTACGTGAACCTGCTGATCGGGCTGGTCAAGGCCACCTCTCTGGTCTTCTACGTGTCCCTGCTCGACCTGTTCGGCTCGGTGCAGAACCTGGCCGGCACCTACTCGGGCGACGTGGTGCCGCTGTTGCTGGTGGCGACCGCCTGGTACGTGATCCTCACCAGCCTGATCTCCGTCGTCCAGTTCTACGTCGAGCGGTACTACGCGCGCGGTGCGCTGCGCACGCTGCCGCCCACCCCGGCGCAGCGGGTCCGGGCGGCCCTGCGCGAGCTGCGGGTCCGCTACCGGAAGGAGACGGCCCGATGACCGCGACCACGACCACGACCACGACCGATGCTCTCGCCGCGCCACCCGCCGCGATCGAGGTCCACGACGTGCACAAGTGGTTCGCGGGCCGGCCGGTCCTGGACGGGGTGAACCTGACGGTCCCGCCGGGCACGGTCACGGTCGTCCTGGGGCGCTCCGGCTCGGGGAAGTCCACCCTGCTGCGGGTCATCAACCACCTGGAGAGGCCCGAGGCCGGGTACGTCAGCGTGGGCGGCGAGCCGATCGGCGTCCGGCGGCACGGAGGGCGGCTGAAGGAGCTGAGCGAGCGGGCGATCCTCGCCCAGCGCAGCCGGATCGGCTTCGTCTTCCAGAACTTCAACCTCTTCCCGCACCTCACCGTGCTGGACAACGTCGCCGCGGCTCCGGTCGCCACCGGGCGGCTCCCCCGCGCCGGGGCCGAGGCCCTGGCACGGGAACTGCTGGACCGCGTCGGGCTCGGGGACCGGACCGGCGCCTATCCGCGGCAGCTGTCCGGAGGGCAGCAACAGCGGGTGGCCATCGCCCGTGCCCTCGCGCTGCGGCCGGGGGTCATCCTCTTCGACGAACCCACGTCCGCGCTCGATCCGGAGCTCGTGGGCGAGGTGCTGTCCGTGATCAAGGAGCTGGCCACCGGGGGCACCACGCTGGTGATCGTCACGCACGAGATCGGCTTCGCCCGCGAGGTGGCCGACGAGGTGGTCTTCCTCCACGACGGGCGCGTGGTCGAACAGGGCCCGCCCGCGCTGGTACTGGACCGGCCCGCCCACCCGCGCACCCGGGAGTTCCTGAGCAAGGTCCTGTGACCCCGCCCCTCCCCCCTCCCCCCTCCCTAGCTCCCACTCCCACTCCCGCAAAGGAACGCCATGCACCACGAGCTCACCCTGCGCGTCGGACTCCTGCGCGGCCTCGGCGCCGCGGCGGCCGCCGTGACCCTCGCCGGCGGACTCACCGCGTGCGGTGACGCCGAGGCCACCGGGACGGCGACGGCCTCCGGCAAGGTCACCGTCGGCGCGGAGTCCAACGGCGCCGCCCGGCAGACCGAACTGTCCGTCCCCGTCGTCGAGTCGCTGCGCGCCCGGCTGCCCGAAGCCGTCCGCGAACGGGGCGAGCTGGTCGTCGGCGTCGGCGCGCTCCCCGCCGGCTTCCCGCCGCTCGCCTACCTCGGCACCGACCAGAAGACGCTCACCGGGGCGGAGCCGGACCTGGGCCGGCTGGTGGCCGCCGCCCTCGGGCTCAAGCCGGTGGTGAAGAACTCCACCTGGGAGAACCTCTTCGTCGGCATCGACAGCGGCAAGGTCGACGTGGCCTTCACCAACGTCACGGTGACCGAGGAACGCAAGAAGAAGTACGAGTTCGCCTCGTACCGGCAGGACAACCTGGCCTTCGAGGTACTGAAGGACAGCCCCTGGAACTTCGACGGCGACTACCGCAGCCTCGCGGGCAGGACGGTCGCCGTCAGCTCGGGAACCAACCAGGAGAAGATCCTCCTGGAGTGGCAGAAGAAGCTGCAGGCCGAGGGCAAGGACCTCACCGTCAAGTACTTCCCCGACACCAACAGCGTCTTCCTCGCCCTGAGCGGCAAGAAGATCGACATCAACTTCGCCCCGAACCCCTCCATCGCCTACCACGTCACCCAGACCGCGAACGGCAGCACCCCCACGCGCAACGCGGGGGCCTTCTCCGGCGCCGGCGAGTCCTTGCAGGGCCTGATCGCGGCGACCGCCAAGAAGGACAGCGGGCTGGCCGAGCCGGTGGCCGCGGCCGTCAACCACCTGATCGAGAACGGCCAGTACGAGAAGCTGCTGGCGGCCTGGAACCTGTCCAACGAGGCCGTCAAGACCTCGGAGGTCAACCCGCCCGGCCTGCCCCTGAGCAACTCATGAGCACCCCCGCGCACACCTCGCTGTCCCCCCACGTCCTGGACAACCCGGCCTGGGCCTCCCTGTCCGGCGCGCACACCGCCTTCGCCGAGTACCCGGCGGGCGGCGCCGCCGACGGCGCCCCCGCGGCCCGCGCGGCCCGCGCCGCCCGCTACTCCCCGGACGTCTCGCCCTTCGCCGCCCTCGCCGACCCGGGCGACCCGCGTTCCTGGGCCGACCTGCGCGCGCTGACCGGCGACGGCGAGGTCGCCTCGCTCGCCGGGGTGCTGACCCCGCCCGACGGCTGGGAGACCGTCGGGCGGATCCAGGGCGTCCAGCTCGTCGACACCTCGCTGCGCGCCGAGCCGGCCCCGGAGGCGGTCCGGCTGGGCGCCGCCGACGTGCCGGAAGTCCTCGCGCTGATCCGGCTGACCGAGCCCGGGCCCTTCCTGCCCCGCACCGTCGAACTGGGCACCTACCTCGGCATCCGCCGGCAGGGCCGGCTGGTCGCGATGGCCGGAGAGCGGCTGCGTCCGCCCGGCTGGACCGAGATCAGCGCGGTGTGCACCCATCCCGACCACCGGGGCCAGGGCCTGGCGACGAGGCTGGTGCGGGCCGTCGCCGCGGGCATCCGGGAGCGCGGCGAGGTCCCGTTCCTGCACACCGCGGCGAGCAACACGCGGGCGATCCGGCTCTACGAGTCGATCGGCTTCACCCTGCGCCGCCGGCCCTTCTTCCTGGCCGTCCGGGCCCCGGGCAACACCGCTGCCAACTTCTCTTAATATTCCGGTCATTGTATGGCACCGCTATCGGGCGTAGCGTTTTCGAAAGAAATTGATGACGGGCCGAATTACGTGATCCCGCATCAGCTTCCCTTTTCCGTACGCCGAGCAGGAAGGCGCAATTCTCCGTGTCCGTTTCCTCATCGTCCCCGGCGCCCCTGCACCTCGCCGTCGCCCTCGACGGCGCGGGCCGGCACCCGGCCGCCTGGCGCGAGCCCGGCGCCCGGCCCGCCGAGCTCTTCACCGCCCGCTACTGGGCCGGTCTCGCCACCGAGGCCGAGACCGGGCTTCTCGACTTCATCACCTTCGAGGACGGCCTCGCCCTCCAGTCCTCCTCGCCCACCGGACCCGACGCGCGCACGGACCGGGTCCGCGGGCGGCTGGACGCGGTGCTCACCGCCGCCCGCGTCGCACCCCTGACCCGGCACATCGGGCTGGTCCCGGCCGTGACGGCCACCCACACCGAGCCCTTCCACATCTCCAAGGCGATCGCCACGCTCGACCACGTGAGCCGGGGCCGGGCCGGACTGCGGATCCAGGTGTCCGGGCTCGCCCACGAGGCAGGGCACTTCGGGCGGCGGACCGCTCCGTTCGCGGACGCGGAGCTGTACGCGGAGGCCGCCGACCACGTCGAGGTGATCCGGCGGCTGTGGGACAGCTGGGAGGACGACGCGGAGATCCGGGACGTGGCCACGGGCCGGTTCGTCGACCGCGCGAAGCTCCACCACATCGACTTCGAGGGCCGCCACTTCAGCGTCAGGGGTCCGTCGATCACCCCGCGCCCGCCGCAGGGACAGCCCGTCGTCAGCGCGTCCGGCGACGGCGAGGCCTCGTACGCGCTCGTCGCCCGGTCCGCCGAGGTCGGATACGTGGCCGCGCGCGACGACGGCGGCACGCGCGCCGCCGTGGCGGCGATCCGGCGGGCCCGGGAGGCGACCGGGCTCGCGGCGGAACCGCTGCACCTCTTCGGGGACCTCACCGTGTTCCTCGACGCGGACGCTCCGGCGGCCGCCGCACGCCTGGAGCGCCTCGACGCGCTCGCGGGTGCCCCGTACGACGGTGACGGCGCCGTCTTCACCGGGAGCCCCGGGCAGTTGGCGGACCTGCTCCTCGAACGGCGTTCGGCAGGCCTGTCGGGCTTCCTGCTGCGGCCGGGTGTGATCGCCCACGACCTGCCCGCCATCACCCGGGGGCTGGTGCCGGAGCTGCAGCGGCGCGGGGCGTTCCGCCAGGAGTACGAGGCGGACACCCTGCGCGGCCTGCTCGGGCTGGAGCGCCCGGCCAACCGTTACGCGCGGCCCGCAGCCTGATCACGGCCCGGCCCGCCGCCGGCCCGGACCCTCCGGAAGGACGAACCATGAGCAGCAAGCCGCTCAAGCAGATCCATCTCGCGGCCCACTTCCCGGGCGTCAACAACACCACCGTGTGGAGCGACCCGGCCGCCGGCAGCCACATCGACTTCGACTCGTTCATCCATTTCGCGCAGACGGCCGAGCGGGCCAAGTTCGACTTCCTCTTCCTCGCGGAGGGGCTGCGGCTGCGCGAACAGGGCGGTGAGATATACGACTTGGACGTGGTCGGCCGGCCCGACACCTTCACGGTGCTCGCCGCCCTGGCCGCGGTGACCGACCGCCTGGGTCTGACCGGCACCATCAACTCCACCTTCAACGAGCCCTATGAGGTGGCCCGCCAGTTCGCCACGCTCGACCACCTCTCGCAGGGCCGGGCCGCCTGGAACGTGGTCACCTCCTGGGACGCCTTCACCGGCGAGAACTTCCGGCGCGGCGGATTCCTGCCGCGTGAGGACCGCTACTCCCGCGCCCAGGAGTTCCTGGCCACCGCCACCGAGCTGTTCGACTCCTGGGACGGCTCGGAGATCGCCGCCGACGCGGGGTCCGGCACCTTCCTGCGCGACGCGCGGGCCGGGGCCTTCGCCCACCGTGGCCGGCACTTCGACATCGAGGGCCGCTTCAACGTGCCGCGCAGCCCGCAGGGCCGTCCGGTGATCTTCCAGGCGGGCGACTCCGAGGAGGGCCGGGAGTTCGCCGCCGCCGGCGCCGACGCGATCTTCGGCCGGTACGGGACCCTCGACGCGGGACGGGAGTTCTACGCGGACGTCAAGGGCCGGCTCGCCGGGCACGGCCGTACGCACGACCAGCTGAAGATCCTGCCCGCGGCCACCTTCGTCCTCGGGGACACCGACGCGCAGGCGCGGGAGATCGCGCACGAGGTGCGCCGCCTCCAGGTCAGCGGGCAGACCGCGATCAAGTACCTGGAGCACGTCTGGAACCGGGACCTGTCCGCCTACGACCCGGACGGTCCGCTGCCCGAGGTCGACCCCCGGGTCGGGGAGAACACCATCGCCCTCGGGCGGGCGAGCGTACGGCAGTTCCGCGATCCGCTCGCCACCGCCCGGCAGTGGCGCGAGCTGGCCCGGGCCAAGAACCTGTCGATCCGCGAGCTGGTCATCAGGGCCACCGCCGACCAGACCTTCGTCGGCTCGGCCGCCACGATCGCCGAGTCGATCAACACGCTGGTGCAGGCGGACGCCGCCGACGGATTCATCCTGGTCCCCCACATCACCCCGGGCGGTCTGGACGGCTTCGCGGACTCCGTCGTACCGCTGCTCCAGGAGCGGGGGGTCTTCCGCACCGAGTACGAGGGCACCACCCTGCGCGACCACCTCGGCCTCGCGGTTCCGGCCCCGGCCCCGGCCCCGGCCCCGACTCCGGCTTCGGCCCCGGCCCCGGCCTCGTGAAATTCCTCGCCATCACCCTGATCACGGACTCCCCCGACCCGGCGACGGGCGGCCTGAAGCCCGCCCGGGAGCGGTTCCGCGAGGTGGTCGCCGCCGCGCTGCTGGCGGAGCAGCTCGGCTTCGACGGCTTCGGCGTGGGCGAGCGCCACGAGCGGCCCTTCCTGTCCTCCTCGCCGCCCGTGGTGCTCAGCCACATCGCCGCGCTCACCCGCCGGATCCGGCTGTTCACCGCCGTCACCACCCTGAGCCTGCTCGACCCGGTGCGGGCGTACGAGGACTACGCGACGCTCGACCACCTCAGCGACGGGCGCCTGGAGCTGATGATCGGCAAGGGCAACGGCACGGCGCAGCGTGAGCTGTTCCAGGTGTCCCCCGAGGATCAGTGGGAACGCAACGCCGAGGGCTACGAGCTGTTCCGCCGGATCTGGCGGGAGGACAAGGTGAGCGCGCAGCCGCGCTTCCGGCCCGCGCTGAGCGGTGCGGAGGTGCTGCCGAGGCCGTTCCAGCGGGCCTTGCGGGTCTGGCACGGCAGTGCCACGAGCCGGGAGTCGGTCGATCTCGCGGCGCGTTACGGCGACCCGCTGTTCTCGGCGAACGTCACCCACCCGATCGGCCCGTACGCGGAGCTCATCCGCCACTACCGGGAGCGCTGGGAGCACTACGGGCACGATCCGGCCCGGGCGGTGGTCGGCGCGGGCACGGCCGGCTACCACGCGGCCCGCACCTCGCAGCTGGCGGTCGCGGCGTACCGGCCGGCGTTCGCGCGCTACCTCGCCTTCCACGGGCAGCTGGGCACGGCCCCCGTCTTCCCGACCCTGGAGGACTTCGTCGAGCGGAGCTCGGCACTGATCGGCAGCCCCCAGCAGGTGATCGAGAAGGTGCACCGCTACCACGAGGCCTTCGGCCACACGGCCCTGCACCTGCAGGCCGAGGCGGGCGGGCTCGCCGAGGCGGACCACCGCGCCTCGCTCGAACTCTTCCAGTCGGACATCGCGCCGGTCCT
This sequence comes from Streptomyces sp. NPDC001502, assembly GCF_042894785.1. Classification (NCBI taxonomy): domain Bacteria; kingdom Bacillati; phylum Actinomycetota; class Actinomycetes; order Kitasatosporales; family Streptomycetaceae; genus Streptomyces; species Streptomyces sp. NPDC001502. The sequence goes on from NZ_JBIAVW010000020.1 coordinate 39,594, forward strand.
GCGCCGTGCGATACCCGACCCCTGCTTCCCCGACCTTTAAGGAGCCCGGACATGCCCGGCATCCCTCTCGGGGTCCTCGACCTCGTCCCCGTCCCGTCCGGTTCCACCGCCGCCGAGGCCCTGCGGCACAGCATCGATCTCGCGCGGCGGGCCGAGGAGTTCGGCTACGCCCGCTACTGGTTCGCCGAGCACCACCTCAATCCCGGGGTGGCCGGGACCTCCCCGGCGGTCGTGCTCGCGCTGACCGCCTCCGCGACCTCGGCCATCCGGCTCGGCTCCGGCGCGGTGCAGCTCGGGCACCGCACGGCGCTGTCGACCGTCGAGGAGTTCGGCCTGATCGACGCGCTGCATCCCGGGCGCATCGACCTGGGGCTGGGCCGTTCGGCGGGCCGGCCCCGGCCGTCCGACGGTCCGGGCCCGCAGCCGCCGGTCACCCCGGTCGTGGACGGGTACGCCCCGAACGGGCTGCGGATCCCCGACCCGTTCTCCTTCGCCCATCTGCTCGGCCATCCGCGGGTGGCCCTCCAGCAGAAGCTGCTGAACCTGCCGGGGGCCCAGCCGCAGGAGTACGGCGAGCAGGTCGACGACGTGCTCGCGCTGCTGCGGGGCGAGTACCGCTCGCCGGAGGGGGTGGAGGCGCATGCCGTCCCCGGCGAGGGGGCCGACGTGGAGGTGTGGATCCTGGGCAGCAGCGGCGGGGTGAGTGCGGAGACGGCGGGTCGCAACGGGCTCCGGTTCGCGGCCAACTACCACGTCAGTCCGGCGGCGGTACTGGAAGCGGCCGCGGGGTACCGGGCCGCCTTCAAGCCGTCGGCCGAGCTGGAGCGGCCGTATCTGTCGGTGTCCGCCGACGTGGTGGTGGCCGAGGACGAGGAGACGGCGCGCGAACTGGCCACCGGGTACGGGGCCTGGGTCCGCAGCATCCGGACGGCCGAGGGAGCCATCCCCTACCCCACCCCGGCCGAGGCCCGGGCCCTGCCGTGGACCGACGCGGACCGGAGGCTGGTGGCCGACCGGCTGGAGACCCGGTTCGTCGGCTCCGCCCGGACCGTCGCCGATCACCTGGAGCGGCTCCAGGCGGCGACCGGCGCGGACGAGCTGCTGATCACCACGATCACGCACGGACACGCGGACCGGGTGAACTCCTACCGGCTGCTCGCCGAGGAGTGGCACCGCCGGGCGCACTGAGGAGGTCACACATCCTGCCGAGAGCCGCCCGCTGCCGGAGGGACCCGGCGGCGGGCGGCTCGTTCGTCAGTTGTCGCGGACCGCGACGATGCCGTTGAAGACACCGACGTACGCGGTGCCGTCGGGGCCGAGGGTGATCGGGGCCCAGTTGTTGTCGTAGAGCGGACCGGTGCCGGTCAGCTGCCGCCAGCGGCGCTCACCCGTGCGGAAGTCCACGGCCGTGAGGTACCAGGCGTCGATGCCCCAGGCGTTCGGCTCCTTCTCGTAGAAGTAGAGCAGCCCGTTCGCGGTGGAGAGTTTCGGGACCACGGAGGGAGCGCGGATCGCGCTCTCCCAGACCGTGTCGCAGCCGCTGCCGTCGGCGCGGACGTCGATGCGGGCCACTCCGCCCACGACGGACTTGCCCAGCAGCAGGGTGGTGGGGTTCTCGTAGCCGTAGTTGTTCTCGACGACGATGCTGTTGCCCCAGGTGACGAGGGAGTTGTCGGTGGTCGAGGCGCCGGAGCCGAACACCGGCACCTTGCAGACCAGCCGCCGGTCGGCGGGGACGTCCACGCCCCGCTTGTAGACCAGGACGTTCATCCGGTCGTCGGCGTTGTCGGTGATGGCGACGTAGTCCTGGCCGAAGAGGTCCGGGGTGGTGCCCGAACCCTGGTTGACCGAACCGGGCTTGGACGCCGTGCCCCGGTCGTACGTCTGGCGCCACTGGATCTCGGGGGTGCCGTCGGTACCGGCACGGAAGCTGTAGAGCGCGTGGTCGGAGACGATGGAGACACCGTCCTCGGCGACCGAGAAGGAGTTCTGGATCTCCTCGCCCCGCAGCTGGACGGAGCGGATCCGCGAGGTCGCCGGATCCACCGTGCCGACCCGGCCCTGGCGGGTGACCCACCAGATGCGACCGTTCCAGTCGGGCATCACGGATGTGACGGGGTCACAGGTGCCGCTGGGCCACAGGTTGGTCCACGTCACGCAGTCGTGCGGGACCTGCCCGGTGAGGTCCCAGTCGTTGTCGACCGTGAACTTCCAGCTTCCGTCGGGGTTCTGGGAGTGGGCCAGGCGCAGGATGTGCTGGCGGGAGTCGGCCAGCACGGCCCGGTCCTGGTTGTCCAGGTAGAAGTAGGCACCGCCCGAGGTGTCCTTGAAGATCTTCGCGAAGTCGAGCGAGGTGATCGCCTCGACCGTCGAGGAGCGCTGCGGGAGCTGGTGTTCCGCGAGCGTGGCGAGCGTACGGGGCTCCAGGAGCTTGACCTTGAAGCCGGAGAAGGTGCCGCACACCGTGACGAGCCGGCCGGCCGAGTCGAAGGTCGCGGTCGCGCACTCGCCGCCGAGTGCGGCGATCTTCTCGCTGGTGACCTTCGGGTTCTTGCCGAGCGGCCCCGACCAGGGGGAGGTGGCGCTGCCCGCCGCGTCGGAGTGCATGCCGCTGCGGCCGTTGGGCGCGAGGAAGGGGTGCTGCGGCGGCGCCTCGCCGGGCAGGGGGGCGGCGGCCGCGGGGGCGCCGTCGTAGTGGGTGACGAGGCGGTGGCCGGGGGCCTTGGGTATCTCCTCGGCCTGGGCCGGCGAGCCGCCGTACATCACCGTGAGTGCGGCGACGACGGGCAGCACGGCGCAGTTCAGCGATCTTCGGAACATCCGGGCTTCCTCCATGTCTCTCAGCGTTGTTGACATTGCGTCTGATGTCGCGCCGCCGCCAGACGCTAGATCGCACCGCTTGAGGAGTCCATGGATGGACCGGATGATTCACGAAGGCGCAACAGTCGATCAAGGATGGAGGCTGGACACCACGTTCGCGGTGGCCGTCAGGCCGTCGTGGATGGTCGTGGCCATGCTGCTGCTCGCGAGGTAGAAGCCGAGCAGCGCGCAGACGACGGCGTGCGAGAACTTCAGACCGCCGCTGCGCAGGAAGATCCAGGCCAGGATGAGGAGCAGGACGACCACCGAGAGGGAAATCACCATCGAAACCTCCTTACTCGCCGCCATGGTGGCGCAGGAGGGGGTGCCTTCGGGCGAAAGACATGTCCGCCGTACGGGTGTTGACCGTCCGTGACGGCCGGTCGGTCCTTGACGAACGTCGCGGAGCGACCGGCGCGGGAGCGGAAGGACACGAAGCCGGGCACTCCGCGGGCCACCGGGCGCAGGGGTCTTGTCGGGCTCGCACCCGCCGTGCCATATATGTCTAGACCATTAAGGAAGCCGAGGAAGGCACCCCGTGCGACGCAGCGCCCCCACGCTCGCCCTCTGCCTGGCCGTCGCAGGCATCACCGGCATCACAGCCTGCACCGCGCCCGACACCGAACCCCCGCCCGCCCCCGCCGGACTGACCGCCCAGGCCGGCAGCGCGACCAGCGTGCACGTCATGTGGGACGCGGCGGCCGACCGGGACGGGGTGACCGGCTACCAGGTCTTCGAAGCCGGCCGCCTCGTCCGCGAACTCCCCGCCGAGAAGACCATGGCGGACATCACCGGCCTCGCCCCGCAGACCGGTTACGCCTTCACGGTCCGGGCCAAGGACGCCGCCGGGAACCTCTCCGGCCCCGGCCCGGCCGCCCGGGTGACCACCCCGGCCGCCAAGGCCGAGGACCGCACGGCCCCCACCGCCCCGGCCGCCACCACCGCCCGGGCGACCGGGCCCCGGTCCGCCCAGGTGTCCTGGACGGCGGCGACCGACGACACGGGCGTCACGGCCTACGACGTCTACCAGGGCGGCGTCCGGATCCACACCGCCGGCCCCGGCGAGAGCGCCACGGCCCTGAACACCCTGCGGCCGGACACCGTCTACACCTTCACCGTCCGGGCCCGCGACGGGGCGGACAACTCCTCCCCCGACGGCCCGCCGGTGGACGTGACGACCCCGCCCGCCTCCGGCGACGGTCCCGGCACGGCCCCCGCCGCATTCGCCGCGACCGCCGCCCCGGGCACCGTCACACTGACCTGGACCGCCCCGGACACCGGTGGCGAGACCACCGAGTACGAGCTGTACGTCAACGGACTGCCCACGACCGTCATCCAGTTCGGAGCGGGTGCGGTGCCCAGCGGCCGGGCGGAGCACCGGCTCACGGTGGCCGAGCCGACCGGCACGGTCTGGGCCGTGAAACTGCGGGCGAGACTCCCCGACGGCAACTGGGGATCCTTCTCCGCGGAGCGGCGGATCACACTCGTCGCGTGAAAGAAGACACCGATCCGGCCTGAACGGCACGGCCGCACGGGAAGATCGCGCACAATACATCCGTGTTCGGTGAGTACTCGTTCAATGACAATCAGGCAGACTCCGCGGACGGCGATCCCGGACCGGGTCCCTGCCCGGTGCCCGGCAACCTGCCCCCGGAACCTGCGAGCTTCGTCGGCAGGGTGGACGAACTCCGGCTGCTCGACGGCCTGTTGAACGAGCGAAGACTGGTCACCCTCACCGGGGTGGGCGGTGTCGGCAAGTCACGGCTCGCCCTACGCGCCGTCGCCGCCGCCCGCCAGGCGCGCCCCGACGGGGTCTGGTGGGTGGAGCTGTCGCCCCTGCGCGATCCGAGCCTGCTCACCGCCACCGTCGCCCACACCGTCGGCCTCGCCGACCACTCCCCGCGCCCGCCCGACGAAGAGCTGTGCGCGTGGATGGCCGACAAGAAGCTGCTCCTCGTGCTGGACACCTGCGAGCACCTGGTGGCCGACTGCCGCCATCTGGTCGGCGAACTCCTGCAGTCCGCGCCCGGGTTGACGATCCTGGTCACCTCCCGCGAGCCGCTCGGCATGCCGACCGAGGAGGTCGTCGAGGTCCGGCCGCTGCCCTGCGAGGGGCCCGACAGCGACGCCCTCACGCTCTTCCGGGCCCGCGCCCTGGCCGCGACCCCGCGGGCGGCGGCCGTCTTCGCCGACCCGGCGCGGACGGCGGTGGCCGCCGAGGTGTGCCGGCGCCTGGACGGCATCCCGCTCGCGCTGGAACTCGCGGGCGCCCGGCTGCGGTTGTGGACGCTGGAGCACATGGCCGAGCGGATCGGCGAACGCTTCGAGGTGCTGTCCGACGCCCGGGCCGCGCTGCCGCGCCGGCACCAGACCATGCGGACCACGATCGGCTGGAGCCACGAACTGTGCGAGCCGCTGGAACGGCTGCTGTGGGCCCGGCTCTCGGTCTTCACCGGCGACTTCGACATCGCCGCGGCGCGCGCGGTGTGCTCGGGCGGGCCGCTGCCCGCCGCCCGGGTGGAGCGCGTACTGGCGGGCCTCGCCGCCAAGTCCGTGGTCCTGCGCATCGAGGAGCGCGGGTCCGGGGCCCGCTACCGGATGCTGGACACGATCCGCGAGTACGGACAGGACTGGCTGGGCGAGCTCGGCGAGGTGGAGATCGTCACCGACCGGCACGCCCACTGGTACGCGGCGCTCTCCCAGGCCGCCGACCGGGGGTGGATGGGCCCGGGGCAGGTGGACTGGTACCGCAGGATCACCGCCGAGCACGCGCAACTGCGTACCGCTCTGGAGCACCTGATCGCCGCCGACCCGACGGCGGCGCTGGAGATGGCCGGGGCCCTGTGGTTCTACTGGTTCGCGTGCGGGCACGTGCACGAGGGCCGCGGCTTCCTGGAACGGGCCCTGCGGGGCGCCCCGCGCACGGGGGCCGCGTACAACCAGGCCGTGTGGGCCCTCGGACTCACCGCGCTGCTCCAGGGCGACATGGACGCGGCGCGGCAGCTCGGCGACGAGTGCACGCGCGACGCGGCCCGGCTCGCGGACCCCGAGCGGGAGCTGCGCGCGGGTTACCTGCACGCGGTGTCGGTCCTCATGCCCGGCGACCCCGTACGGGCTCTGCGGCTGGCCGGCCCCCGGGCCCGGGCGGGCCACGGCGGACGCGCCAGCGGCACGGGCTGGCTCCTGTGCAAGCTGGCCACCGGCTACGCCCTGTGCGACCTGCGGCGCTTCGAGGAGGCGACCGAGGAGGCGCGGTCCCTGCGGGAGGCCTGCGCCGAGCTCGGCGAGCGCTGGCTGCGGGCGTACGCGGACTACATCCTGGCGGTGGCGGCGCTGGGCCTGGGCGATCACGGGGAGGCCGCCCGGCACGTACGGGCGATGCTCTCGGGGAAACGGCTGCTCGGAGACCGCTTCGGCATCGCGCTCGGCCTGGACCTGCTGGCCGCGGCGGTGGCCGGGCTGGGCGACGGGGAACTCGCGGCGCGGCTGCTCGGCACCGGGCACGCCTGGTGGCGCACGGTGGGCCGGCCGCAGATGGGCTCACCCTCGCTGACGGCCCTGCGCGACCAGGGCGAGCGGCAGGCCCGCGCGGCGATCGGAGACGCCGCCTACGAGGCGGCGTTCCTGGGCGGCGCGGCGGCGCCCACCGGCTGAGTCTCGGCCGGTGGGTCTGGGGTACGGCCTAAATCCTGGGCTCCCGTCAGTACGGGAGGGGTCTGCCCGACGGTGTGCGCAGGTCCAGGTCTCGGGGGGCGGGCTTCGGGACGGGCTTACGGATCAGCTGCTGGCGCATGCTGCCTCCTCGCTCAGACCAGGGCCGGGCGGCGGGGTTCCACCGTGCGGCTGTCGGGGAGCAGTTCACCGGTGTCGTCGAACATCACGACTCCGTTGCACAGCAGGCTCCAGCCCTGTTCAGGATGGGAGGCCACAATGCGGGCGGCGTCGTGATCGGCGCTGTCGGCAGTAGGGCAGGGTGGCTGGTGGGAGCACATGGCGCACCTCCTCGCGAAGTGGGGCGGGAGGGCCGGTGGTCACCCGGTCGAATCCGCGATCCACGGTGGCGGTGAGTATTACTGATCGCCACCCCCGGACGGAACCCATATCCGCCGTCCAGTTCACGGTGTGTATGCCCGATTACCATGCGCTCATGCCCGCTATCCGGATCATTCACCGCACGTCTTTGCCGCCGGTCGAGGCGTGGCCGATGCTCACGGACTGGGAGCGCCACGGCGAGCAGGTCCCACTCACCCGGACGATCATCGAGACGGCTCCCCCGACCCACGTCGGAACGATCTTCACGGCTCGGACCGGCGTGAGCAGGATCACATTCGACGATCGCATGGAGGTCGTCGTGTGGCGACCCCCCGCGGAGGGTTTGCCGGGATTGGTCCGGCTGGAGAAGCGCGGCCGGTCGGTGACGGGCTGGGCGGAGATCGAGATCCGCCCCCTCGTCACGGGCGGCGCGGAGGTCCTCTGGCGGGAGGAGCTGCGCCTGCGCGGCCTTCCCCGCGCCCTGGATCCCGTGGTCGCGGCGGCGGGCCGTCTCCTCTTCGGCCGGGCCCTCGCACGGCTGCTGCGGCCTTAAGGTTTCGTGATCACCGTGCCGGTGATCACGAAGCGACCGAGGAGATCTCCGTGGCCACTCCGCCACAGCCGCAGCAGCAGGGCGCCGGCCCGTACAACCCCTACGCCGCGCCCGTCCCGCAGCAGGGCGGCCCGGCCGGCCCCGGGTACGCGGGACCGCAGCCCTACGGCACGTACGGGGCGTACGGCACGCACCCGGAGCCGGGCCGGTACGGCTGCCGGCTGTGCGGGGCCTGGCCTGCCGCGCACGCGACCGTACGCGGCCACCAGGGCCTGATCGTGCTGATGCGGTTCCTGAGCCTGCGCGGACCGTTCTGCCGCGACTGCGGGCTCGCCACCTACCGCCGGATGTCCTCGGACACCCTGTGGCAGGGCTGGTGGGGGCCGCTGTCCGCCTTCATCACGCCCGTGACGCTGCTGATGAACCTCGGCCCGCGGGCGGCCTTCCGCAAGCTCGCTCCCCCGGCGGGCGGCCACCGGCCCGCGCTCGACCCGGGCAAACCGATGTGGCGCCGGGCTCCGGTCCTGCTCTTCCTCCTGCCGGTCCTGCTCGTCGTGCTGGCGGTCCCGGCCCTCTTCGTGGCCGCCGCGGTGTTCGGCGACCCCAGGCTGTCCGCGGGACAGTGCGTACGCAACGAGGGCAGCTGGGTCGAGCAGGAGCTGGAGATCGAGTCCTGCGCCTCGCCCCGCGCCGAGTTCCGGGTCACCGAGCGCCTGGGCACGCCCGGTGCGCGATGCGCCGCGGGCGACTACGTATCCGACCCGAAGTACAGCCGGAACGATTTCACCACCTTCTGCCTCACCCCGCTGGGCTGAGGCGCGGGGTACGGGTACGGGGTACGGAGCGTTGTGCCCGTACCCCGTACCTCGCCCGTCCCGACCGGGCCCGTCGGCTAGCGGATCGGCATGCCGGAGATCGTGCGGGCGATCACCAGGCGCTGGATCTCACTGGTGCCCTCGAAGATCGTGTAGATGGCGCTGTCGCGGTGCATGCGCTCCACCGGGTACTCACGGGTGAAGCCGTTGCCGCCGAGGATCTGGACCGCCTGGGCGGTGACCTTCTTGGCGACCTCGCTCGCGAAGAGCTTCGACATCGAGCCTTCCGCCGACTCGAACGGCCGGCCCGCCACCGCCATCCAGGACGCGCGCCACACCAGCAGCCGGGCCGCGTCGATCTGCGTGCGCATGTCGGCGAGCTGGAAGGCCACGCCCTGGTTGTCGATGATCGGGCGGCCGAACTGGGTACGGGTCTTCGCGTAGTCGAGGGCCACCTCGTACGCGGCGCGCGCGGTGCCGACGGCCATCGCGCCGACGGCCGGCCGGGAGGCCTCGAAGGTGGCCATGGCCGCGTTCTTCACACGCTCCCCGCCGCCGCTGCGGGCGCGCTCGTGGGCCCGCGCGAGGCGCTCGTCCAGCTTCTCCTTGCCGCCGAGCAGGCAGGAGCCGGGGATCCGTACGTCTTCCAGCACCACCTCGGCGGTGTGCGAGGCGCGGATGCCGTGCTTCTTGAACTTCTGCCCCTGGGACAGGCCGGGGGTGTTCGGCGGGATGATGAAGGAGGCGTGCCCCTTGGTCCCCAGCGCGGGATCGACGACCGCGACCACGATGTGGACGTTGGCGATACCGCCGTTCGTCGCCCAGGTCTTGGTGCCGTTGAGCACCCACTCGTCCTTGGCCTGGTCGTAGACCGCCCGGGTGCGCATCGAGCCGACGTCGGAGCCGGCGTCCGGCTCGGAGGAGCAGAAGGCGGCGACCTTCACGTCGTCCGGGGTCCCGTACATCTGCGGGATCCAGGTGCCGATCTGCTCCTCGGTGCCGTTGGCGACGACGCCGATGGCCGCGAGTCCGGTGCCGACGATGGACAGCGCGATGCCCGCGTCGCCCCAGAAGAGCTCCTCCATCGCCATCGGAATGCCGAGGCCGGTCGGGTCGAAGAACTGCTGGGCGTAGAAGTCCAGCGAGTAGATGCCGACCTTGGCGGCCTCCTGGATGACGGGCCAGGGAGTCTCTTCGCGCTCGTCCCATTCCGCGGCGGCGGGGCGCATCACATCGGCGGCGAAGCCGTGGATCCAGTCCCGTACCTGCTTCTGGTCGTCGTTCAGCTCCATGGTGAACTCCGCCATGTCCCCTCCACCTGTCTGCACTCGTCCCTGCGGAAGTTACTAGCGGTAACCTACGCGAAGACCACAGTCTGTTACCGGCGAGTAAGCACTGTCAAGCACCGTCCGCACCGGCCACGACGCCGGACGGGGTGACCTCCGATTCGATCGACGGGGTATGCGGGGTGTTACGTTGCGTGGGCGTCACGCACATCGCAAGGGCGGGGAGAGAAACACGTCATGGAGACCACTCAGCAGGCCGGCGAACCGGGAGCGGCCGAACGCCGCCGGCGGGAGCTGCTCGAAGCCGCCGACCGGGTCGTGCTCAGGGACGGCCCCAAAGCCTCCATGAACGCGATCGCGGCGGAGGCAGGCATCACCAAGCCCATCCTCTACCGGCACTTCGGGGACAAGGCGGGCCTCTACCAGGCCCTCGCCGTCCGGCACACCGACGCCCTGCTCGACTCGCTGCGGGCCGCGCTCGACGCCCCCGCCGAGCGGCGCCGCCGGGTGGAGGCGACCCTCGACACCTATCTTGCCGCCATCGAGGCCCGCCCGCAGGTCTACCGCTTCCTCATGCACCCGGCCGAGGACTCCCACAGCGCCGAGCGCGGCTTCGACGTCGGCCTGCACTCGGCCCCGCTGCTGCGCCGGCTCGGCGAGGAGCTGGCCGAGGTGATCGGCGAACGCGTGGACCTCGGCCCGGGGGGCGAACGCCTCGCCCGGATCTGGGGTCACGGCATCGTCGGCATGATGCACGCGGCCGGTGACTGGTGGCTGGGCGAACGGCCCTGCGAGCGCGCGGACCTGGTCGCGGGCCTCACGGACCTCCTGTGGGGCCGCCTGGCCACTGCCGGCAACCGGGTCGACGGCCCGGGCTTCTAGCCGGATTCAGCCTCTCCTGGGCCACATTCAGCCCCGTCGGCGTTTGAGCAGGGGGCACCTCCCAGCGGTAGCTGGGGGAGGTCCGGGCGGAGCCCGGTGCCCGGCGGAGCCGGGTTTCCTGGGCCCCGCCCCAGACCCCGCTCCTCAAACGCCGGAGGGGCTGGACGTGCCCGGATCGGCGCCGGCGAGGCAAAGGGTCGACCGGGCTAGCCGCGCAGTGCCCCGGCTCCCCAAGGGGTCTTGCGGATGGCGCGCCGCAGGCGGCGGGATCGGAGGCCGGTCACGCGGTCCGCGTACACGATCCCGTCGAGGTGGTCGCACTCATGCTGCAGGCACCGCGCGAAGAACCCCGTCCCGGAGATCCGGACAGCCGCCCCGTCCGACGTGACGCCCTCGACCACCGCGTGGTCGAAGCGGACCGTCCCCGCCTCCAGCCCCGGCAGGGACAGGCACCCCTCCGGCCCCAGGAACTCGTCCCCGTCGGCCGTCACCAGCCGCGGGTTGACGATGTGCCCGACGTGGCGGACATCCTCGTCGTCGGGGCAGTCGTAGACGAACACCCGCTGTCCGACGCCGATCTGGTTCGCCGCGAGCCCGACGCCCTCGGCGGCGTACATCGTGGCGAACATGTCCTCGATGAGCCGGTCGAGTTCCGGGCCGAACGCGGTGACTTCCGCGCACGCGGAGTGGAGCACCGGATCACCCAGCAGGCTCATGGTGCGGACGAGGCCGGAGGTACCGGGGATGGGGCGCTGTCGCATGGCCTTAAGCCTACGACGGGCGACTATATGAGGAGATCCGCGGCGGGGCGGGGGCGCCGCGGTCAAGGCTCCGGCCGGTACTGGATAGGCTGGGGCCGACCGACGCAAGGAGGACAAGGGACGATGGCAGGCAACACGGAGCCGCTTTCGCCGCGGGCCAAGCTGGCCGTGACGGCGGGCAAGGCCGCGGCGGCGGTGTCGCGGGCCGCGGGACGCGGAAGCGGATCGGTGATCGGTGGCAAGGTCGCACTCAGGCTCGACCCCGATCTTCTCGGCGCGCTGGCGCAACATCTCGATGTCGTCCTCGTCTCCGCGACGAACGGCAAGACCACGACGACCCGACTGATCGCGGAGGCCCTGCGGGCCAGCGGTCCGGTCGTCTCCAACGCCCTCGGCGCCAACATGCCGGCCGGCATCACGTCCGCGCTGGCAGGCGGCTCGGACGCCAAGTACGGCGTCATCGAGGTCGACGAGAAGTACCTGGCCGGAGTGGCCCGGGACGTCACCCCCAAGGTGATCGCCCTGCTCAACCTCTCCCGCGACCAGCTGGACCGCGCCGCCGAGACCCGCATGCTCGCGGAGAAGTGGCGCGAGGGCCTCCAGGGCTCCAAGGCGGTCATCGTCGCCAACTGCGACGACCCGCTGATCGTGTGGTCCGCCTCCTCCTCCCAGAACGTGGTGTGGGTCGCGGCCGGCCAGGAGTGGAAGGACGACGCCTGGTCGTGCCCCTCCTGCGGCGGTGTCATGCAGCGCCCGGGCGACGACTGGTTCTGCGGCGAGTGCGGATTCCGGCGCCCGACCCCGACCTGGGTGCTCTCCGGCGACCACGTCCTGGACCCGCACGGCTCGGCCTGGCCGATCCACCTCCAGCTGCCCGGCCGCGCCAACAAGGCCAACGCCGCGACCTCGGCGGCCGTGGCCGCCGTCTTCGGCGTCCCGCCGCAGGTCGCGCTGGAGCGGATGTACCAGGTGCAGGCCGTCGCCGGCCGCTACGACGTGGTGAGCTTCCAGGGCCGTGAGCTGCGGCTGCTGCTCGCGAAGAACCCGGCGGGCTGGCTCGAAACGTTTTCGCTGATCGATCCCCCGCCGACCCCGGTGATCCTCTCGGTGAACGCGCGCGGCGCCGACGGCACCGACACCTCCTGGCTGTGGGACGTCGACTACCCGCGGCTGGCCGGTCACCCGATCTTCGTGATCGGTGACCGCAAGCTGGACCTCGCGGTCCGCCTGGAGGTCGCGGGCCTGGACTTCCGGGTGTGCGACACCCTCGACGAGGCCGTGCAGCTCGCGCCGCCCGGACAGATCGAGCTGATCGCCAACTACACCGCCTTCCAGGACGTGCGCCGCCGCGTCGGCAACTAGTACCCATAAGGACAAGAGCATGAGCGACAACAGCCTGCGTCTGGTGTGGGTCTACCCGGACCTGCTGAGCACGTACGGAGACCAGGGCAACGCCCTCGTGGTGGAGCGCCGGGCGCGCCAGCGCGGCCTGGACGTGCAGCGCGTGGACGTGCGCAGCGACCAGCCGATCCCCACCTCGGGCGACATCTACCTGATCGGCGGTGGCGAGGACCGGCCGCAGCGTCTGGCCGCGGAGCGCCTGCTGCGCGACGGCGGCCTGGAGCGGGCCGTCTCGAACGGGGCGATCGTCTTCTCCGTCTGCGCCGGGTACCAGATCCTCGGCAAGGAATTCGTCAACGACCAGGGGCAGCGTCAGGAGGGCCTCGGCCTGCTGGACGTCGTCACCCTGCGCGGTGAGGGCGAGCGGTGCGTCGGCGACGTCCTCGCGGACATCGACCCGCGCCTGGGCCTGCCGCAGCTGACGGGCTTCGAGAACCACCAGGGCGTGACCCACCTCGGCCCGACGGCCAAGGCGTTCGCCCGGGTGACCATGGGCCGTGGCAACGGCACCGGTGACGGCACCGAAGGCGCGTACAACGACACGGTGTTCGGCACGTACATGCACGGTCCCGTGATGGCCCGCAACCCGCAGATCGCGGACCTGCTGCTGAAGCTGGCCCTCGATGTGAACGCGCTGCCGGCCATAGACGACCGGTGGTACGAGGCGCTGCGCGCGGAGCGCATCGCGGCCGCGACGCAGCCCGCGTAGCGCCCCGCGGACCGCTCATCGGGGCGGCCCCCGCATCATGTGTTCGGCCCGGTTTTCCCTAGGGGGAACCGGGCCGACATCGTTTCGTACGACGAGTACGACCAGCATGTGGAGGATGGTTCAGTCCACCTCTCCACCGCTTGTAGGGTGGCCGTAGTTCCAACCGGACGACGTGGTCCGGTCGTCGGCCCACGTTGCAAAGGTCCGTTCCTGCCATGCGCATAGGTGTGCTCACTTCCGGTGGCGACTGCCCCGGTCTCAACGCCGTCATCCGCTCCGTCGTGCACCGTGCCGTGGTCGACCACGGCGATGAGGTGATCGGCTTCCTCGACGGCTGGAAGGGCCTGCTGGAGGCGGACTACCGCAAGCTCGACCTCGACGCCGTCGGCGGCATCCTCGCCCGAGGCGGCACCATCCTCGGCTCCTCCCGGGTCCAGCCCGCGCACCTGCGCGACGGCGTGGAGCGCGCCCGCGGCCATGTCGCGGACCTCGGCCTCGACGCGATCATCCCGATCGGTGGCGAGGGCACGCTGAAGGCCGCGAACCTGCTCGCGCAGGCCGGCCTGCCGATCGTCGGCGTCCCGAAGACCATCGACAACGACATCGCCTCCACGGACGTCACCTTCGGCTTCGACACCGCCGTCGGGGTGGCCACGGAGGCGCTTGACCGGCTGAAGACCACCGCCGAGTCCCACCAGCGCGTGATGGTCGTGGAGGTCATGGGCCGCCACACGGGCTGGATCGCCCTGCACTCGGGCATGGCGGCCGGCGCGCACGCGATCGTGGTGCCGGAGCGCCCCTTCGACATCGAGCAGCTGACGGAGATCGTCGGCGAGCGCTTCTCCGCGGGCAAGCGGTTCGCGATCGTCGTGGTCGCCGAGGGCGCCAAGCCGAAGCCGGGCTCGATGGACTTCGAGGAAGGCGGCACCGACATGTACGGGCACGAGCGGTTCGCCGGGATCGGCAACCGGCTCGCCGTGGAGCTGGAGCACCGCCTGGGCAAGGAGGCCCGGCCGGTGATCCTGGGCCACGTCCAGCGCGGCGGCACGCCGACCGCGTACGACCGGGTCCTCGCCACCCGCTTCGGCTGGCACGCGGTGGAGGCGGCGCACCGGGGCGAGTTCGGCATGCTGACCGCGCTGCGCGGGACGGACATCGTGATGGTGCCGCTCTCCGAGGCGACCTCGACCCTCAAGACGGTTCCGGCCGACCGGTACGACGAGGCGCAGACCGTTCTCTGACGTCCCTTTTGTGCGCCCCTCTATCCTGGGCCGCCCCCGCGCGCAAGAGCGTGCGGGGGCGGCACTACTGTGGTGGGGCACCACGGTCAAGGGAGTGAACAGATGGATCACAGCGGGCACGGCATGGACATGCACATGGACATGGACCTGCCGCCGTTCACTCTCGGGCGCGGACTGGAGTTCTCCTTCGACGCCTTCTTCCTGATCGGCTCGCTGGTCGGGCTCGCCCTGTACGGGTGGGGCGTGCTGCGGCTGCGCCGGCGCGGGGACTCCTGGCCGCTGGGCCGGACCATCGCCTTCACCGTGGGCGTGCTGACCGTGATCCTCGTGATGTGCACCAAGCTGAACGACTACGGCATGGTCATGTTCAGCGTGCACATGGTCCAGCACATGGTGATCAGCATGGTGACCCCGATCCTGGTGCTGCTGGGTGCCCCGGTGACGCTGGCGCTGCGTGCGCTGCCGCCCGCCGCCCGCGGTCACAAGGGGCCGCGCGAGCTGCTGCTGATGCTGCTGCACAGCCGGTACATGAAGGTGATCACCCACCCGGCCTTCACGATCCCGATGTTCATCGCGAGCCTCTACGCCCTGTACTTCACCCCGCTCTTCGACTTCCTGATGGAGAGCCGGACCGGGCACATCGCGATGATGGTCCACTTCCTCGCGGTCGGCCTCATCTTCTTCTGGCCGATCATGGGCATCGACCCGGGTCCGCACCGGCCGGGCTATGTCATGCGGATGCTGGAACTGTTCGCGGGCATGCCCTTCCACGCCTTCTTCGGCATCGCCCTGATGATGGCGAGCCAGCCTATGATCAAGACGTACGCGAACCCGCCGGCGTCCCTCGGCATCGACCCCCTGCTCGACCAGCAGTGGGGCGGCGGCATCGCCTGGGCCTTCAGCGAGATCCCCTCGGTGCTGGTCCTGATCGCCCTCGTCTACCAGTGGTACCACTCCGAGCAGCGGGCCGCGCGGCGCTCCGACCGGGCCGAGGACCGCAGTGGTGACAAGGAGCTGGCGGCGTACAACGCGTATCTCGCCTCGCTCCAAGCGCGTGGCCAGTAGCGCGACACCGCCTTCGCGCGCGACCATGGGGCATGACCGGATCCGTTAAGGCGATGGCTGTCATGACCTTCGCCGCTCTGGTGGCCGTCGCCACGTATTCCGTGGCCCTGGGCAGCAACGGCTGGCTGTGGTTCGGCTGGGTGGTGCTGGGGCTGCTGACCGCCGGGATGGCCGCCACACGCAATGTCTGAGTAAGTCCCCTCCGCCCCCTGCACCCCGTGGCTCACCGTCCGTAAAATGGCTGTGACAACGGGATATCGACAGGAGCGGCCTGGTGTTCTACCACTTGCTCAAGCACGTGTTGCTCGGCCCCCTGCTGCGACTGCTGTTCAGACCTCGGATCGAGGGTCTGGAGAACATCCCCGCCGAGGGTGCCGCGATCGTCGCGGGCAATCACCTGTCCTTCTCCGACCACTTCCTGATGCCCGCCATCCTCAAGCGGCGGATCACCTTCCTGGCGAAGGCCGAGTACTTCACCGGTCCCGGGATCAAGGGCCGGCTCACCGCCGCCTTCTTCCGCAGCGCCGGGCAGATCCCCGTGGACCGGTCGGGCAAGGACGCCGGGCAGGCCGCCCTGCGCGAGGGGCTGGCGGTACTGGCCAAGGACGAGCTGCTGGGCATCTACCCGGAGGGGACGCGCTCGCACGACGGCCGGCTCTACAAGGGCAAGGTGGGCGTGGCGGCGATGGCCCTGGGCGCCGGGGTGCCCGTGGTGCCCTGCGCGATGGTCGGCACCTTCGAGATCCAGCCGCCCGGGAAGAAGATCCCGAAGATCCGGCGGGTGACGATCCGCTTCGGCGAGCCGCTGGAATTCTCCCGGTACGCCGGGATGGAGGGCGAGCGGGCGGTCCTGCGGGCGGTCACCGACGAGATCATGTACGCGATCCTCGGACTGTCCGGCCAGGAGTACGTCGACCGGTACGCGGCCGAGGTCAAGGCCGAGGAGGAGGAACAGCGGAAGAAGGCCCGGCGCACCGCGCGCTGAGCCTTCTCCCGCTCGTCCTGGCCGCTCCCGCCCGTCCTTAACGGACGGCGGGGAGCTCCTCCGGCGCCGGGAAGACCGAGGACTCGGCCGGGGCGTCGGACGACAGGGACTTCGCCGCGGCCGGGGCCGGGGCCACGGGGGTGGCGTGCGGGGCGCACGTCACGTCCTTGGCGTCGACCTTGCCGGTGAGCAGGTAGCTGTCCACCCGGGTGTTGATGCAGGGGTTCAGCAGGCTGGTGACGCCGTGCGAGCCCGCGCTCTTCTCGGTGATCAGCCGCGAGCCGGCGAGGCGGCGGTGCAGCTCGACCGCGCCCTTGTACGGGGTGGCGGCGTCGCGCTCGGACTGGACGATCAGTACGGGCGGCAGCCCGTGCTTGGCGCCGACCGCGATCGGGGTGCTCTGCTTGGCCTTCCAGGTCGCGCAGGGGAGGTTCATCCACGCGTTGGACCAGGTCAGGAACGGGTACTTCTGGTGCAGCTTGGTGTTGTCCCGGTCCCACTTGGACCAGCTGGTGGGCCACTTCGCATCGGCGCACTCGACGGCGGTGTAGACGGCGTTGCCGTTCTCCGACGCCGCGTTGCCCTTGACGTCGGTCATGTCCGGGGCGATGGCGTCGACGAGCGCCTGCTCGTCACCGGCCTCGTACGCGGCCCAGGTCTGGGCGACGGGCACCCAGGAGGAGTCGTAGTACGGGGCGCCCTGGAAGAAGCCGATGAGCTCGGCCGGGCCGACGATCCCGCCGAGCGGGTTGGCCTTGGCCTTGGCGCGCAGCTTCTGGTAGCGGGCCTCGACCTTGGCGCGGGTGTCGCCGAGGTGGAAGACGGCGTCGTTCTTGGCGACCCAGTCCTGCCAGTCGTTCCAGCGCATCTGGAAGGCGACGTCCTGGCCGAGGTTGGCCTCGTACCAGATGTTGTCCTGCGACGGGTCCACCACGCTGTCGACGATCATGCGGCGCACGTGGGTCGGGAAGAGGGTCGCGTAGACCCCGCCCAGGTAGGTGCCGTAGGAGACGCCGAGGTAGTTCAGCTTCTTCTCGCCGAGGCCGGCCCGGATCACGTCGAGGTCGCGCGCGGTGTTCGGCGTGGTCATGTGCGGCAGCATCTCGCCGCTGCGCTCCTTGCAGCCGTCCGCGTACTCGGCGGCGAGCTTGCGCTGGGCGCGCTTGTCGGCCTCGGAGTCCGGGACCGGGTCCGCCTTGGGGGCCTTGACGAACTCCTGCGGGTCGATGCAGGAGATCGGCGCCGAGTGGCCGACGCCGCGGGGGTCGAAGCCCACGAAGTCGTAGGCCTTGGAGGTGTTGACCCACAGCGGGCTCTTGGTGGTGACGCGGCGCGGGAAGCGCATGCCGGAGCCGCCGGGGCCGCCGGGGTTGTAGACGAGCGCGCCCTGTCGCTCCTCCTTGGTCCCGGTGCTGCCGATCCGGTCGACGGCGATGTCGATGGTCTTGCCGTACGGCTTCGCGTAGTCGAGCGGGACCTTCACCCAGCCGCACTGGATGGGCTTCTCGAAGCCCCAGTCCGCCGGGCAGTCCTTCCAGTCGATCCCGGTGCGGGCGGCGCGGGCGGCGGCGATCTGGACACCCAGCGCCTCCGGGAGCCTGCCGTCGCTGCCGGCCGAGGCCGCCGCGGCCGGCGGGGCCAGCAGCAGGCTCGCCGCGAGTGTGCCGGTGATCAGTGTGGCGGCGCTCCCCAGCGCCGCGTTGCGTATCACGTGGTTGTTCCCCCTGCGTCAGGTGCCGCCGTGGGCGGCCGGGTTGGTCGGGTTCGGTCGTCGGCGTGCAGGGGGATCCTGTCGTCTGACCGGGACCCGGCGACAGGGCCGGATCGACTTCTTTGCCAACCCGATAACCGGAAAGGCGTGTACCGCTGAGCGGTGCCTGTTGCGTCCCGCTTTCACCACCCGTAGGTACGGCAGGCCTCGTCGAGCAGCTCGCGCACCAGCAGGGCGTCCGCGGCCAGGACCGTCACCAGGACGGCCGGGCCGGTCAGCGGCGTCACCGCGGCGAACTCCCCCAGGACCGCCGCGGCGGGCGGATTCTCGGCGAAGACGGGGTCCACGACGAGGAGTTGACCGAGCGCCCGGTATCCGGCGAGGCCCGCCGGGCCGTCCCAGCCGCCGGGAGCGCCGGGGCCGCAGGCGAGCTCCTGGTCCAGCAGCGGACGGCCCCCGCGGTCGACGGTGAGGCGGCTGCTCAGCAGGCCCGGAACCTCCCCGGTGCGGCCCAGCACCTGCTCCTCGCGCAGCACCAGCCGTGCTGTGGGGGCCAGTCGGACCCGGGTGCGCACCCTCAGGTCGCTGCCGCGCACCGAGACCAGCGGTTCGGGCAGCCACCGCACCGACGCCCCCTCCCCCAGGGTGAGGTGTACGTCGTAGCGCGCGGGCTCGCCGGACCGGCCGGGCAGGGCCAGGGTGGCCGCCGCCGAAGCGAGGGTGAGCCGCGCCCCGGGCCCGGCGGTGGCCTCGACGGTGAGGTGGTCCCCGCCGAGCGGGGCGCTCATCGCGCCGACCAGCATGACCCCGGCCTCGGCGGCCGACGGCGAGCGGGTGCGGCGCAGCGCGAGTGGTCCCTCCCCGGCGAGCAGCGGCAGTGCGGTGCCGCCCCGCCCGTCGGCGACGGCGTGGATGCGGGCGGTGGCCCGCAGGCCCGCCGGGGGCGCCGGGGGCGCCGGCGCCGTGTCGGTGGTGGTCGCGGCGCTCACCGCGAGGACCAGGCGGCGATCCGCTCGCGTACCCAGGCGGCCACCGGGCCGACCCCCTCGGGTCCGCGCAGCGACTGGAAGGCGACGGGGAGTTCGCCGCGCTGTGCGGCGGCGTCGCGGGCCATCCGGTCGAGGTCGGAGCCGACGTGGGGGGCGAGGTCGGTCTTGTTGACGACGAGCAGGTCGGCGGTGGTGACGCCGGGGCCGCCCTTGCGGGGGATGTCGTCCCCGCCGGCCACGTCGATGACGAAGATCTGGGCGTCGACGAGTCCGCGGGAGAAGGTGGCGGTGAGGTTGTCCCCGCCGGACTCGACGAGGATCAGGTCCAGTCGGCCGTTCTCCCGGAAGACGTCCTCCAGTTCCTCCACGGCTTCCAGGTTGGCGGAGATGTCGTCGCGGATGGCGGTGTGCGGGCAGGCCCCGGTCTCGACGGCGGTGATCCGCTCGGGCGGCAGGACGGCCTCGCGGAGCAGGAACTCGGCGTCCTCCCGGGTGTAGATGTCGTTGGTGACGACGGCCATGGACAGTTCGGTGCGCAGCGCGCGGCACAGGGCGGCGACGGTGGCGGTCTTGCCGGAGCCGACGGGTCCGCCGAGTCCGATGCGCAGGGCCCGCCGGGTGCCGTCGGGCCGCAGGGGATCGGCGCTGTGGGTGTGCCGGTGGGGGTAGGTCACGGCATGGTCGAGGTGCATGAGGGGTCTCCTTCAGGGGATTCAGGAAGCGAAGAGGCGTACCGGCCAGTCGGCATGGACCTCCGCCGAGATGTCCAGCAGCGGCGAGGAGGCCGCGGGCAGCGCGTCCGGGCCCTGCGAGCGGGCCTGCAACGCGGCCCGCTCCGCACGGGCCGCGACGGCGTCGAGCTCGGGGGCGAGCCGGGCCAGTACCCCGCTGGCCTCGAAGGGGTCCAGGCCCAGCAGCCGTACGGTCGCGGTGGCGGGTCCGCCGACGCTCTCGTACGCCGCCACGTGCGCGGCGTCCCCGGGCCCGAGCCCGGCCGCCCGGGCGGTGACGCCGAGCACCACGGGCTGGTGGGCTCCGCGCGGGAACGCCGCGGCCAGGGCTTCCAGTTCGGCGGCGGGCCAGGTGGCCCGGGCGGCGCGCAGCAGCTGCCGCCCGAGCCGCCGGGCCGCGGTGCGCAGCGCCGGCGAGGGGGTACGGGCGTCGGCGGCGGCGTCGAGCACGGCCGGGTCGAGCCCGAGGGCGGCGGCCGCGGCGAGCGCGGCGGCGGTGAGGCCGGTGGTGTGCAGCCGGCCCCGGCAGAAGTCCTCCAGGGTGGCGGCGTCATGGATCCGGCCCGCCTTGCAGGCGGCCTCGGCCCCGCCGGAGTGGGCGTGGCCCCCGGCGGGGAATCGGCCGTCGGCGAGGACGAGCAGCGCGGCGCGGCTCATCGGCAAGGACCTCGTCTCAGAACAGGAAGTAGCGCTGGGCCATGGGCAGTTCCGCCGCGGGCGCCGGTTCCACGGCCTCCCCGTCGATGGTGACCGTGAAGGTGTCGGCGTCGACCTCGACCCTCGGCATGGCGTCGTTGTTGCGCATGTCGGCCTTGCTCAGCTTGCGAGTGCCCTCGATGGCCACGAACTGCTTGCCCAGCCCCAGCCGTTCGGGCAGTCCGTCGTCGAGCGCGGCCTGCGCGGTGAAGTTGAGGGAGTTGAGGCCGGGGGCGCGGCCGTGGCTGCCGAACATGGGCCGGGGCAGGACGGGCTGCGGGGTGGGGATGGAGGCGTTGGCGTCGCCCATCTGCGCGTAGGCGATCTGGCCGCCCTTGATGACGAGTTCGGGCTTGACCCCGAAGAAGGCCGGGTTCCACAGCACCAGGTCCGCGAGTTTGCCGGTCTCGACCGAGCCGATCTCGCGGGCCAGCCCCTGGGCGACCGCGGGGTTGATCGTGTACTTGGCGACGTAGCGGCGGGCCCGGTGGTTGTCGGCGGGTCCGTCGCCGGGGAGGAAGCCGCGGCGCTTCTTCATCACGTGGGCGGTCTGCCAGGTGCGCAGCACGACCTCGCCGACCCGGCCCATGGCCTGGGAGTCGGAGGAGATGATGGAGATGGCTCCGAGGTCGTGGAGGACGTCCTCGGCCGCTATGGTCGAGGGCCGGATCCGCGATTCGGCGAAGGCGAGGTCCTCGGGGACGGCCGGGTTGAGGTGGTGGCAGACCATCAGCATGTCGAGGTGTTCCTCGACGGTGTTGACGGTGTGCGGCCGGGTGGGGTTCGTGGAGCTGGGCAGGATGTTCGGCTCGGAGACCACGGTGATGATGTCGGGTGCGTGCCCGCCGCCCGCACCCTCGGTGTGGTACGAGTGGATGGTCCGCCCGGCGATGGCGGCGAGGGTGTCGGCGACGAATCCGGCCTCGTTGAGCGTGTCGGTGTGGATGGCGACCTGCGCGCCGGTCTCCTCGCACACCGAGAGGCAGGCGTCGATGACGGCCGGGGTGGCCCCCCAGTCTTCGTGGATCTTGAATCCGAGGGCGCCGCCGCGCAGTTGGGAGTGCATCCCCTCGCGGGACATGGTGTTGCCCTTGCCGAGCAGGCCGATGTTGACCGGGTAGGCCTCCAGGGCCGCGAACATCCGGGCCAGGTGCCAGGGCCCGGGGGTGACGGTGGTGGCCTTGCTCCCTTCGGCCGGTCCGGTGCCGCCGCCGACGAGGGTGGTGATCCCGGAGGCGAGCGCCTCCTCGATGACCGTCGGGGAGATGAAGTGCACGTGGGCGTCGACGGCGCCGGCGGTGACGATCTTCCCGTTGCCTGCGATGATCTCGGTCTCGGGGCCGATGACCAGGGCGGGGTCGACCCCGTCCATGGTGTCGGGGTTGCCGGCCTTGCCGATGCCGCAGATCCGGCCGTCGCGGATGCCGAGGTCGGCCTTGACGATGCCCCAGTGGTCGAGGACGACGACCCCGGTGATCACGGTGTCGGGGGCGCCCTCGGCCCGGGTCGTGCGGGCCTGCCCCATGGATTCGCGGATCACCTTGCCGCCGCCGAAGACCGCCTCGTCGCCGGCCCGTCCGGGGCCGCCGCCGAGGTCCTGCTCGATCTCCACGAAGAGGTCGGTGTCGGCGAGCCGGATCCGGTCACCGGCGGTCGGCCCGAAGAGGTCGGCGTACACCTGGCGGGAGAGCTCAGCCATCGAGCGGCCCTCCGGTCTCGCCGCGCAGCCCGGGTACGGTGCGCAGGCCCGCCAGCGGTACGAGTTCCACCGCGACCGGGATGCCCGGCTCGAAGCGGACGGCCGTACCGGCGGCGACGTTGAGCCGGAGCCCGCGGGCGGCGGAGCGGTCGAATTCGAGGCCGGGGTTGGCCTCGGCGAAGTGGTAGTGGGATCCGACCTGGACCGGCCGGTCGGCCGCGTTGAGCACGGTGAGACGGGTGACGGGACGGCCCTCGTTGAGGGGTACCTGGCCGTCCCCGTAGGCGATTTCGCCGGGGATCATGCGGGGGTACTCCGTTTCAGACGATCGGGTCGTGGACCGTGACGAGTTTGGTGCCGTCCGGGAAGGTCGCTTCGACCTGGACGTCGTGGATCATCTCGGGGATCCCCTCCATGACCTCCTCGCGGGTCAGGACGGTACGGCCCGAAGCCATCAGCTCGGCCACGGTCCGGCCGTCGCGGGCCCCCTCCAGGAGGTGCGACGTGATCAGCGCGATCGCCTCCGGATGGTTGAGGCGGACCCCGCGCGCCCTTCGCTTCTCGGCCACGTCGGCGGCCACGTGGATGAGCAGTCTTTCCTGCTCGTGCGGTGTCAGTTGCACTCGTATCACCAAGCTTCCGGGACAAGATCAACAAAGGGCGGGGCGACCCTACCGTCGTTCAACACTTTGTTGACCTGCGCATATCCGAACCAAGCGTCTCTTGCCCAACCCAGGGAAAGGCTTTCCGCCCCGACCACCGCCGCTTTACCGGATCATGGGTGATCATTGGCGGTCGAACGTGGCCGCCACGCTAAGCGCTGCGCTTTTCCGCTGAGTTAACCCACGTTTCGGGCAGGTACCCGGTTCAACTCCGGTGCCCCGCGGACCCGATTCCGTATACGGCTCCGCACACGGATCCCCATCGAGGAGACAGATGTTCATCAACCCCGTCCGGCACATCACCTTCGACGTCCTCGACCCCTACCGGGTCGCCGAGTTCTGGTCCGCGGTGACCGGCTTCACGATGCACCCCGACGACGTGGAGGGCGACGACGAGATCATGCTGGAGCCCGGCGCGCCCGGGGTACCGGGCCTGCTGTTCATCCGGGTCCCGGACGGCAAGTCCGTCAAGAACCGGGTCCACTTGGACATCCAGCCGCCCACCGGCACCCGGGACGAGACCGTCGAGCGCCTGATCGGGCTCGGCGCGAAGCTCGTGGACGACCGCCGCGACGCGGACGGCGTCGCGGGCTGGGTCGTGCTCGCCGACCCGGAGGGCAACGAGCTGTGCATCGAGCGCAGTGCGGCCGAACGCGGCCTCGCCTGAGCGGGTCCCGGCCCAGGTCCGGGCCCCGTTTCGGGTCCCGTTCCGAGTGCGGGTCCGGGCCCCGCTTCGGGTCCCGTTCCGAGTGCGGGTCCGGGGCCGGGTCCGGATGGGATCCGGCAGGTCAGTAGCCGGTGGCGCTCCGCGCCGGGGCCCCGACGCTCCACGGCAGCGCGATCCACACCGTCTTGCCGCCGTCCTCGGTCGGGGTGACCGAGAGCCGGCCGCCCGCCTCCGCCGTCAGCCAGCGAATGATGACCATGCCCCGGCCGTTGTCCTGCTGGACGGCGGCCGGGAGCCGCTTGGGCCAGCGCGGGTGGCTGTCGGTCACCCCGACGCGCAGCCACTCCTGGCGCTCCAGCCGGACGTCGACGGTGAAGGTGGGCGACTGGCCGAAAGTGTGCTGTACGGCGTTGGTCGCGAGCTCCGAGACGATCAGCCGGACACTGTCGGCGGTGTCGGCGTCATCGGGGAGTCCCCATTCGCCCAGCACCTCCGCGACGTAACGTCGGGCAGTGGCGACCGAGGCGGGATCGCTCGGCAGAGTGACGGATGCTTCCTGGTGATCTGCCATGGCGACGGTCCCTTTCCCACCGGGGCGAAAAGCCCCGGATCTGTGCTGGACGCCAGAGTGCCACCCATCGTGCCGTCACATCTGCCTTTCCCCCAAGATGTGCATATATCTGTCGCTCGATGCGGTGAACTCTGCTACGGAAGAGCGTATTTGGACGGCAGACTGGTGCGAGCTGTGCCGGTGGAAGGAGGCGGGTGTGCAGCACGGTCCCGCGGTGCGCCGACGCAAGCTCGGCGAGGAACTGCGTGCCCTGCGCGACCGGTCCGGACTCACCAGTGGTGAGGCGGCCCGGATCATGGGATGGCACCAGTCGAAAATCAGCCGCATCGAGACAGGCCGCAGCGGTGTGAAGCCGGAGGACATCCGGCTCCTCCTCGACGCCTACGGGGAGATCGTGAGCCCCGAGCAGCGCGCGCTGCTGGAGGCGCTGTCGGCCTCGGCCGCCGGCCCCGGTCCGGCGGGCGACACCGGGCGCGGCCGCCAGTGGTGGCACGACTACCGGGGGCTGCTGCCGCAGGAGTACCGGGACTTCATCAGCCTGGAGGCGGGGGCCAGGTCGGCCCGTACGGTGGAGTTGTCCGTGGTGCCGGGGCTGCTGCAGACCCCCGGGTACGCGCGGGCCGTGACCCGGGCCGCGCTGGGCGGGCTGCCGGAGCCGAAGGTGGACGCGCTGGTCGACGTACGGCTGGCCCGGCAGTCGGTGCTGCGGGCCGATCCCCCGCTGGAGCTGAGCGCCGTACTGGACGAGGCGGTGCTGCGCCGGCAGATCGGCGGGCCCGGGGTGATGGCCGGGCAATTGCGGCATCTGGCGGAGGTGTCGAAGCTGCCTCAAGTACGCCTGCAGGTACTTCCGTTCAGCGTCGGAGGGCATCTCGGCCTGACCGGACCGTTCGTTATTTTTTCATTTCCGGACATCGCTGATCTGGATGTGGTGGTACTCGACCATTTGACGAGTAGCCTCTATCTGGAGCGGAAGGAAGACCTTGAGGCGTACGGCGCCGCGTTCCGCACCATCCAGGCGCACGCCCTCCCGCCCCAGGACTCGTCGGATCTCATCAGCTCACTCGCTGACGACGCGTAAGGAGGCACCCCCGTGTCCGCAACCCCCTTATCCACCAGCGGACTTCTGAACAGCGCGCGGTGGCGGCGGAGCAGCCGTAGCACCGGAATGAACAACTGCGTGGAAGCGGCCGTCCTGGACGGCGGCCTGCTGGCCGTCCGTGACTCCAAGCGGACGGACGGCCCGGCCGTGCTCTTCACCGGGCCGGCCTGGACCGGCTTCCTCGCCTCGGTACGGGCCGACGCGCACGCGTAGCCCCGTCCGGGACCACCCGGGAACGCCCTGGACCCGGGAACGCCCAGCACACGGGAAACGCCCAGGACCCCGGCCGATACGGCCTACCGGCCCTGGCCGTCCGTGGCTCCCGCGGGTGCGGTCGCCAGGATCGTCGCGACCGCCCGATCGATCTCGTCCCCCGTGAGATCGGCCCGGGCGGTCAGCCGCAGCCGGGAGATGCCGTCCGGCACCGACGGCGGACGGAAACACCCCACGGACAGACCCGCCTCGCGGCAGTCGGCGGCCCAGCGCAGTGCCGCCGACGCCGACGGGGCCCGTACCGACACCACGGCCGCGTCCGGCCGGGCCGCGGTCAGGCCGGACGCGGTGAGTCGCCCGTACAGCTGGGCGGCCACCTCGCGGGCGCGGTCCGCGCGCTCCGGTTCCCGCTGGAGCAGGCGCAGGCTCGCCAGCGCCGCCCCGGCGGCGGCCGGGGCCAGTCCGGTGTCGAAGATGAAGGTGCGCGCGGTGTTGACCAGGTGCCTGATCACCCGGGCCGGGCCGAGCACGGCTCCGCCCTGGCTGCCCAGGGACTTCGAGAGGGTCAGGGTGGCGACCACGTACGGTGCGCCCGCGAGCCCGGCCGCGTGCAGTGCGCCGCGACCGCCCGCGCCCAGCACGCCCAGCCCGTGGGCGTCGTCGACGAGCAGGGCGGCGCCCTCGTCCCGGCAGGCGGCGGCGTACTCGGCCAGCGGGGCGGCGTCCCCGTCCACGGAGAACACCGAGTCGCTGACCAGCAGCGCGCGGCCCTCGTGCGCGGCGAGCGTCTTGCGTGCGGTGTCCGGGTCGGCGTGCGGGACCACGGCCGTCTCGGCGCGCGAGAGCCGGCAGCCGTCGACGATCGAGGCATGGTTCCCGGCGTCGGACACGACCAGCGTGCCCCGGCCGCTGAGCGCGGTGACGGCGGCGAGATTGGCCGCGTAGCCGGAGGACAGGACGAGCGCGGCCTCGAAACCGCAGAAGGCGGCGAGTTCCCGTTCCAGCTCGGTGTGGAGTTCGGTCGTACCCGTCACCAGCCGCGAACCGGTGGCTCCGGCGCCCCAGCGCTCGGCCGCCTCCTGCGCACCCCGGACGGTCTCGGCGTGCCGGGACAGGCCGAGGTAGTCGTTGCTCGCGAGGTCCAGCAGCGGCGACACCGGCGGCCGGGGGCGCAGCGTGCGGACGAGGCCGGCCTCCTCCCGCGCGCGCTCCGCGTCGTCGATCCACGCGAAGACGTCCACCGGGTCGGGAGTGAGCTCGGGCATCGGCACGTCCTCGTGTTTTGTCGGCAGTCCACAGACCTGCCCCGACCCTAGCTCGCGTGACCGCTGCGCCAGGTGTGGTGATACACACACACCCATCCGGCCATGTTGTGCGATCTCTCCTTGGCCGGGAGCGGGGGTGTGGTCCAGGATCGGGTTCATGGACCTGCTGAACACCCTGGTGGACAAGGGGCTGCGGCGAGAGCTGCCGACCCGCGAAGAAGCGCTCGCCGTACTGGCGACTTCTGACGACGAACTGCTCGACGTGGTGGCCGCGGCCGGCAAGGTGCGCCGCCAGTGGTTCGGCCGTCGGGTCAAGCTGAACTACCTGGTCAACCTGAAGTCGGGCCTGTGCCCGGAGGACTGCTCCTACTGTTCCCAGCGCCTGGGGTCGACGGCCGGCATCCTCAAGTACACGTGGCTGAAGCCCGAGGAGGCCTCCCAGGCCGCCGCCGCCGGTGTCGCGGGCGGCGCGAAGCGGGTCTGCCTGGTCGCGAGCGGCCGCGGGCCGACGGACCGGGACGTGGACCGCGTCGGCAAGACGATCGCGGCGATCAAGGAGCAGAACGAGGGCGTCGAGGTCTGCGCGTGCCTCGGCCTGCTCTCGGACGGCCAGGCGGAGCGGCTGCGGGACGCGGGCGCGGATGCCTACAACCACAACCTGAACACCTCCGAGGCGACGTACGGTCAGATCACCAAGACCCACACCTACGCCGACCGCGTCGACACCGTGCAGAAGGCGCACGGGGCCGGCCTGTCCGCGTGCTCCGGTCTGATCGCCGGTATGGGCGAGAGCGACGAGGACCTGGTCGACGTCGTCTTCTCGCTGCGCGAGCTCGACGCGGACTCGGTGCCGGTCAACTTCCTGATCCCGTTCGAGGGCACGCCGCTGGCCAAGGAGTGGAACCTCACCCCGCAGCGCTGCCTGCGCATCCTGGCGATGGCGCGGTTCGTCTGCCCCGACGTCGAGGTCCGCCTCGCCGGCGGCCGCGAGGTCCACCTGCGCTCGATGCAGCCGCTGGCCCTGCACATCGTCAACTCGATCTTCCTCGGCGACTACCTGACCAGTGAGGGCCAGGCCGGTCAGGCCGACCTCGACATGATCGCGGACGCCGGTTTCGAGGTGGAGGGCGCCGGTACGTCGACCCTTCCCGCGCACCGCTCCGACGTCGCGGCCGCCGCCACCGGCGGGGGCTGCGGTTCGAACGGCGGCGCCTCGCTCTGCGGTTCGGGCGCACCCGCCGAGGGCGAAGCCGCGGGCTGCGGCTCCGCGTGCGGCGGCTGCTCCGGCCACGCGCCGGCGGACGAGGCGCCCGTACCGGTCCAGGCCGAGGCCGGCGAGGTCCGCCCGGAGCTGGTGGCGGTCCGCCGACGCGGCGCGGGGACGGATGTCGCCCCCAATGCCTGATCAGCGTGCATCGCTGGCCGCCGGCGCGGAACTGCTCGCACTGGACCGGCAGCACGTCTGGCACCCGTACGGCCCGATGCCCGGGCGGCAGGAGCCGCTGATCATCGCCTCCGCCTCGGGGGTGCGGCTGCGGCTCGCCGACCCGTCCCAGGGACACGGTCACGAAGAGCTGGTCGACGGCATGTCCTCCTGGTGGTCGGCGATCCACGGCTACAACCACCCGGTGCTCAACGAGGCCGCCACCGCGCAGCTGGGTCTGATGTCGCACGTGATGTTCGGCGGGCTCACCCATGAGCCCGCCGTCCGGCTCGCCGCGAAGCTCGTCGAGATCACCCCGCCGGGGCTGGAGCACGTCTTCCTCTCCGACTCGGGCTCGGTGTCCGTCGAGGTCGCGGTCAAGATGTGCCTGCAGTACTGGCGTTCGCTGGGGCGGACGGGCAAGACCCGGCTGCTGACCTGGCGCGGCGGCTACCACGGGGACACCTGGCAGCCGATGGCGGTCTGCGACCCCGACGGCGGGATGCACGAGCTGTGGCAGGGTCACCTGCCGCGGCAGGTCTTCGCGGACGCGCCGCCCGCGGGTTTCGACACGCCCGTGGACCCGGCGTACGCCGACCACCTGCGCGCGACGGTCTCCGCGCACGCGGACGAGCTGGCCGCGGTCATCGTGGAGCCGGTGGTGCAGGGCGCGGGCGGTATGCGCTTCCACCACCCCGGCTACCTGCGGGTGCTGCGCGAGCTGTGCGACGAGTACGGGGTCCTGCTGATCCTGGACGAGATCGCCACGGGCTTCGGCCGTACGGGCGCGCTCTTCGCGGCCGACCACGCGGGGATCACCCCGGATGTGATGTGCCTGGGCAAGTCGCTGACCGGTGGTTACCTCACGCTGGCGGCGACCCTGTGCACGGAGCGGGTGGCGAGCGGCATCTCCCAGGGCGAGGTACCGGTGCTGGCGCACGGGCCGACCTTCATGGGCAACCCGCTGGCCACGGCGGTGGCCCTGGCCTCGGTCGAGCTGCTGCTCGGCCAGGACTGGGCGACCGACGTCAAGCGGATCGAGGCGGGGCTGCGCGAGGGCCTGTCGGCCGCGGCCGGCATCCCCGGGGTGAAGGACGTACGCGTCCTGGGCGCCATCGGCGTGGTGCAGCTCGACCACGAGATCGACGTGGTGGCGGCCACCCGGGCGGCGGTGCGGGAGGGCGTGTGGGTGCGCCCGTTCCGGGACCTGATCTATGTGATGCCGCCGTTCGTGACCGGTGACGAGGACGTGGACCGTATCTGCCGTGCGGTGTGCGCGGCGGCGCAGGAAGGCTGAGATGTCCGTACTGATGGTGTCCGGGACGGGTACCGAGATCGGCAAGACGGTGGTCACGTCGGCGATCGCGGCCGCCGCGGTGGCCGCCGGCCGATCGGTGGCGGTGCTCAAGCCGGCGCAGACGGGTGTCGGCCCGCAGGAGCCGGGGGACGCCGCGGAGGTGGTCCGGCTGGCCGGTTCCTCCGTCACGGCGGTGGAACTGGTCCGCTATCCGGAGCCCTTGGCCCCGGACACGGCGGCCCGCCGCTCGGGGTTGGCGACGCTGTCCCCGGCACAGATCGCGGAGGCCGCGGAACGGCTGTCGCTGGACCACGACCTGGTCCTGGTGGAGGGTGCGGGCGGGCTGCTCGTCCGCTTCGACGAGTCGGGCAACACGCTGGCCGACGCGGCCCGCCTGCTCGGCGCGCCGACGCTGATCGTCGCCCAGGCGGGTCTGGGCACGCTCAACTCCACCACCCTCACGGCGGAGGCCCTGCGGGCCCGGGAACTGACCGCGCTGGGTGTGGTGGTGGGCAGCTGGCCGAAGGACCCGGACCTGGCGGCCCGCTGCAACCTGGCGGACCTCACGGAGTCCTCGGGCCTGCCGCTGCTGGGTGCGGTCCCGGAGGGCTCGGGAACCCTCGCGCCGGATCGTTTCCGCGCGTCGGCCCCGTCCTGGCTGGCCCCGCCCCTGTCGGGCACCTGGTCGGCGGAGTCCTTCCTGTCCACCTGGCCCCCACCCCCCTTCACCCCCGCCGGCGCACCCGGCCCCGCCGGCGTTTGAGGCGCGGGGCCGGGGGCGGAGCCCCGAGTCCTTGAGGCGCGGGCGCGCCCGGCATCACAGCCCAGCCCCGCCGGCGATTGAGGCGCGGGGCCCGGGGCGGAGCCCCGAGTCCTTGAGGTGTGGCCGCCCGACCAGGGGCGGCCACACCCACCAACCCAGGCACCGGCACGGACACGGGCACCGGCGGCTAGCCGAGCGGCTTGACCCAGCGCGTCCACTGCTCCTGGGGCCGGTAGCCCACCGCGTCCCACACCCGGTGCGCCCGCTCGTTGCGATCGAGCACCATCGCGTCCCCGCGCCGCCCGCCCAGCGCCACGAACCGCTCCTCGGCGGCGGCCAGCAGCGCGGCCCCGATGCCCTGCCTCCGGTAGCCGGGGTGCACGGCGAGCCGGTAGAGGTGACAGCGCCACCCGTCGAACCCGGCGATCACCGTGCCGACGACTTCCCCGTCGCGCCGGGCGAGCAGCAGCGCCCCGGGGTCGCGGTCGTGCAGCCGCTCGACCCCGGCGAGATCGTCGCTGATACTCGTTCCCTCCGCGGCGGTCTTCCAGAAGGCCAGGACCGCTCCCAGGTCTGCGGCCGACGCGGAGCCGATATGAAGATCAGTCATGGCCGAATCCCATCATCCGGGCTTGCTCCGCCAAAAGAATGATCCGTTCCCTTTGCTCGTCCTTTACCATGTGGTGAAAGGCCCCTCTTGAGTGAAAGGTGTGAGCGTCCGCCCATGGGCGAGCCTCCCAGTCCACGACATACGCGTTCGCGACATCGCGCGGTACCCCTCCTCCTGGCCGACCATGGGACGGAGGTGATCGACCGATGACCGAGGTGCTCCTGCTCGTCGTGGCACTGCTGCTCTGCCTTGCCTGCGGAGTCTTCGTCGCGGCCGAGTTCTCGCTCACGACCGTCGAGCGCAGCGAGCTCGAACGGGCCGTCGAACGCGGCGAGCGCGGGGCCGACAGCGCCCTGGCCGCCGTCCGCACCCTGACGTTCCAGCTCTCCGGCGCCCAGCTCGGCATCACCGTCACCGGCCTGGTCATCGGCATGATCTCCAAGCCGTCGATCTCCGCCCTGCTCCAGGGCCCCTTCGAGGCCATGGGCCTGTCGGCCGCCACGGCCTCCTCCGCCGCCCTGATCCTCGGCACCGCCCTCTCGACCGTCGTCCTGATGGTCGTCGGCGAGCTGGTGCCCAAGAACTGGGCGATCTCCTCCCCGCTGGCGGTCGCCAAGCGCGTGGCGACCACGCAGCGGGTCTTCAGCCGGGCCTTCCGGCCCCTGATCAGCCACCTCAACACCACCGCGAACCACCTGGTGCGCCGCTTCGGCATGGAGCCCGCCGAGGAGCTGGCCTCCGCGCGCACCCCGCAGGAGCTGGTCGCCCTCGCGCGTCACTCCGCGAAGGCGGGCGCGCTGGAGAAGGACACGGCCGAGCTCTTCGTCCGGACCCTGAACCTCGCCGACCTGACCGCGGAGAACGTGATGACCCCGCGCGTGCAGGTGACCGCCCTCGACGTGCAGACGACCGCAGAGGACGTGGCGAACGCGACGCTGGCCACCGGCCTGTCCCGCTTCCCGGTGTACCGGGGCAGCCTCGACACGGTCGTCGGCATCGTCCACATCAAGGACGTCCTGGCCCTGCCGGCCGCGGAGCGCCGCCGCCGTCCCGTGTCGCAGCTGCTGCGCGAGCCCCTCCTCGTACCGGAGTCGCTGACCGTGGACCGGCTGCTGGACCGGCTGTCCGGCAAGCAGACGATGGCCGTGGTCATCGACGAGTACGGCGGCACGGCCGGAGTGGCCACGCTGGAGGACATCGTCGAGGAGGTCGTCGGCGAGGTCCGCGACGAGCACGACCCGCACGAGACCCCGGACCTGGCCCCGGCCGGTACGGACGACTCCGGGCGCCAGCTCTACTCCGCCGACGGCGCGGCGCGCACCGACCAGCTCCAGCGGATCGGACTGCGCGTGCCGGACGGCCCGTACGAGACCCTGGCCGGCCTGATAGCGACCGTGCTCGGCCGGATCCCGGCGGTCGGCGACCGCATGGAGCTGAACGGCTGGCAGCTGGACGTGGTGGACGCCGGCGGGCGACGGGCGGCGCGCGTGCTGCTGCACGCCCCGGCCGGGCCCGCCGCGGGAACGGAGGAGAGCCGATGACCGTCATCCAGCTGCTGATCGGCCTGGCGACCCTGGTCGTCAACGCCTTCTTCGTCGGCGCGGAGTTCGCGCTGATCTCGGTCCGGCGCAGCCAGATCGAACCGTACGCCGAGCAGGGCGACCGGCGGGCCCGCGCCGTCCTGTGGGGACTGGAGCACGTGTCGGCGCTGATGGCGGCGGCCCAGCTGGGCATCACACTGTGCACCCTGGTGCTGGGCGTGGTGGCCGAACCGGCCATCGCCCATCTGCTGACCCCGCTGTTCGACCTCGTCGGGGTACCGGCGGGCGTGACCCACGCGATCTCCTTCGTGGTGGCGCTGACGCTGGCGACGTACCTGCACATGCTCTTCGGGGAGATGCTGCCGAAGAACGTGGCGCTGTCCGAGCCCGTGCGCACCGCGCTGCTGCTGGGGCCGCCGCTGGTGACCCTCACACAGGTGCTGCGGCCGGTGATCTTCGCGATCAACGCCTTCGCCAACGTCCTGCTGCGGCTGCTGCGGGTGGAGGTCAAGGACGAGGTGGCGGCGACCTTCTCGGACGACGAGCTGGCGCGGATGGTCAAGGACTCCAGTGACGCGGGGCTTCTCGACGGCCGGGCGAGCGAGCGCCTGCACGACGCGCTGGAACTGGGCCGGCGGCCCGTGACCGATGTGGTGCTGCCCGCGGACCGGGTGGTCCCGGCCCGGGAGGGCATCACTCCGGGCGGCCTGGAGCTGCTGTCGGCCGAGTCCGGGTACTCCCGGTTCCCGGTGATCGACGCGCAGCACAAGATCCTGGGCTACCTGCACGTGAAGGACGCCCTGGACGCGGACGACGAGGAGCGGGACGAGCCCTTCCCGGTGTCGGCGCTGCGGCCGATCGCCCAGGTGCGGGCGGAGACCCCGCTGGACGACGTGCTGACCGCCATGCGGCGCAGCCGTACGCACCTGGCGGCGGTACTCGGGGCGGACGGCGCCATGACGGGCCTGGTGACGATGGAGGACGTGCTGCGGGAGCTGTTCGGCAGGCCCGCGTCCACGTGATCCTTCGAGGCGTGCGGTCCCCGGCCCTGCGAAGCCGGGGTACCGCGCGGTAACATCACTCCGCCATGGAGATGAATGCCTCTTACACCAGTTTTGTCGCGATCGGTGACTCCTTCACCGAGGGCATGTCCGACCTGCTTCCGGACGGCTCCTACCGCGGCTGGGCCGATCTGCTGGCCGCCCGCCTCGCCGCCCGGGAACCGGCCTTCCGCTACGCGAACCTCGCGGTCCGCGGCAAGCTGATCGGCCAGATCGCCGAGGACCAGGTCCCGGTGGCGGCGGCGATGGGCGCCGACGTGGTGACCTTGGTGGGCGGGCTCAACGACGCCCTGCGCCCCAAGGTGGACATGGGCCGGGTCCGCGACCACCTGGAGTCGGCGGTGGAGCTCCTCGCCCCCTCCTGCAAGCGCCTCGTCCTGATGCGCTCGCCCGGGCGCAACGGGCCGGTGATGGAACGCTTCCGGCCGCGCATGGAGGAGCTCTTCGCCGTCATCGAAGAGCTCGCCGCCCGGCACGGCGCCGTGGTGGTGGACCTGTACGGGGCGTCCGTGCTCGCGGACCCCCGGATGTGGGACGTCGACCGGCTGCACCTGACCGCCGAGGGCCACCGCCGGGTGGCGGAGGCCGTCTGGCAGGCGCTGGGCCTGCCCGCCGAACTGGACTGGCGCACCGAACTGCCCGTCTCCGCTCCCCCGGGCTGGTCCGTACGCCGGGCCCAGGACCTGAGCTTCGCCCGGCAGCACCTGCTCCCCTGGATCGGCCGCCGCCTGACGGGCCGCTCCTCCGGGGACGGCCGCCCGGCCAAGCGCCCCGAGCTGCTGCCGCACGGGGACTCGCCGCTCTCGTAGCAAGGCACAATCCCGAGTGGTGGCCCTACCTGCGTAAACACACAGCGGTGGCCCAAGTAGAATCCCTCCACTGTTCTACCCCATTGGGCGTTTGGCCTGATCAGAGGCCGTGAGAGTGAGCTCCTGGGAGATCATCTCTCACAATTTCTCACGAGATGGCTGTGAGCTCACCTCCGTAGAACGTGTCGAGCGCGTCCGCGGCGACCCGCATGTCCTCGGCTTCGATGGACACGTACTTACGCTTCGTGAGCGCCGCGTTCGTGTGGCCGGCCCACGCGGCGAGGATGACGTCCGGGACGCCGCTGAGCGCGATGGCCTTCAGGGTCGAGTGGCGAGCGTCGTACAGGCGGACCCGGCGCAGCTCCGCCAGGCGCATCAGTCGGTACGTGTACTCGCGGAACTGGCGGGTGTTCAGCGGGATCCCGAGCTCGTCGACAGCGACGTAGCCGGAGTCGGTGTACCCCTCGCCCGCGGCTTCCTTCTCCTGCTCCTGCTGGGCCCGGAGCGCCTTGAGGGCGGCCCAGGGCCAGCGGGGCAGGGGCAACGCGCGCTCGCCGGCCGCGGTCTTCGTGTCCTTCTCCAACACCCGGTGGTTGCCCACCATGGTGCGGGTCTGCGTGATGTGCAGCAGCCCGTTGTCGAGGTCGATGTCCACCCACCGCATGCCGCAGACCTCGGCGGGCCGGAGGCCCATCAGGGACAGCAGTAGCGGCGCGAACAGCCGGTCTTCGAGGTTGCCGCGGATGAACGCCTGGACCTCGTCCACGGACCAGGGCTTTGCCCGGGCGCACTCCCGCTTGTCGGTCTTCTTGTCCGCCAGTGAGGGCCGCACCTCCTTGGCCACGTTCACGGCGACGAGCCGGCGGACCACGGCCCGGTCAAGGGCCTCCCGCAGGCGCGTCAGCAGCCCCTCGACCGTCGACACGGCGAGGCGGGTCCCCGGCTCACCGCCCTTGCGGCGCCCGGTGGCGATGACCTCGTCCACGAAATCGCGGACGTCGTCCTCGGCGAGCTCCTGGAGGCGGATGTGGCCGAGCCGGTCGTGTGCGTGGACGAGGGCCAGCCGGTACGTGCGGATGGTGGTTTCCTCGACGTCCCGTCGCTTGTACTCCAGCCACTGGTCGAGCCACTCACCCACCGTGATCTTGTTGGGGGCGATCAGCGTCCCGGCGGACCGTTCGGAGCGGATCCGGGCCCGCTCGTTCTTGACTTCGGTGATGGTGTCCCGGGTGATGGTGAGCTGGATGCGCTTGCCGGTCTCGTCGTAGCCGGCATCGACGACGGTGCGGTACCTGGTCTTACCGCTCTGTAGGACAACCTTCTTGATCTCGGCCATCGCTCCCCCTCCCCTGGCGCTCTCGGCCTACTGTGCGTCGCCGTCGGTGGTCCCGCCCTGGTGGGCGCGCCGCTCCTGGTGACGTCGGGCCAAGTCAGCCTGCGCCACTTCTGCGCGATCCAGCTCGTGACCAAGGCGCGCCAGGGACTCCCGCGCGAGGGACAGCCGGCGCTTGAACTCTTCATCCACGCCTGTGGTGTCTGAGGCGATCTGCGAGAACTCCAGCATCCGGAAAACGTCGCTGCGGAGAACCTCCGTCGCCCGCCCGGCCGGCTGGGCCCTGCCGTAGCGGAGGGCAGCGGGCAACGCGAGTTGCTCGAACTCTTCCTGCTTCTGCGGGTCCGCATTCTCCCAAAGTGGCGGCAGCGTCTCGTCTCCACGCCCCCATGCCCATACACGGTCGGCCTTCGCGGCGACCTCCGCCGTGACGTGCACCGTTGAGACGCTGTCCCCCTCCGGCGGAAGCAGCAGAGTCAACGGGCTCACGTTCATCGCGAGAGCGAAGGCGATGACGTCGTCGGTGTCGACCCTCCGTTCACCGCGTTCGATCTTGCTGATCACGGTTGCCAGGATCGGCCGGCCCACGGCGCGGAGCCGGTCGGACACGTCTTTCTGCTTCAGCTGCCGAGCCTTACGTACCCGCTCGATGTTCCGAGCGACCTGCGTGGGGGCCGATCCGGACTTCGGAATCTCCATAACCGAGATTCTGCACCATGGACTAGCGAAAGTACAGTGGACTGCGCTACGTTCTCTAAGACAGCGAATCGACTCCACGGAAACGAGAGTCGATGCCACAGTCTCGTGCCTGAAAACGGAGAGCCATCGTGAATGACCTCCCCACACTCGAAGAGATCCGAGGTTGGCCCGCGACCGTTGAGGTCCCCATGGCCGCAACGGCGATCGGCTGCTCGAAGAGCCACCTGTACGCGCAGATCAAGCGTGGCGATGCACCGGTTCGGGTGCTGACCTTCGGTACC
This sequence comes from Streptomyces sp. NPDC001502, assembly GCF_042894785.1. Lineage (NCBI taxonomy): Bacteria > Bacillati > Actinomycetota > Actinomycetes > Kitasatosporales > Streptomycetaceae > Streptomyces > Streptomyces sp. NPDC001502. The sequence continues at coordinate 76,306 of NZ_JBIAVW010000020.1, forward strand.
CGCGTCAGGGTCGTAACCAGCAGCCTCGTCAGGCTCCTCGAAGCCGCATGAAAGCGGCCCCCAGCAGGTGCGCTAACACCTGTTCGCCGGGGGCCTGAAGCACCGCCGTCCTATCCGGAACAGCCAAACGGCCGCGCGGGAGTCGCAATCCCATATGCGCGGCCGTGAAGGAGCTTCAATGCCCAACGCTACCTCCTCCCTGCCCGTCCTCGCGAGCACGGAACTGAACATCTTCGACGCCGACCAGCGCAGCCGGATCCCGGCCGCCGCCGGCCTCGCCGCCACCACCCCGGCGAGCATCTACGCCGACAACCTGCGCAACCCCGAGCTTCGCGCGGCCTGCCGCCGGTCCACCCTCCCCCCGATGACCGACCGCGGCTGGCGCGTCCTCATCGAGATCGCGGAGATGAAGGTGGGCCAGCCCGCGAACTACGTGGCCTTCCTCGACCACCTCGCGAGCCTCATCTGGGACGCAGGCGACAGCAAGGCCGTCCTCGCCCAGGTCGCCGACCTCATCAGCCGCGTCCGCGCCGAGGCCGGCGAGTGACCACCAGCCGCACGACCGATCGCCCTGCCGCACCCGCGGCGGGGCCTTCGGGCGTGCCCGGCGGCGAATGGCCGCTCTGCCCCTACACGGACCCGCTGCTGAAGCGCGCACGCGCCGAACGGGCCCGCCGGGTACTCACCCTCGGCTCCATCCGGGCCGACCTCGAAGACCAGCCGTCCGCGCGCGCCGTTCGCACGGCCGCACGCCGCTGGGTCGCCGACCTCCTTGCCCTCGCCGAGGACGTCGCGACGGAGAAGACGGAGAACGCACGTTGACTGCGTACGACCGCGTCATCGACGCGCTGAACGCCCACGGCTGCCGCGGACGCGGCCGCGACTGGCAGTGCCCTGCCCACGAGGACCGCTCACCGTCCCTCTCCATCACCCGCAGCGAGAAGGGGGCCGTACTCCACTGCCACGCCGGGTGCGCCACCGAGGACGTCGTAGCGGCCCTCCAGCTCGCCATGCCGGACCTGTTCGATCAGCCGCTCGACCGGGCAGTCAAGCCGACCGTCGTCGCCCAGTACCCGTACGTCGACGAGCACGGCGAACTCCTGATGACCGTGAAGCGGCTGGAGCCCGGCTACGACGGCCAGCGCAAAACGTTCCGCCAGTACGCCCCCGACGGCAAGGCCAGCGTCCGGGGCGTCCGAAGGATCCTCTACCGACTCCCCGAGGTCCTCGCGGCTGCGCAGGCCGGCGGCCCCGTGTTCGTGGTCGAGGGCGAGAAGGACGCCGACAACCTTGCCGCCACCGGCGCCACCGCAACCTGCAACGTCGGAGGCGCGGGAAAGTGGTCCGACGACTACGTGCACGCTTTCAAAGGGGCCTCCGAGGTCATCGTCATCCGGGACCGCGACGAGCCCGGCGCCAAGCACGCGGCGGCCGTCGCAGCGTCGCTTCAGCGGGCCGGGATCCCCGTGCGCGTGCTGGAACCCGCCAAGGGCAAAGACGTCTCCGACCACCTGGCCGCCGGCCTCGGGTACGCAGACCTCATCGATACGACCGCCGCCCCGGCCGACCCGCCAGAGGAACCTACTGAGGAGCCGGAGGCCGCCGACCGGTTCCCGTCCCTCGACTGGCATGCCGCGTTCGCCACCGACTTCTCCCGCATCGACTGGCTTCCCGGCCGGTTCATGGAACGCGGCCAACAGGTCGCCCTCGTCGGCGACGGCAAGGTCGGCAAGACGCTCTTTGCCCACGACTGGCTCTGGCGGGCCGTCACCGGCCGCTCGTTTCTCGGCGATGAGCGACGGCCGCCGCTCCGCGTCACGTACTTCGACCGCGAGAACGGCCTCCGCGACATCATCACCCGCATGCTCGCACTCGGCGCCCGCCCTGAAGAGCTGGACGGCTGCTTCGACTACCGGATGTTCCCGAAGTTCAGCGGGGGCCTCGACGCCGCACAGATTGCCGCGGCCGAACTCCTCCGCATCGTGCAGGAGACAAAGCCCGACGTCGTCGTCCTCGACACCGTGTCCCGGTTCATCAGCGGCAAGGAGAACGACTCCGACACCTGGTTGCAGCTCTACGGCCGCGTACACGCCCCACTGAAGGACTGGGGGGTCGCCTGTACCCGACTGGACCACATGGGCAAGGACAGCGAGCGGGGCAGCCGCGGAAGCAGCGCCAAATCCCAAGACGTCGACCACGTCTGGGAGATGACCCGGCTGACCGAGACCAGCACGACCGAGGACGCCGTCGAGACCGTCGTCACCCAGATCAAGTTCAAGCGGACCCACACCCGCACCGGCCTCGGCAGCGACCTCATGAACATCACCCGGCGCGGCCGGAAGAGCGCGTCAGGCATGTGGCTGCCAGGCCAGACCCGCCACGAACTCACCGACGGCGGCGCAGTCCGGCAGCAGGACATGGTGATTCAGAGCTACGTGGACCACCTCCTGACCGCCGGCGTTCCCGGGGGCCTCGGCCGCGACGCACTCAAAAGGTGGGCGGACCAGCGCCAGATCAGCCTGCCCGGTGGAAGCAGCCCAATGGCCGAGGTGGTGAAGCGCGTCAAGGCCGCCCGGCAAGAGTCCGAGTTGTCCTAAAAAAGCTGCCCCCTTCCGAATCGACTCCCGCACCTGTCCTGGGCCTGTCCTCACCTGTCCCTCGAATTACGAAAACAGCAGGTCAGGCCCGTCCCCTCGCCTGTCCCCACCTGCACTCCCGCCGATCCTGGCACCTGTCCTCTCCCCCTCTCTCCCTAGGGAGAGGACAGGGGACAGCCCGGTACCGCAGACCCCAGGAGCATCCCGTGAGCGACCTCGCCCAACGCCTCGAACAACTCACCCAAGACGCCCACGCACTCTGGCAAGCCGGAGCTACCCAACACGACGTCCTCGTCCACGTCGCCGCTGGCCTCGGCGGCTGGACCCGCACCGACGAAGACCACCTGGAACTCCTCGCCGCCCTCGACCTCACCCGACAGCAGATCCACGACAACACCCCCGCCTGACGGCGCGCCGACCCGGTTCGACCCACCCTCGTGCGCACCCGCGCGCGTCCCCTCTCGGAGGACTCATGAAGCTCGCCCTGGCTCAGCTCGAATGGAACGACCGCGTGATCACGCAGGCCCGCAAGCTCGGGTGGCAGGCCTACCTTCAGGTCGGCGTGAACTCCCGCCCCGGTGACCCGTCGCTGATCCTCACCAACGGGCCGCGCGTGCTCCTGGTGTGGCTGCGGACCGGCCGCCGTCGCGGAGACCGTCAGCCGCCCGTGGAGCGCTTCCCCGACGGCATGGAGACCGCCTGCTGGTGGCCGGAGGACTGGCCGCGGGTGCTCGGCGCCCTGGCTGGCGGGCAGGTCTCCGGTGTCGGCGCCTGACGGGCCGCGGGTCCTGCCCGACGGGTCGGTCGTCGTACCGGCCCGGCTCACGTCCACCGTGTTCGCGGCCACGGCCCTGTACCTGTCGGCCCGTACGCGGACCTCGGGCGGTGCGCTGACCCCCGAGGCCCGCGACCTCCTGCGAGCCCTCGACGCGGGCGCCCAGGGCCCCACCCCCTCACCTGCAACTTCCTCTGAAGGAAGCGTGATCGGCGACTCAGCCACGCTCGGGGCGAGTGAGGTTGCACGGGTGCTCGGCTGCTCCAGACGCTGGGCTACCTATCTCCTGGGGTCCGGTCGGCTCAGCGCCTGGCGGGTCGGCCGGACGTGGGTGACAACACAGCGCGACCTCGACCGCTACCGCTACCGCTACCGCTACCGCTACGGCGAGGAGACGCACGATGACCGAACAGAGGACCCAGGATCAGCGCCCGCGGCCTGACCTGCTGGCCGCGATCCACGCGGATCAGACCCGCAGGCAGCAGGCCGCCGACGAGGCCGCCGCACCCGAGCGCGAGCGGTTCACCGCCGGCCTCGCCCGCGACGCGGCCCTGTTCGGTACCCCCGGCTGGAGCCGCCTCAGCGAGGCACGCCAGGCGCGGGTCGCCCGCTACGAGGCCGAGCGCGCCGAGCAGGGGGCGGCGTGATGACCCCCGACGAGGCCCGTGAGGGCCTGGACACCGCCCGTACCGAGGCCGAGCAGGCCGCCGAGGTCGTCGAGGCCCTGGCCGAGCGTGTACGCGAGGGCGACGAGGACGTCACCGGGGAGCAGATCCTCGCGCAACGTCAGCTCGCCGAGCTCGCCGGCCTCCGCGTCGAGGCCGCGGAGCGCAAGCTCGCCGCCGCCGTGGGCGCGGACCGGGACGCTCGCGCGAAGGCCATCGGTGCCGCCGCCCGCAAGCTGATCTCTACGGACGACACGCAGCCCGTCATCGACGCTGTACGGGACGCTGTGGCCGCGCTGGAGAACCTGCTTGCCGTCACCGCCACCCGCACCGCCCGGATTCACGAGGTGGCCGAGCAGGCCGTCCGGATCAATGACGAGCTGAAGAGCGTGGCAAGGGCCGCGGTTGAGGCCGAGGGCCAGGCCGAGCTGGCACAGGGCCGGGGCGTCCCGGTCCGTACGACTGCCGAGCAGGCGTGGCCGTCGGGTGCCTACGGCTTCCGCGCGCAGACCTTCCCCGCCCACGTCGCAGTCATGGGTGAGGGCACCGCTACAGCCGTCCGGCCCGGCCGCATGGCCGCCACCATCCTGGCGCTGGCCCTGAACGGTGACCGGTCCCTGATCGCTGAGGCCCGCGAGGTGTTCAATGCCCCGCTCGCGGCCGTCATCGAGCGGCTGAAGACCGAGGTGCCGGGCCTTGATGAGGCGCTGCTGGACAGGTGAGCGGTCAGATCCAGACCGACCACACGCTGGCTGCGGTCCCAGCGGCGAGCCCGAGGATGGTCAGCACGATCGACGCCGTATTGTCTGCCGCCTGCTCCAAGATAGCGAGGCGCGTCACCTGACGCAGGCGGTACACGTCCTCCCAAGTAGACGTCGTCGGCAGGGTTTGATCACACAGATCCTGCTTGGCTTCCGGCGTGAGCTCGCTCCGGTTGATGATGTGGATGCCCCGAAAACGCCATTGCAGATCCCGGAACTCACGCTTCAGGTGATGCACGCCGCGGATGACTCCAGCCCCGGCGACCGCACCGGCCGCGATCGCCAACACTGCGTTGCTGGTCTTGACGCCGGCGAACGCCCCGGCGACCGCAGGTGCCAGCACGACCAATGCCACCCCAGCCGCGATCATGGTTCTGTCCCTCATTGGCGGAACCTATCCAGAGCGCAGTCGTATTGGAAAGGTCGAGCGCCCAGGGAGGAGCAGTTACCGCAGGGCGGCGACCGCCCCTACGATCAGCGCCCGCGCGTCGGCCCCGTACACCGCCATCTGCTGGAGCCCGGCGAACGCCTTCTCGTAGAGGGCGATCTCGCTTGGCTGGGTGACCGTGACACGGGCTGAAAGCAGCTCGACGGACACGAGAGTGTCGTCGTACATGTGGAACGTCTCCAGCGGCCACTGGGCGCGCTGCGGGATGCCCATGGGGATGATGCCGAGGCTGACGGCCGGCATGGCGCCCACGGTCATCAGGTAACCGAGCTGGGCAGCCATGGCCTCGGCGTCGGCGAGCTGGTGGCGGAGCGCGGACTCCTCGACGAGGAGGACGTATCGGCGGCCGGGCTCGCGCAGGATCTGGTTGCGCTGCATGCGTGCGGCAACGGCCTCGGCGACGTCGTTGGGGATCTCCCGGAACTCGCTGATAGCGGTGAGCAGCCCTGTTGCGTACCCCTCGGTCTGCACGAAGTGCGGGAGGAGCGTCGCGGAGTAGACGCGGAACAAGCGGGTGGACCGGAACAGGGGGACGTAGCTGTGCTGTAGCTGCTTCAGGCCGCTGCGGGCCCGGCGCCGCCACTCGGTGTAGAGCGACTCGGCGTTCTGCGACTGGGCGATGATGTCCCGCGCCTGGCCGGCCGCGTTGCAGGCCTCACACCAACGGCGGATGTCGTCCGGGGTCGGTGGCGTGCGGGCGTTCTCGATGCGGGACGACTTGGAGTGCGTCCAGCCGCAGCGGTTGCCCAGCTCACTGCCGCTGAGACCCGCCTCCGCGCGCAGCTCACGCAGGCGGTGAGCCACGCTGCGGCGGGCCGCCTGCGCCGCGGATGACGGGGATACGGACATGAGCTGGGCTCCGCCTACCTGATCTCGAAACTGTCGTGCGGGATCGCGCGGGCCCAGACGGTCTCGAAGGCCTCCGCGCACAGCTTCGCCGCGGCCAGGTCTTCGCTCATCTCGCCGCCGGCTGACGCCCCGTCCCCGGTGAAGTGGTTCCAGCGGATGAGGCGCCCGTCGATGAGCCAGAAGTCGTTGCCGGGCAGGGCGATGTCACTGGCTCGCCGCCGAGGTAGCCAGCGCACGTCTTCTCCGGCGGAGATGTTCGTGAACGTCCCGTCGTACAGAAACTGGGTGTACTCGCTGACGGGCTCCGAGACGATACGGGCCCGTCGCACGGTGACACCGCGGGCGACGGTGGCCGAGATGAGGTCGAGCCAGGGTCGCCACCACGCCGCCGGGTCGGCTGGGTCGTGGCGGTGGCCTGCTCGCCAGTCCGCGAACGGGCCGGTCTCGTAGTCGACCGCGTACGCGTCGCGAGTCTCCAGGTGGACGACTGAGTGCTCGGCGGAGCCGAGGAGGTCGGGCCAGCTAGGGACGTTCAAGGGCATCGCAGGCCTCCCTGATCATGTGCACCATGCGCGCGGGGATCCGCACCACGGCTTCCCCCTCGGGAATGCCGGCCCCGTGGCCAGGGAGTTCCAGGGCAGCGCACTCGGCCTCCAGCTCAGGACTGGGCTTCCACCCCTGGAACACGAGCTCCTTGTGTTCCTTGTCGACCCACACGGTAGGGCTCTCGCCGTCGCTGCTGTTCGGGTCGATGCCCACGAAATCTAGCGCCATGGTGTCCTCCGTTGCTCGGGTTGTGCACGGATGAACACCACAGTCATGGCCGCAGGTTGAGTGGTCAAGAGGACGTCTTCAACGTCGTCCGAATCGGGCCTGACCGTGAACATCGGTGCACATTCGTGGCGACCGTGCGGCGCCCCTCGTCACGCTCTGAACACCATCCGCTGACGACGGTAGGGAGCCCCCGGCATGGCCACCCCGCGCGACGCGAACGAACACCTTCCCCACCCCCTCCTGTACCGGCCGGTTCGGGACATCGCGTCCGGCAGGCGGGGCGTCCTCATGGCGGTCGTCCACGAGGAAGTGGGCTATGGCCGCTGGCAGGACATCGCCTACATCCGGCCGCCTCGCGGGGGCCGGGAGACGACCACGGCCGTCGCGAACATCGAGGCGTGGGCGTGACAACCGACGAGGTCACCTGGCAGCGGCGCGACGTCCCGCCCCCGGAACCGTGCTCGTGCGGCGCCGAGCCCCTGCCACTCGGCGGCCCAGAGGGCGGAGCCCTGGTTCACGCCCCGGGCTGCCCTCACGGCGGCCGCCACGGGATCACCTGATCCCCACCCCTCTGTCCCTGCCTCAACGCCTCTGTCGGGCGCCCGGGGCGGGCCCCTCGCACCATCGGAACTCACCACCGAGGAGCACCTGATGACCGCTGCATGCGGTACTGGCCCGCAGAAGCCGCCTCCGCCCGGAGCGCTGGCCCTCAGGCCGACCAACCCGCGCGCCCTGCTCAGCGACGCCGACTTCAACGCGGCGATGCATACCGTCCTGGACAACAACCCCGGGATGGAGCCTGACATTGCCAGTCGCATCGTGGTGGACGCGCTCGCGTTCCTGGCCACCGCAGCCGCCAGTACAGAGCCCCTCGTGCCGTCGCGGGTCGTCGATGAGGGCTGGCATGCGCTCATCCTGCACACCCCGCTCTACGCCGACCTATGCGCCCGGTTGGGTGGCTTCGTCCATCACATCCCGGAACGCCCGGACCCCGGTCGGCGGTCCCACGGCGACATCGAGCGGACCATCGCCGCGATCGAGGCGGCCGGCTACACCCTCGACCGGGACCTGTGGTGATCACCACCGAGTACGTGACATCGACGACCGACGTCGTCGTCTGTGAAGCCTGCTGGGTCGAACTGGTCGAAGCCGTCCGCACCACAGAACACAGCCACGTACGGGACCTGCTGTGCATCCCCTGCGCCGAGGCCGGCTACCCGACCCGCGTCGACCTGTTCCCCCCGCTCGGAATCTACGGACTCAACGGAAGGAAGCTGAAGATGGGTAAGCACGGATCTGGAAGCCCGAAGATGCCGCCGAACCCCGGCCCTGCGCTGCCGTCACCGCCGCCCACGCCGACCCCCGGCCGCCCGCCGGTATAGCCCCCAGCTGCTGAACCCCTGGCCGTCCGTGGTCACGGCGGAACACGGCCGGGCCGGGCAACACTGGGCCCCCGACGCGATTCCTGCGCGTCGGGGGCCCAGTGTGCAACCAGTTGCAGAAGGGTGGGTCAGTGTCCGCAGAAGGGCTTCATCCACCAGCCGCAGGCCTCGCAGTACTCCGCGCGCAGGCAGGTCAACAGGCGCTGGATCATCGTTCGTTCACCTCCGCCCGGACCGGGTAGATGATCGTCAACCCCTCCCCCGGCCCCCTCTCGATGCGGTCGACTTCGACGCGCTCATCTGCGTAAACGTCGCCGAGAGGGGCCTCCGGTGGTGGCGGGGGAGTGGCGGACGAATCGGACAGCCACCACACGGCCACCAGCCACGCGACGGGCACGGCGTAGATGAACTGCGGGGCCCGGCCGAGGAGCAGCCCGTAGAAGACGGCACCCCCAAGGGGCGCGGCGATCCGGACCACCAGAGCGCCGAGGGTGGGCACGTCGAACCAGCGGGCGGGGGACTCCAGCAGCCGGCCGTTGCCGACCGCGAGACGGTGTTGAAGCACAGCCAGGCGGGACGGGCGGGGGCCGGTCACAGCAGGCCGGCCACGGCGTCTCCGGCGGCCGAGACGACCGGCGAGAGGACGTACCCGGCCACGCCCGCGACACCGGAGGCCAGGCCGAGGCTGATCCCGGAGATGATCGCGCGCACGATCATCCAGTTGAAGCCCCGCCGCTTCGTCCACACCGCGATCAGGACCACGGTGGCGATGATGACGACGGCGTGCCCGCCGGGGCTGAGAACGAGGTTCGAGGAGCGGGTGACGTCCGGGGTGTCGCCGCCGACTCCGTACTCCAGGACCGCGTCACCGATGGCGGAGGAGCCCCACAGGGACCAGTCGGCGCCCGCGCCGAGCAGGCCGCCGGCGGACAGGATGAGGAGCATCCCGTACAGCCAGACGAGGAGGAACGGGAGGAGCTTCAGGAGGTGCTTCGGCTTGCCGGCCTGCTTGGCGCCGGGCCACCAGCGGGTGATCTCCCAGCCGAGGAGGGAAAGGCCGACGGTCACGCCGCCGAGCGAGACGATCCCGTACGTGGGGAAGTTCATGAGGGTCCTCAGAGGAGGGCCGCGCCGAGCGCGGCGAGCAGCAGAATGAGGGCGCACGTCCCGAGGGCGGGGAGTGCGTACAGGCCGCGGGCGCGGGACGGGCCCGCGAGGCAGAGCCCCGCGAACCCGCCGGCGGCCGCCGCGGCGAAGAGCACAGCGAGCAGCACGAGACGCGCCAGTCAGCCGGTGGCGCAGGGGTAGCACTCGGCGAAGGCGTCGGCCTGCGCCGCGAGTGCGTCGGCTGCGGCGCGGAGTGCGCCCCACCAGCGACGGGCTGTCTCGTCGTCGGTGATCTGGTGCGACGGCCGTGCGTCAATCACGGCCTGAGCTGCGACGCTTGCCTGGCGCACCGCTTCCTCGGCGTGCGCCAGCTTCTCCGCCCGCAGCGCAGCGCGCGCCGTGGCGATGTCGTCGGGCTGGGCGAGGTCGCGGAGCACGGTGTCCTTCGAGACCCCAACCTCCTTGGCGATCTCGCGAGAGGATGCGCCGCCCTGCGCCAGCTGGCGCACCCTGACGCGCCGCTCTGCGACAGCCGTGGGAGTCGTCACCACGCACCTCCCGCGCGGAGCACGGCCAGGCGCAGCGCCAGTCGGCGGAGCTCGGCCGCCTGCTCGACGAGGACCGTGGCGAGGCCTTCGAGGCCGGGCGGGTCGAGGGTGACGTCCGGCACGTGCAGCTCGACGTGGACGCTCGCGGGTACCGGGGTCTCGCCGTACGGGAACGCGACGAGCTCGGCGCGCAGGGCGATCCCGTCGCCGTAGCGGACGACGTGCTCGGGCCCGGTGTGGTGGACGTCGCCGAAGACGTCCGGCGGGCCGGCGTGGCCGGTGCACCAGGACGGTTCAGGGATCGTGACGGGGCCGTGGTCGAGGGTGGGCACGGTGACCGTGCGGGCCGCGGTCATCGGCCGGCCTCGGCGTCGTACGCGTCGAGGAGGTGCCGGAGCGCGATCTCCAGACGGACGGCTGCGCCGAGCATGGCCCGGTCGTCGTAGATGTTGGCGGCCTGCTGCTCGGCGAGGGTCTCGCGGGCCGCTTCGAGTGCGACGTCGAGGGAGGGCGTCCAGCCGGAGGCCTGCGGGGTGTGCAGCGGGTCGAAGGGCGTGCTGTTCATCGGTCACCGCCTGCGGCCTGGCGGAGCTCGGCGGCGTACTGGCTGCGGGTGGTGCCCTTCTCGACGGCGGGCGCGTGGGCGAGGAGGAGCTCCTCGGCACGGGTGGCCCGGGCGGTGCCGTAGCCGTGGCGCCGGGCGGCGAAGGTGAGGGCGAGGGCCTCGCGGAGGCTGGCCCGCATGGGGTGCTGGGGTCGCTCGGCGGTGAGGCGTGCGGCGATCTGCTGGAGCAGGGCGCGGGTGTCCGCGTCCGGCTGGCGTGTACGGTCCTGCATGGGTTCGGTCTCCTTGATGCGAAGGTCCGGATCAAGGCCCTGGGTCGGTGTTTGCGTCACCGCCCGGGGCCGCCCCGTCTCACACGCGTCTCACAGACGGTGAGGACGGGGGTGGATCACAGACCTCTGATCAGGCAACCCATGGACGCAGTGGACGCTGCGGGACCGGCCTGGATAGCCGGTATGCTCCCTCCACGTGACTGCCAAGCCCCGCATCCCCAATGTCCTGGCCGGCCGCTACGCCTCCGCGGAGCTCGCCGTCCTGTGGTCCCCCGAGTACAAGGTGACGCTGGAGCGGCGGCTGTGGCTCGCCGTGCTGCGCGCCCAGAAGGACCTCGGTATCGAGGTCCCGGACGAGGCCCTCGCCGACTACGAGCGCGTCCTCGACACCGTCGACCTCGCCTCCATCGCCGAGCGCGAGAAGGTCACCCGGCACGACGTGAAGGCCCGCATCGAGGAGTTCAACGCCCTCGCCGGTCACGAGCACGTCCACAAGGGCATGACCTCCCGTGACCTGACCGAGAACGTCGAGCAGCTGCAGATCCGGCTCTCGCTGGAGCTCGCCCGGGACCGCACGGTCGCCGTCCTCGCCCGCCTCGGCAAGCTGGCCGGCGAGCACGCCGAGCTGGTCATGGCCGGTCGCTCCCACAACGTGGCCGCGCAGGCCACCACCCTGGGCAAGCGCTTCGCGACCGCGGCCGACGAGCTGCTGGTGGCGTACGCCCGCCTTGAGGACCTGCTGGGCCGCTACCCGCTGCGCGGGATCAAGGGCCCGGTCGGCACCGCCCAGGACATGCTCGACCTGCTGGGCGGCGACGCCGCCAAGCTGGCCGACCTGGAGCAGCGGATCGCCGCCCACCTCGGCTTCGCCCAGGCCTTCACCTCGGTCGGCCAGGTCTACCCGCGCTCGCTCGACTACGACGTGGTCACCGCGCTGGTGCAGCTGGCCGCCGCCCCGTCGTCGATCGCCAAGACCATCCGCCTGATGGCCGGCCACGAGCTGGTGACCGAGGGCTTCAAGCCCGGCCAGGTCGGTTCCTCGGCTATGCCGCACAAGATGAACACCCGCTCCTGCGAGCGTGTGAACGGCCTGATGGTCATCCTGCGCGGCTACGCCTCGATGACCGGCGAGCTGGCCGGCGACCAGTGGAACGAGGGCGACGTCTCCTGCTCCGTGGTCCGCCGCGTGGCCCTGCCGGACGCCTTCTTCGCCTTCGACGGCCTGCTGGAGACCTTCCTGACGGTCCTCGACGAGTTCGGCGCCTTCCCGGCGGTCGTCGCCCGCGAGCTGGACCGCTACCTGCCCTTCCTCGCGACCACCAAGGTCCTGATGGGCGCGGTGCGGGCCGGCGTGGGCCGCGAGGCCGCCCACGAGGTCATCAAGGAGCACGCGGTGGCTTCCGCGCTCGCCATGCGCGAGCAGGGCGCCGAACGCAACGAGCTGCTGGACAAGCTGGCCGCCGACGAGCGGATGCCGCTGGACCGGGCCCAGCTCGACGCCCTGATGGCCGACAAGCTGTCGTTCACGGGCGCCGCGGGCGACCAGGTCGCGGTGGTGGTCTCCCGTATCGAGGCGATCGCCAAGCAGCACCCGGAGGCCGCCGGGTACGCGCCGGGGTCGATCCTCTGACCCCCGACGAGCTGAACGCCGCCCGCGACCGCGTCCTCCCGGACGTGGTCGCGGGCGGTCTGCGTGTGCTCTTCTGCGGAATCAACCCCGGACTCCTCTCCGCCGCGACGGGCCACCACTTCGCCCGCCCCGGCAACCGGTTCTGGCCGGTCCTGCACCTCTCGGGCTTCACCCCGCGCCGCCTCGCCCCCGCCGAGCAGGAAGAGCTGCTGACCTACCGTCTCGGCATCACCAACGTCGTGGCCCGGGCCACGGCCCGCGCCGACGAGCTGAGCGCCGAGGAATTCCGCGAGGGGGGCCGCATCCTGACGGCCAAGGTGGAACTGCTGCGCCCTCAGTGGCTGGCGGTCGTCGGCGTCACGGCCTACCGCACCGCCTTCGGCGAGAAGAAGGCACAGATCGGCCCCCAGGAGCGGACCATCGGCTCCACCCGCGTCTGGGCCCTCCCCAACCCGAGCGGTCTCAACGCCCACTGGACCGCCGAGTCCATGGCCCAGGAGTACGCCCGCCTGCGCACGGCCGCCGAGGCGGACGAGGACCGGCCGGGGCCGACGCGGCCTACCGGCCAACAGAATCTCTAGGGCGGGTCGGTGACCGTGACCCCTGCCATCAGCTGGTAGGGGTCCTCGTCGGCCCACTGCGCCACGTAGGCCACCAGCCAGTGGGCGCCGACGCGCCACAGGTGCACGTGGTCGGTGCTGTGGCCCAGCTCGTCCCACGGCTGCGGTATCTCCTCCCCGGCGAATCCGCGGTCTCTCAGCGTCCCCAGGCTGAAGACCTGCGGTTCCCCCCACCGGTCGGCCGCGGCCTGGGCGAGCGCCCCGTACTCGGCGCCGATCTGGTCGGCTGCCTCGATCCGGCCCGAACCGTCGTCGTCCCAGAAGCCCCGCGTCCGGGCGAGCTGGACCAGGTGGAATCCCGGGCCGCTGCTGTTTCCTCCGGTCCGGACCGGCTCGGGCGGGAACTCCCTCGCCCGGAGCCGGTCGATCGTGTCGAGGTGCTCTGCCGTGGTCATACCGTCAGTATCCCGAGGGCCACTGACAACTGGCCCGGCGTCACGCGTCCCGGCGGCGCACCGCCAGCCAGCCCCCCAGCACCGCGGTCAGCGCCCACAGCGCCAGCACTCCGAGCCCGGCCCACGGACCGAAGTCGCCGTACTGCTGGCTGCGCATCATCGCCTGTCCGGCCCGGTCCGGCATGAACTGCCCCACCCCGGTCGCCGCCGCGCCCACGATGAAGGACACCATGACGACGAAGGGTATGAGAATGCTCAGCACGGCCACCCCGCTGCGCAGCACCGCCGTGAGTCCGGCCGCGAACAGCGTCATGAGCGTCAGGTAGAGACCGCAACCGACAACGGCCCGCACGGTGCCGGGGTCGCCCAGCTCAAGGGCGTCGGGGCCCATGAACGACTGTCCGGCCACGAAGGTCAGCAATCCCGCGAGCTGACCGGCCACGAGGGCGAGCGCGCCCAGCATCGAGATCTTCGACAAGTAGAACCGCGTACGGTCGGGCACAGCGGTGAGGCTGGTGCGCAGGGCTCCGTTGTGGAACTCGGCGGAGAAGGCGGTGGCCCCGAAGGCGATGGCCGCTATCTGGCCGAAGTTGATTCCGTAGAAGGCCGCGAGGAGCGGGTCGTCCCCCATGCTGCCCTCCCCGGCCCGGCCCAGGGCCGCTGCCACCAGCGCCTGGATGCCCACGGTGAGGACGAGGACGGATATCAGCGACCAGAAGGTGCCCCGGAGAGACCTGATCTTGATCCATTCCGAGTGCAGTACGGGGGTTGTGGGCAGTGCGGCGCTCATGGGGAGCCTCCAGAGGGTAGGGGAGCGGGCGGACGGTCAGTGGGCCGCGCTGAACTGCGCGTGATCGGCGGTGAGGTCGAGGTAGGCCTGCTCCAGCGAGGCGCGTTCGTCGGACAGTTCCAGCAGGGGAACCCCCTCACGGGCGGCCAGGCCGCCGAGCTGCCCGGCCCGTATGCCTTCGACGCTCCATCGCCCGTCGTCCGCGGCCACCAGCTCGAAGCCGTCCCGGGCCAGTGCGGCCCGCAGCCGGACCGGGTCGGAGGTCCGCAGGCGCGCTCTCGGGGTGCTGCGGGCGTCGATGAACGCCTCCATCGAGCTGTCGGCCAGGAGCTTGCCCTTGCCGAGCACGACCAGGTGGTCGGCCAGCGCCGACGTCTCCGACATCAGATGGCTGGAGACCAGGACGGCGCGTCCTTCGGCGGCGAGGGAGCGCATCAGCTCGCGGATCCAGATGATGCCCTCGGGGTCGAGGCCGTTGGTGGGCTCGTCCAGCAGGAGCACTCCGGGGTCGCCGATGAGAGCGGCGGCGATACCGAGGCGCTGGCGCATGCCGAGCGAGAAGGACTTGACCCGCCGCTTCGCGACGGAGGCCATGCCGGTCTGCTCCAGGACCTCGTCCACCCGGCGCATCGGGATCCGGCCGGCCGCGGCGAGCAGGCGGAGGTGGTCGTGGGCGGTGCGGCCGCCGTGGGCCGCGTGGGCGTCGAGGAGGGCCCCCACCCGGTGCAGCGGGTCCGTCAGGTCCCGGTAGGGCAGGCCGCCGATCGTGGCCGTGCCGGATGTGGGCCGGTCCAGACCCAGGAGCAGGCGCATCGTGGTGGACTTCCCCGCGCCGTTGGGGCCCAGGAAACCGGTCACCCGCCCTGGCAGGACATCGAAGGTGAGGCCGTCTACCGCACGGTGGGTGCCGTATCGCTTGGTGAGTTCTCGGATCTCGATGCTGTTCATGGCTCAAGACTCGCCGCCGGCCCCGCCCCCGTCCCTCCCCCATGCGAGGGTGTCGTCTCCCCCACGTGGGGGAGACGGCCGCGAACAGGGCGCTGCCACCATGGAGTCATGAACCGACTGCTGCGCGCCCCGTTCCAACCGGTGACCTATTCACGCTGGTTGCACCTCTGCGTGCCGCTGCTTCTGCTGGCGGTATGGATGTTCGTCATGCCCCGGTGGCCCTGGGTGCCGCTGCTGCTCGTCCTGCCGTTCGGGCTGGTGCCCTGGGTGCGACTGGCGGAAGGTCTTCAGGCACAGTTCCTGCTCACACCGCACGACCGCGGCTCCTCCGACAGCGCCATAAGCCTCGCTCCGTCGGCCCACTGGGGGGACCGCTGGCGAACCGTGCTGTGGCTGGAGACGCGGATGGTCATCGCGGTAGGTGCGTTCGGCGCCACGGTCTGGCTGTCGGCGATGGCCGTGGAGCTCGTCGCGATAGCCATCGGACATCCCCTGGGTCCGGACGACTTCCTGCCGTTCGTGCCCGGGCGGTGGGCCGCCGCACTGCTCGTGCCCGTGCCGCTGGTCGTCCTCATCGCCATCGTGGCCGTGCTCGGCGAGTTGATCACCGCGGCCGCCACCCGCCTGCTCAGCCCGTCCGCCGCCGAACGGCTGACCGCACTGGAGGCACGCACGGAGCAGCTGCTGGAGCGCACCCGCATCGCGCGGGAACTGCACGACTCCATCGGGCACGCGCTCACCGTGGCCGTCGTACAGGCGGGTGCGGCGCGCGCCGCGGGTGATCCCGCCTTCACCGACCGGGCACTGTGTGCGATCGAGGAGACGGGCCGGGCCGCGCTGGAGGATCTGGAACGGGTGCTGGGGGTGCTGCGGGAGTCGGGGCAGCCGCCGTCACAGTGGCCGACGCTGGCGGAGGCCGACCGGCTCCTGGAGTCGGCCCGGGCCTCCGGCTCCGCGGTGGACGCGCAACTGACCGGACCGCTGGAGAAGTTGCCGGAACCGGTCACCCGGGAGGGTTACCGGATCCTGCAGGAGGCACTGACCAACGTACTGCGTCATTGCGGCCCGGTGCCGGTGCGCATTCGGGTGGAGATGGCCGCGGGCCGGCTGGACCTGGAGGTGACGAACCCGCTGCCGGAACGCCCCGGGGTCACGGTCGGCGGCGGCAGTGGCCTGCGCGGGATCCGGGAACGGGCCGCGCTGCTCGGCGGAGAGGCCGAAACCGGGCTGTACGACGGCGGTTGGAGAGTGCGCGCCCGGCTGCCGCTGGAGCGAATACGCTGACCGGATGCCGGTTACCGTACTGCTCGTCGACGACGAACCCCTGGTGCGTGCGGGTCTGCGCGCCGTCCTGGATGCCCAGCCCGACATCGAGGTGGTGGGTGAGGCGGCCGACGGGGCCTCCGTGATCCCGCTGGTCCGGCAGTTGCGGCCGGATGTGGTGGCGATGGACGTGCGGATGCCGCTCCTCGACGGGATCGAGGCGACCCGTGCGGTACTGCGGACGGTGGACTCCCCGCCGAAGATCCTCGTGGTGACCACCTTCGAGAACGACGAGTACGTCTACCAGGCGCTGCGGGCGGGAGCGGACGGCTTCCTGCTGAAGCGGGCCAGGCCTTCGGAGATCGTGCACGCGGTACGGCTGGTGGCGGAGGGCGAGACGCTGCTCTTCCCGGCGGCCGTGCGGGCCCTGGCCGCAGAGTACGGGAACCGGCAGGCCCGGGCGGCGCTGGAGCGGGCCGCCCTGACCGAGCGGGAGGAGGCGGTCCTGCGGCTGATGGCGCGGGGGCTCACCAACGTGGAGATCGCCTCCGAGCTGATCATCGGCACGGAGACGGTCAAGTCCCACGTCAGCGCGATCCTGGCGAAGCTGGGGGCGCGGGACCGGACGCAGGCGGTGATCACGGCGTACGAGTCGGGGTTCGTCTCTCCCGCATGAGGGAAGGTCTGCTTCCGGCCGATGGGGGGCTGCTTCTCGCCGACGCAGCGGGCGGGCAGTACGATCCGGCTGACAAGCTCGCTACCTGGGAGGACACACGTTGGGGCAGCTGACCGGCGGGGACCCCTCTCTGCTCCGGCGGATCAATTCCGCCGTGGTGCTGCGCGCACTGCGGACGGCCGGATCGCCGACCCTCACCGACCTCACACGGCTGACGGGGCTCTCCCGGCCGACCGTCGAGGGTGTCGTGGAGGGGCTGATCGGGACCGGGCTCGTCGTCGAGGCGGACGCGGAGGAGGGCGCGCGGCGGCAGGGCCGCCCGGCCAGGCGGTTCCGCTTCCGGACCGAGGCGGGGCACCTGCTGGGCATCGAGATCGGCTCGCACCGGATCGCGGTGCTGCTGTCCGGGCTGGACGGACGCGTCGTCGGTGCCGGTACCAAGGACGTCGCGGAGACGGCGTCCGCCGATGAGCGGCTGGAGCGGGTACGTGCGGCCGTCGCCGATCTGCTGCGCCGCGCCGGCGTGCCACGGGACTCGCTGCGGGCGGTAGGTGTCGGCAGCCCCGGGATCGTGGAGGCGGACGGCACGGTCCGCCTCGGCACCGCGCTGCCCGGCTGGACCGGACTGCCGCTCGGTGAACGGCTGCGGCGCTCTTTCCGCTGCCCGGTCCAGGTCGAGAACGACGCCAATGCGGCAGCGGTCGCCGAGCACTGGAAGGGCGCCGCGCGGGACACCGGCGACATGGTGTTCGTGATGGCCGGGCTCAGCCCCGGCGCCGGCTCGCTGATCGGCGGCAGGCTGCACCGGGGCTTCGGCGGGGCGGCCGGCGAGATCGGCGCCCTGCACCTGCTGGGCCGTGAGGTCACGCCCGAGCGGCTGCTGTCGACCACCGGTGAGCCGCTGCATCCGCTGGACGAGGCTGCCGTCGCCGAGGTCTTCGCGATGGCCAAGCGGGGCGACGAGCGGGCGGTGGCCGCCGTGGAAAGGTTCCTGCAGCGGCTGGTGCACGACGTGGCGGCGCTGGTCCTGGCGATGGATCCGGAGCTGGTGGTCGTCGGCGGCTGGGCGGCCGGTCTGGACGGGGTCCTGGAGCCCCTCCGCCAGGAGCTGGAGCGCTACTGCCTGCGCCCGCCGAGGGTGGCCCAGTCCATGCTCGGCGAGGCCGCGGTGGCGACCGGCGCCCTCCGGCTCGCGCTGGACCACGTCGAGGAGGAGCTCTTCGCGGTGGAGAAGACGGTCACGGCCCGCCGCTGACCCCGCCCCGCGCCCTCCCGTCCACGCGGCTGCGGCCGGGCCCCAGCCACTGCTGGGGCCCGGCCGCAGCCGGGTCCGCGTGCTCGGAAGGATCGGGGACCGAAGCCGCCCCGGGCGGCGTCAGGAGGCGACGCGCGGCTCGTGGGTGATCTCGACGTTGCCCGAGTCACCGAAGGTGAGGCGGCAGGTGTCCGCGCGGTAGGTGGCCACCGAGACCGCCGCCGTGCCCGCGGTGGTGAAGTAGCGCGTGGTGACCAGGAGCACCGGGGCGCCGGGCAGGCGGTCCAGTTCCTTGGCGTCGTCGGCGCGGGCCGAGCCGAGCTCCACCGAGCGGTCCTGGCCGTCGAGCACCAGCCGCTGCAGTTCGCGCAGGACGGCGCGGGCGCGGGCCGGTCCGGCCGGGGCCTCGATGGCGGGGAGTCCGGGCACGGACGCGGCGGGGACGTAGAGCAGTTCGGCGGCGACGGCCTGGCCGTGGGTGACCCGGGTCCGGCGCACCGTGTGCACCGGCTGGTCGGCGGCGAAGGCGCCCCCGGTACCCAGGAGTTTCAGCACCGCGGCCGTCGGCAGGGTCTCGGCCGCGTCGACCGGCTCCCAGCCGTCGCCGCTCTCGCCGGGCCAACTGTGCTGCGCGCTGCCCACGGCGACACCGACACGCGGCGGGGCGACGGTGGTACCCACACCGCGGCGGCGCTGCAGCCGGCCTTCGAGCTCCAGCTGCTCCAGCGCCTGACGCAGCGTCGCGCGGGCGACACCGAAACGGGCCGCGAGCTCACGCTCGTTGGGCAGCACCTCGCCGACGGCGAAGTCCTGGTCGAGCGCCTCGCTGAGGACGGTCTTGAGGTGCCAGTACTTCGGCTCCGGTGCCGTTTCGAGCTGCGTGGTCCCCACCCTGACTCCTCCTGCCATCGCTGCACTCGCCGTGTGTTCCAGCGGCAGTTCCGCGCCCTTGTTTATTAAAGGTTCCTGCACTATCCCTGCGACGATAGGACGGCACACCCCCTTGGTCAAGACCAATGCTCATACCTTTGCCGGGCAGAACGGGCATACGTATCAAGCCGTTCATAGGATGTTCTCGTAGGCGCGGAAGGCTTGTAGTCAAGGGCTACCGGACGGTAATCATGGCGGTAGGCACTACTGACATCCTGTCTCGCACGCGTCCAACCGACGAGGAGCAGCATGACCGCCACGGTCTCCTTCACGATCGATTCGCCGCTCGGCCCCCGCCCCACCACCGTCGCCTACGAGCGCAAAGGCGCCGGCGAACCGCTCCTCCTGCTGCACGGCATCGGCCATCACCTCCAGGCCTGGCACCCGGTGATCGACATCCTGGCCGCCGAGCACGACGTGATCGCCGTCGACCTGCCCGGCTTCGGCGCCTCGGAGCCCCTTCCCAAGGGCGTTCCGTACTCCCTGGGGACCGTGGCTCCGGCCCTCGGGGCGCTCTGCACGGCCCTCGGAGTCGAGCGCCCGCACGTCGCGGGCAATTCGCTCGGCGGTCTGCTCGCCCTCGAAATGGGCCGGAGCAACCTCGTCCGCTCCGTCACCGCCCTCTCCCCCGCCGGGTTCTGGACCGAGGCCGAGCGCCGCTACGCCTTCGCCACCCTCCTCGCGATGCGCGCCGGCGCCAAGGCGCTGCCCCTGCCCGCCGTACGACGGCTCTCGCGCACCGCGGCCGGCCGCGCCGCGCTCACCGGCACCATCTACGCCCGCCCGTCCCGCCGTCCGGCCGAGGCGGTCGTCGCCGAGACCCTCGCCCTGCGCGATGCCACCGGCTTCGAGGACACCCTGGCCGCGGGCGGCTCCGTACGGTTCACCGACGACGTGCCCGGCCTGCCGGTCACCATCGCCTGGGGCACCCGTGACCGGCTGCTGCTGCGCCGCCAGGGCATCCGCGCCAAGCACACCGTCCCCGGCGCCCGGCTGGTCCGGCTCCCGGGCTGCGGCCACGTCCCGATGAACGACGATCCGGCGCTCGTGTCCCGAGTGGTGCTGGACACGGCCCGCAGCGTGCGGCTCGTGGCCGCCTGAAGGGCCACCCACCCGGGCGGACGGACCATGCGGACGGACCGGGCGGACCGCGCGGACGGACCGTGCAGGCCGGACGGACCGGGCGAGCCGGGCGGGCCGGATCCCGGACCGACCGATTCGGCCGAGTTGGCCGAATCGGCCGAATCGGCCAAACACCTGAACAGATGAACGAATGAGCGGCTGACGGCTGTTCATCCGCGGTTCGCGTGGGAGACGCGGCCGGGCCGGTGTGCGACGGCACGCTGGTCCGACCCGTCCTCGCCGGCCCCAGGAGACGTACCGATGGCATCGATCCCGCACACCCGACGGTCCCTCATCGGCGGTTCCCTCGCCCTGTCCTCCGCGCTGATCGCCGCCCCGGCGCTCGCCGTCCCCGCCTTCGCCCGCTCCGGCCGGCCGAGCGCGCTCTGGGGCGTCCAGTCCGGCGAGATCACCGCCCACTCGGCCACCGTGTGGACCCGCTCCGACCGTCTGGCGCGGATGTACGTCGAGACCTCCCCGAGCGAGGCGTTCCGCTACGCCGTACGCCGCCACCGCGGCCCGCTGCTCGGCCCGTCGAGCGATTTCACCGGAACCACCGTGCTGCGCGATCTGCCGCCCGGCCGGCAGATCCACTACCGGGTCGTCCTGACCGACCCCGACGACCCCCGCCGCAGCTCCGCGCCGGTCCACGGCACCTTCCGCACCACCCCCGTCTCCCGCCGCCACGACGTGCGCTTCCTGTGGTCCGGCGACCTGGCGGGCCAGGGCTGGGGCATCAACCCCGATCTCGGCGGCTACCACGTCTTCGAGGAGATGCGGCTGCGCAACCCCGACTTCTTCCTCTTCAGCGGGGACACGATCTACGCCGACGGGCCGATCAAGGCCACCGCACCGCTGCGCGACGGCAGCCTCTGGCGCAACGTCACCACCGAGGAGAAGGCGAAGGTCGCCGAGACGCTCGCCGAGTTCCGCGGGAACTTCCGCTACAACCTGCTCGATCGCAATCTGCTCGGCTTCAACGCCCAGGTCCCGGTCCTCGCCCAGTGGGACGACCACGAGGTACGCAACAACTGGTACCCCGGCCAGCTCATCGACGACCCCCGCTACACCGTCAAGGAGGCCGACACCCTCGCCGCCCGCGCCCGCCAGGCCTTCGGCGAGTACTTCCCCGTCACCGACCTGCGCGGAGGCCGCACCGAGGGCCGGATGTACCGGGTGATGCGGTACGGCCCGCTGCTCGACGTCTTCGTGCTCGACATGCGCACCTACCGGAACGCCAACTCCCCCGGCACCCAGACCGAGGACCCCATCGGCATCCTCGGCCCCGAGCAGCTGGCCTGGATCAAGCGCGAGCTGTCCCGCTCCCGCGCCACCTGGAAGGTCATCGCCGCCGACATGCCCCTGGGCATCGTCGTCCCCGACGGGGCCGCGAACTTCGAAGCCGTCGCCCAGGGCGACCCGGGCGCTCCGCTGGGCCGCGAGCTCCAGATCGCCGAACTCCTGCGGCACATCAAGCACCAGCGCATCACGGGTACCGTCTGGGTCACGGCCGACGTCCACTACACCGCCGCGAACCACTACGCGCCCGAGCGGGCGGCCTTCGCCGACTTCGCGCCGTTCTGGGAGTTCGTGTCCGGTCCGATCGGTGCCGGCGGCTTCCCGGCCGGGCGGCTCGATGCCACCTTCGGCCCGGAGACGGCCTATGTGCAGTCGGCCCCCTTCGCCAACATGTCACCGTCCGAGAACCCTCCGTACTACGGCGAGGTCGACATCGACGGCGGCAGCGGGGAGCTCACCGTCCGCCTGCGCCGTCAGGGAGGGGACGTACTCTTCACCCGGACGCTCCAGCCCGGGCGCGTGGGCCAGTAACGCCCGGGAGCATCCAGATGCCTCCGACTGCCCCCGGAAGTCTCCACAGCCCCCGGAACCACCGGCCCCTCCGGCCTCCGATCCGGAAATGGCCCCGAAAACTGGGTGAAATCGGCCAGATGGACACTTAACCAGTCGGTCACAGATCGTTCGTGATCACGCAACACCCCTGCGCCACAGTGGTGTGCATGACTGACCGTAACCCCGCCTCCGCCCACCGTTCCCACCGTCACCACTGGCGCCGCGACGTCGTCGAACTCGCCGCAATGTTCTGCGCCGTCGCGGTGGCCGACGCCATCGCCAATCTCGTCGCGCACGGCCCGAGGGGCCCGGTCCTGCTCGTGGCCTCGGCCGTCGTGCTCCTGGTGACGGCGGCCTTCCACACGTGGTGGGCACGGCGCCACAGCCATGCGCCCCCGCCGCGGAGCACAGCCCCCACCGATCCGGAGCCGCTCCCGTCGACGAGCCCCGGCGCGACCTCGACAGCAACGGCAACCGCGACCGCCAGCAGCACCGCCCTCTGGCGGATGCGCACGACCGTACGGGACGAGCCGGGCTCCCTGGCCGCCCTCTGCACCGCCCTCGCCCGCAACCGCGTCGACATCCTGACCCTCCAGACGCACCCGCTCCCCGAGGGCGGCACGGTCGACGAGTTCCTGCTGCGCGCCCCGCAGGAGCTGCCCTCCGCCGACCTCGCCCGGGCGATCTCCCGGGCCGGCGGCCACAGCACCTGGATCGAGCGCGCCGACGCCCACGACCTGGTCGACACCCCGACGCGGGTCCTCGGTCTCGCCACCCGCACCGCCCTGGACGCCGCCGAGCTGCCCCTCGCCCTGCGCCAGCTGCTCGGCCGCTGCACGATCCACTCGATCCCGGCGACCACCCTCTCCGGCCGCCCCAACGCCGGCGCGGACGCCCCGGTCGAGGGGGTCCTGGAGGCCACGGTCATGCGGCTGCGCGACCCCTCCGGCGGTGCCATCACCGTGGAGCGGCCCTACCTTCCCTTCACGCCGACCGAGTTCGCCCGGGCCCGCGCCCTCGTCGAGCTCGACGCCCGGCTCGGCCCCCGCGTCCCGCGCAGCCAGGACGTACTGACCCTGCCCGAGGGCAACGAGATCACCGTGCGCCGCGCCGACGGCTCCGACCTGCCGGCGGCCCGCGCCATGCACGACCGCTGCTCCGAGCGCACCCTCTCGCTGCGCTACCACGGCCCCGTCCACGACGCCGACCGCTACCTCGGCCACCTGCTGAGCCCCCGCTTCGGCCGCACTCTCGCCGCGACCACCGCCTCCGGGAAGCTCGTCGCCCTCGGCCACCTGCTGTGGGACGGCGACGAGACCGAGGTCGCCCTGCTCATCGAGGACGACTGGCAGCGCCGCGGCATCGGTTCCGAGCTGCTGCGCCGGCTCATCGCGATGGCCGTCGAGGCCGGATGCGACAGCGTGTACGCCGTCACCCAGGCCTCCAACACCGGCATGGTCGCCGCCATGCGCGGCCTCGGCCTCCCCCTCGACTACCAGATCGAGGAGGGCACCCTGGTGATCACGGCCCGGCTGGACGCGACCCCGGTCAGCTCCCGGCTGCCCTACGAACTTCCCTACGAGCACCCCCGCGAGCTCCCGCACGAGCGCCCGCACGAGCAGTCGGCTCCGCGCCGCCGCCCGTGACGATCCGCCCGGACCGGGGCCCTGCCCGGGCGCCGGCTCCGGCGGAATCCGGCCAAGCTACGCGCGCCACGCCCCCGGCGGTCTACGCCCCGGGGGCGTGAAGTCGCTTGTCCGGCAAGGTGGTTGAAGATTTCTCGCACGCATTGCCGACCCTGCTCCGGCCCACGTCAGCAGTCCGACGGCAATCGGTGATGACGGGAACCCGTCCCGCATACGAAGATGTCCGCATGTCAGAGACCCTCCACAACGGCAGTGCACCGCGGCTGCCTCGCCAGGTGGCCGACGCGTACGTCGACGACCTCATCGCCCTCGACCCGATCACGGGCACCTACCTCGGTGTCGCCGCGAGTTCGAGCAAGCTCCCGGACTTCTCCCCGGCGGGCCGTGCGGCCGTAGCCGAGCTCATCCGCGAGACCCTCACGCGCCTCGACGCCGCCGAGTCTGCGCCCGGCGCCGACAGCGACGCCGAACGCCGCTGCGCCCGGCTGCTGCGCGAGCGCCTCACCGCCGAGCTCGCCGTACTCGAGGCCGACGAGGACCTGTGCGCGGTCAGCAACATCCACAGCCCCGCGCACTCCGTCCGTGAGATCTTCTCGCTGACCCCCGCCGACACCGACGAGGACTGGTCGGCGATCGCCGAGCGCCTGCGCGCCGTACCCGCCGCCTTCGACGGCTACCGCGAGAGCCTCGGACTCGGCCTGGAGCGCGGCCTGTACGGTGGCCCCCGCGCCACCACGACCATGATCGGCCAGCTCACGACCTGGGTCGGCCAGGACGGCTCCGAAGCGCCCTTCTTCGAGGGCTTCGTCTCCGCCGGTCCGGACTCCCTGCGCGCCGAACTGGACGCCGCGGCCGCCGGCGCGAGCGCCGCCGTCGTCGAACTGCGCGACTGGATGAGCTCGGTGTACGCCCCGGCCGTCGAGGGCAGGCCCGACACCGTGGGCCGCGAGCGCTACGCCCGCTGGGCCCGTTTCTTCAACGGCACCGACCTGGACCTGGAAGAGGCCTACGCCTACGGCTGGTCGGAGTACCACCGGCTGCTGGCCGAGATGAAGTCCGAGGCCGCCAAGATCCTCCCGGGCGCCGGCCCCTGGGAGGCGCTCAAGCACCTGGACCAGCACGGCACCCACATCGAGGGTGTGGACGAGGTCCAGGCCTGGCTGCAGGGCCTGATGGACGAGGCCATCGAGAACCTCGACGGCACGCACTTCGAACTCGCCGAGCGCGTCCGCGAGGTGGAGTCCCGCATCGCCCCGCCGGGCGGCCCCGCGGCCCCGTACTACACGTCCCCCTCCGAGGACTTCTCCCGCCCGGGCCGCACCTGGCTGCCCACGATGGGCCTGACCCGCTTCCCCGTGTACGACCTGGTGTCCACCTGGTACCACGAGGGCGTGCCGGGCCACCACCTGCAGCTCGCGCAGTGGACGCACGTGGCGGACCGGCTCTCGCGCTACCAGGCCACCGTCGGCATGGTCAGCGCCAACGCCGAGGGCTGGGCGCTGTACGCGGAGCGGCTGATGGACGAGCTGGGCTACCTCAAGGACGCCGAGCAGCGCCTGGGTTACCTGGACTGCCAGATGATGCGCGCGGCGCGGGTCATCGTGGACATCGGCATGCACGTGGGCCTGGAGATCCCGGCGGACTCGCCGTTCCACCCGGGCGAGAAGTGGACGGTGGACCTGGCGCAGGAGTTCTTCGGCCTGCACAGCGGCCGGCCGGCGGACTTCGTCGAGAGCGAGCTGACCCGCTACCTGTCGATGCCGGGACAGGCGATCGGCTACAAGCTGGGTGAGCGCGCCTGGCTCCTGGGCCGGGACAACGCGCGTGCCGCGCACGGCGATTCCTTCGACCTGAAGGCCTGGCACATGGCGGCGCTGTCGCAGGGCTCGCCGGGACTGGACGACCTGGTGGACGAGCTGTCGAAGCTCTGACAGCCCGGCCCGGCCCCGGCTCAGCCCAGCTCAGCCCGGCCCGGCCTCGCCGGCGGCGAACGACGGACGGGCCGCTCATCCCCGGGGGGATGGGCGGCCCGTCCGCGTGGGCCCGGCACAGGCACTCGGCCCCGTACCGGCCCTCGGCCCCGTAAGGCGCTCACTTCAGCAGCCGCAGTCGTCCGAGTCGGTCGGCGCGGTCAGCGGGTCGGCCTCGGCGCGCTGCCGGCCGCCCTGCCAGGTCTCGACCTCGATGCCCTCCCGGATCCAGTACTCGATGCCGCCGAGCATCTCCTTGACCTGGAAGCCGAGTTCGGCCAGGGCGAGGGCGGAGCGGGTGCCTCCGTTGCAGCCGGGGCCCCAGCAGTACGTCACCACGGGGACGTTCTTGTCCAGGAGCCGCTCGGCCTGCTCGGGGATGAGTGCGGTGGGCAGGTGGACGGCGCCGGGCACGTGGGCCTGGTCCCAGGACGGGGTGGAGCGGGAGTCGACGAGCTGGAAGCCGAGCTCGGCGCCCTGCTCGCGGTGGGCCTTGAAGGCGGCGGCGACGTCCGACACGTCCGCGTGGAAGGCCAGGCTCGCGGCGAAGTACGCGGCGGCCGCGGCCGGGGAGGCCGGGGCCACCCGGAGCACGGGGTTGGTGGTGGCGGGGGCGGCGGAGCCCGGGGAGGCCGGCTGATTCGTGTGCGTCTGCGTCGTCGTCATGGCAAGAAATCTACGATCTGTTGATCATCGTCGGAAGTAGGATTCCCCGGGCTTTTCCTTGTCCGACCGGGGAATCCCCTGCTAGACCTGCACCATGACCGACTATTCCCCTGACGCCACCGACTGGCGGATCCTCGAAGCGCTCCAGCGGGACGGCCGCGCCAGCTTCACCGAGCTCGCCCGCTCCGTGTCCATGTCCGCGAGCGCCGTCACCGAGCGGGTCCGCCGGCTGGAGGAGACCGGCATCATCACCGGCTACACGGCGGTGGTGGACCCGGAAAGGCTCGGCAAGTCGATCCTCGCCCTGGTGCGGCTGCGCTACCCGCACGGCAACTACAGGCCCTTCCACGACTTCCTGGAGGCCACCCCGGAGATCCTGGAGGCCCACCACGTCACGGGCGACGACTGCTTCGTCCTCAAGGTCGCGACCCGCTCGATGTCGCACCTGGAGGAGGTCACGGGCCGTATCTCGGGGCTCGGTTCGGTGACGACGAGCATCGTCTACTCCTCTCCGCTGCCCCGCAGGCCGCTCAGTCCGTGAGCGCCGCCGTCCGGTGGCGCACCACGGAGCCGCCGCGCTGCTTGACGATCTCCAGCTGGGCCTGGACCCGCGTCCGCAGGTCGGCGACGTGGCTGACGATGCCGACACTCCGGTCCCGCTCGCGCAGCGAGTCCAGGACGTCGAGCACCTCGTCCAGCGCCTGGTCGTCGAGGCTGCCGAAGCCCTCGTCGATGAAGAGGGTGTCGAGGCGCATCCCGCCCGCCTCGTCGGTGACCACGTCCGCGAGGCCGAGCGCCAGGGCGAGCGAGGCGAAGAAGGTCTCGCCGCCCGACAGGGTGGCGGTGTCCCGCTCACTGCCGGTCCAGGCGTCGACCACGTGCAGCCCGAGGCCGGAGCGCCCGCGTCCGCCCGCCCGCGCGTCGGAGTGGACCAGGGTGTAGCGGCCGCCGGACATGCGCAGCAGCCGTACCGTCGCGGCGGCGGCCACCTGTTCCAGGCGGGCGGCCAGCACGTAGGCCTCCAGGCGCATCTTGCGCTCGTTGTCGGCGGAGGTGCCCGCGGTGAGTCCGGCCAGCCGGGCGACGCGGTCGTAGGCCTCGCGCAGCGGGCCGAGCGCGCGCAGTTCCTGCTCGGCCTGCCGGGAGAGCCGGTCGAGCTCGGTGCAGCGCACCCGGGCCGCGTCGGCCGCCGACCCTGCCGTACGAAGCTTCGCCGCGGCCCTGGCCTCGTACGCCTCGGCCGCCTCCGGTGCGGCCGGAGGCAGGGCTGCGGCTTCGGCGGCGCCGGTCTCGCGACGGCGGTCCGCCAGCAGGGCCTCCTCCGTCTGCCAGGCGTCCAGCCGGTGCTGGAGCGCGGTGCGCTCGTACTCGGGGAGCACGGCGTCGGCGGCGGCCTCGATGGTGTCGAAGCCGGCCTTGAACGCGGCGTCGGCGAGCTGGTCGTCGGCCTCCTTCAGCCGGGCCGCGGTGGTCTCGGCCCGGCGTAGCGAGGTGGCCGCGCCGGAGACCATCCTGACCCGGTCCTCCAGGGTGCGGGCGCGGGCCGCCACGCTGGGTGCGCCGTCCCGTACGAGGGCGAGTTCGGCCTCCAGCCCGGCCTGTTCGCGGTCCAGGGCCTCGCGCCGGGAGGCCCTGGCGGCTGCCCGGGTCTCGGCGCCCTGCCGGTTGGCGCTGCGTGCGGCGTGCTCCCGCTCGGCCCGGGCGAGCTGCTCGCGGGCGGCGTGCAGGCCCGCGGCCGCGGCGTGGGCGGCGGCATGGCGGGCGCTCAGGTCGGCGGTCAGGTCCAGGAGTTCGGCGGTCGTGGCCTCGCCGGCGGCGGCCGCGGCCTCGGCGCGGGCCTCCTGCGCGGCGGCGAGGCGGCGCTCGACGGCGGCCCGGGTCTGCTCGGCCCGTTCGAAGTGGGCGTGGGCCGCGTCCTCGGCCGCGCGGTCCACGTGGCCGGGGGCGGGGCGGGCCGGAGCGGGGTGTTCCGCGGACCCGCACACGGTGCAGGCCTCCCCGGCCACCAGTGCCTCGGCGAGCTCGGCGGCGATCCCTCGCAGGCGGGCCTCCTTGAGCTCCAGCCAGCGCTCCCGGGCGGCGGCCGACTCCTCGCGCAGGGTGAGCAGTTCGGCCGAGGCGCGCGC
Organism: Streptomyces sp. NPDC001502; assembly: GCF_042894785.1. Classification (NCBI taxonomy): domain Bacteria; kingdom Bacillati; phylum Actinomycetota; class Actinomycetes; order Kitasatosporales; family Streptomycetaceae; genus Streptomyces; species Streptomyces sp. NPDC001502. Next base: position 104,937 of record NZ_JBIAVW010000020.1, read on the forward strand.
CGCGTCGGCGTCGAGCTCGTCCCGGCGGCGGGCGGCGTTCAGCTGCATGCGGGCGGGTTCCAGCCGGCCCGCGAGCTGCTCGGCCAGGGTGGCGGCCTGCTGGGCGGCGTCCGCGCGCTCCTGCAGCGCCGTCCGGGTCGCCTCCCAGCGCTCCAGCCATTCGGCGGACTCCTGGTGCTGCTCCTCGGCCGCCCGGCACTCCCGTTCCAGGTCGGCCCGTTCACGGCCGATCTCGGCGCTGCGCTGTTCGGTCCGCTGCGCCGCGCCGAGCGCGCCGAGGGCCTCGCGCAGCCGTTGCTCGATGTCGGCGAGCTGCTCGGTTCCCGCCTCCTTCAGCGTCGGCGGGAGCTGCGCGCGGGCGGAGGTCTCGGCGTGCGCGGCGGCGAGGTGTGCGGCGGAGGCGGCGCCGCGCAGTTCCAGGGCGGGGGCCACCAGGGCGCCGCGCCGGGCCCGGTCCAGCAGGCCGCGTACCCGGTCCCGCTCGGGCGCCGCCTCGGCGAGCAGGGCGGCCCGGCGGAGGGTCTCCGCGTGCCGGCGCTGCAGCCGGTCGAGCTCCCGGGCGTCCTCGGCCGCGTGCCGGGCGGCGGCGTGCCGGCTCTCGACGGCGGCCAGTGCGTACTCGGCGACGTCGAGGCGCTCGCGGGCCGCACACCGGGCGACGGCCGCCCAGGCCCGGACGGCCTCGGCGAGCCCGGGGTCGCCCGGCTGGTGTCCGGGCATGGGCCAGGCCCGCAGGTCGGCGCTGTCCCCGGCGGCCTGGGCGAGCCGCTGGGCGGTGTGGAGCACCTTCTCGTCGCCGGCCCGGACCCTGGCCTCGGCGGCCCGGCGGCGCTCGCCGAGCAGGGCCTCGACGGCGGCGAAGCGGCGGGTGTCGAAGAGCCGGCCGAGCAGCCGGCCGCGGGCCGCCTCGTCGGCGCGCAGGAAGCGCGCGAACTCCCCTTGCGGCAGCAGTACGACCTGGCAGAACTGTTCGCGGCTCATGCCGAGCAGCTGCTCGATCTCCTCGCCGATCTCCTGGTGGGAGCGGCTGAGCGGCTCCCAGCCCGCGCCGGTGTGCTCGCGCAGCCAGCTCTGGGCCTTGTCCTTGGTGGTGCCCGTGCCGCGCTTCTTCGGGCGCTCCTGTTCGGGCCGCCGGGTGATCTCCAGGCGGCGGCCGCCCGCGGTGAGTTCGAGGGTGACCTCGGTCGGGGTGTGGGCGGCGGCGTGGTCGCTGCGCAGGCTCGTGCCGGGGGCCTGGCGGGGGCCGGGCACGGAACCGTAGAGCGCGTAGCAGACGGCGTCGAGCACGGAGGTCTTCCCGGCGCCGGTGGGTCCGTGCAGGAGGAAGATGCCGGCGCCGGACAGGGCGTCGAAATCGATCTCCTGGGGCTCGGCGAACGGTCCGAAGGCGGTCACGGCCAGCCGGTGCAGCCTCATCGGTGGGTCTCCCGGTGGCTGTCGTCGGCGCGTACGTCGTCGAAGGCGCCCTGGAGGACGGCCCGTTCGGCCTCGTCGGCGTGGCCGCCGCCGCGCACGTGGGCGACGAAGTCCTCGGCGATCTCCTGGTCGCTGCGGCCCTTGAGCCGCTGGGCGTAGGAGGCGCCGGTCTCGTCCTGGCGGCCCTCGGGGTCGAAGGCGAGGGTGAGGGTGTGCGGGAAGCGTGCGGCGAGGCGTGCCATGGGGTCGTCGGGGCGGACCGGGTCGGTGAGGGTGGCCTCGACCCAGGCGTCCTCGTGGACCTGGTGCGCCGGATCCTGCAGCAGGTCCTCCAGCCGTCCGCGGAGCCGGGCGAGGGCGCGCGGGACGGGGGTGCCGATGCGCTCGGCGGCGGCGATCTCGCCTTGCGCGCCGAGTTCGATCAGCCACATGGTCTTGCGGTGGCCGGCCTCGGAGAAGGAGTAGGCGAGCGGGGAACCGGAGTAGCGGACCCGTTCGCCGATCGTCTGGCAGCCGTGGAGGTGGCCGAGGGCGGCGTAGTCCACGCCGTCGAAGACGGAGGCGGGTACGGCCTCGACGCCGCCGACGGTGATGTCGCGTTCGCTGTCACTGGCCTGGCCGCCCGTGACGAAGGCGTGTGCGAGGACGATCGAACGGGTGCCGGGCGCGCGGGTGGCCAGGTCGGCCCGGATCCGGTCCATGGCGGCGCCGAGGACCGCCTCGTGGCTCACCTTCTGCGCGCCGAACTGGTCCTTGACCAGGGCGGGCTCCAGATACGGCAGGCCGTACAGCGCCACGTCGCCGTGTACGTCGGCCAGGACGACGGGGTCGGCGCAGCCGGCCGGGTCGGTCCGCAGGTGGATCCCGGCCCGGTCGATCAGCCCGGCGCCGACGCCGAGGCGGCGCGCGGAGTCGTGGTTGCCGGAGATCATCACGGTGGGTACGCCGAGGTCGGCGAGGCGGTGCAGGGCCCGGTCGTACAGCTCGACGGCGGACAGCGGGGGCACGGCCCGGTCGTAGATGTCACCGGCGACGAGGACGGCGTCGACCTCGCGCTCGCGCACGGTCTCGACGAGGTGGTCGATGAAGAGCGCCTGGGCGCCCAGCAGGTTGACCCGGTGGAAGGCCCGGCCGAGGTGCCAGTCGGAGGTGTGCAGGAACTTCACTCGCCGGCCCCGCCGCGCATGCCGTCTCCCCCTGGTCGTCTCCCGCTCGCTGAACCCCTCTACGCTAACCCGTCCCCGGGGGCGCTTAGGGCGCGTACGTCTCTCCGCCGAGGGTGAGACCGGCGCTGCCCGCGGTGGTGTCGGCGAGCCAGGCCTCGAAGGCGGGCAGGTCCGCCTCCGGGAGGGCCACCTCGATCTCCACCTCGGCCCCGTAGCGCAGGTCCACCACGGTCCGGCCGGTGGAGCGCAGATCGTTCTGGGTCTTGCCGGCCCGCTGGTGGTCGACGGTGACGGTGGCCAGCCGGTAGCGGCGCCGGGTGACGGTGCCGAGCTCGTCGAGGGCCTCGCCGACGACCCCGCCGTAGGCCCTGATCAGGCCGCCGGCGCCGAGCTTCACGCCGCCGTAGTAGCGGGTGACGACGGCGACCGCGTAGCGGATGTCGCGGCGCATGAGCATCTGCAGCATGGGCACCCCGGCGGTGCCGCCGGGCTCGCCGTCGTCGCTGGCCTTCTGGACGGAGGCGTCCGCGCCGACGACGTAGGCGAAGCAGTTGTGCGTGGCGGTGGGGTGCTCCTTGCGGATGCGCGCGACGAAGTCCTGGGCCTCCTGCTCGGTCGCGGCGGGCGCGAGCGAGCACAGGAAGCGCGAGCGGTTGATCTCGGACTCGTGCACGCCCTCACGGGCCACCGTCACGTACTGGTCTGCCTTCACCTCACCACCCTAAGCGGTGCAGAACGGGCTCCCGCCCGTCCGTGGCAGGGCCGGGGGTAGGTTGGCGGACATGGAGCTGCGGGGGTGGCACTACCGGTACGTGGGACCGGCCGAGCTGAGGGCGCTCGTCCGGCCGGAGGGCGAGGGCCGGAGCATCCGCTCGGCCGCGGAGTTCGAGGACTGGGCCTCGGGTCCGGCGGCGGCCGAGCTCTCCGAGCCGGTCACGTTCGTCGTGGACCGTGCCGGTGTGCTGCGGCTCGCGCCGCGGCGGAGCGAGCACGTGGTTTGCGCCGGCGGCGGCGCGGTGCTGAGCGCCGGGGAGATCACCTTCGGTCGGGAGGCCGGGCGGTGGGTGGTCCGTGCGGTGAGCAACCAGTCGACCGGATACTGCCCGGACACGAGCTCGTGGCCGGCCGTCGCGGACGCCCTGGACGCGGCCGGACTCGGCCTGCGCCCGGTCGGCTTCACCCACGAGGTGGTCTTCCGCCGCTGCCCGGCCTGCGCGCAGCTGAACATCGTCCGGGACGCGCACTTCGTCTGCGTCTTCTGCGACGCATCCCTGCCACCGGTCTGGAACGTGGACCCGTCAGCGGGGTAGGCAGCCCAGCACGGCCCGGAACCTCTCGCGCCCCGACGCGACGCTCGCTTCCCACAGGCCCGCGGCGTCACCGCTCAGCGAGCGGGCCTGCAGCGCTTCCTCCTCGGCCCGGAAGCCGGCGCCACCGGCCAGGTTCTGGTCCAGCAGACCCATCGCGGTGAGTGCGGCATGACCGCAGGACAGCGCGTGGTCGGCCGCCGCCGAGGCGTTGGCCAGCAGTGCGTAGCGCAGGACGAGGACACCGAAGAAGGCATACGTCCCGGCGACATCGGTGATGCCCTCTTCGCACGGCCGCAGTTCCGGGAAACCCTCCAGCGCGCGCACCCGCTCAGCGGCGTCGGGCAGTGGCCGGTCCGCGTACCAGAGGCCGTGCACGGACTCCACGCAGAGGTCGAGATCGGCTGCGCGGTCCGGCATGCCCGCCCGCATGCCGATGAACAGGGGCGCCATGCGTTCGGCGCAGGCGGCCACGTACAGGCGGACCGCCTCGCCGTCACCCGTGCGCAGGGCCTCCACGACGGAGCCCGTCACCAGCCTGTCCACGTTCCGCCCCTCGTACCGTTCGAACGGATCGACAGAGTACAGAGCGGCTCCGGGGGAATGGCGCCCGGGAGTTTTCGGTTGACGCCGCTGAGCGCCGACCGGTCCGAGGCGGTGGAGAAGCAGCGGACAGGGCCGGCGGGGACAAGGGCATCAGGAGGCGGCACACGTGTACGGCGATCCGGCAACCATCCGCAAGATCCTCACCGAGCTCGGCGACACCTGGGCCGTGGTGGGGCTCTCGAACAACCAGGACCGCGCGGCCTACGGGGTGGCCCGTGTGCTCCAGCGGTTCGGCAAGCGCGTGATCCCCGTGCACCCCAAGGCCGAGACCGTGCACGGTGAGCCCGGGTACGCCTCGCTGGCGGACATCCCGTTCAAGGTGGACGTGGTGGACGTCTTCGTGAACAGCGAGCTGGCCGGCCCCGTCGCCGACCAGGCGGCGTCCGTCGGCGCCGAGGCCGTCTGGTTCCAGCTCGGCGTGATCGACGAGGCCGCGTACGCCCGCACCCGCGAGGCGGGGCTGACGATGGTCATGGACCGCTGCCCCGCGATCGAGATCCCGGCGCTCTAGCCGGCGGACGCGCCGGTGCCCTTGCCTTCGACCCCGTGCGCGCGTGCGGGGGCATGCGCGGGCACCGGTGCCGAGACCGGCGGGACCGACACCGCGAGGGTCATCTCCATCGGTACGGAGCCGTCGTTGCGGTAGGAGTGCGCGAGGTTCGCCTCGAACGCGGCCGCGGCCCCGGCCGGGACGCGGAATTCCTCCTCGCCGACCACCAGGGTCAGCTCCCCGGCCGTGACGTGCAGCATCTCGATGGTGCCGGACGGGTGCGGGACGGAGTCCGTCCCCTCGCCCGGCACCAGGTGCCAGGTCCACAGCTCCATCGGCCCACGCTCGTCGGTGCCGATCAGCATCGTCGTCGAACTGCCCGCCTCGCTGGACCAGATCCGCACCACCTGGTCCGGCGGGACGACTCGGACCTGCGGGCCCCGGTCGTGGTCGAGGAGCGCGGAGATGCTGACGCCCAGCGCGTCGGCGAGCCTGACCGTGGTGCCCACGCTGGGGTTCGTACGGGCCTGCTCGATCTGGATGATCATCCCGCGGCTCACTCCCGCGCGGGCCGCCAGGGAGTCCAGGGTGAAACCGCGCTCGCCGCGCCACCGCTTGAGGTTACGGGCGAGCGCCTGGGTGAGCTGTTCGAGGTCCGACACCATTCCGTCCAATATTTTGGATGACACAGTCCAATAGAGTGCACTAACGTGTTCTGTATTCGATCCTGCACTCCCACGTTCACTGCACTGTACTGCGAGGCCCCATGACCGCCCTCTTCGCCCTGGCCACAGCCGTGCTGTGGGGGCTCGCCGACTTCGGCGGCGGGCTGCTGACCCGCCGGATCCCGGCGCTCACGGTGGTCGTCGTCTCCCAGGTCGTCACCGTGGTCGTGCTCGGCGCGGTGGTCCTCGGCACCGGCGCCTGGCGGGAGGCCGGTCCGCAGCTGTGGTTCGCGGTCGGCGCGGGCCTGGTCGGCCCGGTCGCCATGCTCGGCTTCTACAAGGCGCTGGCCCTCGGCCCGATGGGCGTGGTCTCGCCGCTGGGCTCCCTCGGCGTGGTCGTGCCCGTCACCGCGGGGCTGCTCCTGGGCGAGCGGCCCGGCCTCGGCCAGTTCGCGGGGATCGCGGTGGCCGTCGTCGGCATCGTCCTCGCGGGCGGCCCGGAGCTGCGCGGCGCGCCCGTCCAGCGGCAGGCCGTCATTCTCACCCTGGTCGCGGCCTTCGGCTTCGGCGCGGTGATGGCCCTGATCTCGGAGGCGTCCAGCAGCGTCACCGGACTGTTCCTCGCGCTGTTCGTACAGCGCGTCACCAATGTCGCCGTGGGTGGCGCCGCCCTGTGGACGCAGACCCGGCGCGGCATACCCGCCCTTCCGGCCGGCGCCGGCCCGAAGCTCCTGTGGGGGCTGCTGCCCGCCCTGGCCTTCGTCGGCCTCGCGGACGTCGCGGCGAACGGCACGTACTCCATAGCCGCCCAGAACGGCCCGGTCACCCTGGCCGCCGTACTGTCCTCGCTCTACCCGGTGATCACCGCGCTCGCCGCCTTCGCCGTACTCAAGGAACGGCTGCGCACGGTGCAGGCCGCGGGCGCCGGCCTGGCTCTCGCCGGAACGGTTCTCCTGGCTGCGGGCTGACCGGCAGGACACCCCCTAAGAGTGCTCGGCCTCCGCGAGCTCGGCGAGGCCGCGGAGCTGCTCCGGGGTCATCCCGTCGGGGATCGGCACCGGCGTCGGCGTGCGCAGCGGCGGCTGCCAGCCCGTCTCCGGCTCCCAGCGCCGTACGATGCGCGCCGGCGCCCCCGCCACCACGGCGTGGTCCGGGACCTCGCCGCGTACGACGGCGCCCGCGGCCACCACCACGTTGCGGCCGAGGCGCGCGCCCGGCAGGATCACCGCGCCGGTGCCGAGCCAGCACCCCGGGCCGATCTCCACGGGTGCGCTGCGCGGCCACTGCCGGCCGACGGGCTCGTGCGGGTCGTCGTAGCTGTGGTTGGTGGACGTGATGTAGACCCCTGGGCCGCAGAAGGTGTTCGAGCCGATGGTGATCCGGGCGTCGGCGATGACATGGCTGTTGCGGCCTATGACCACCCCGTCGCCGAGCACCAGCATCGGCTCGGAGCCCAGGTCGAGGTCCGGCATCATCCCGGCGGTGAGGGTGACCTGCTCGCCGATGATGCAGTGCCCGCCGAGCCGGATCCACCGCTCGCCGAAGACGGTGCCCTGTGGGAAGGCGAGCCGGGTCCCGTCCCCGATCGCACCGAACCTGAGCCGCCCCGGGGCCTGCGCGGTGACCGCACCGGCCTGCTGCATCCAGCGCCAGCCGGTGTGGACCACGCGGCTCGCCAGCCGGCGGCGCGCGGCCGTCAGAGATGAGAACGTGTTCTGTTTCTTCGGCACCCGGCCACGGTAGTGCGCCGGGCCCCGCTCGCCCCGGCCACACTCCTGTGATCTTCACCCCATCGCCGGTGCGGCGGCACGCGTGGCCTACGGTGCCGTTAGCGCGGCAACCGGACGACGGACGCAGAGGAAGAGAACATGACGCACCAGGCGGCCCAGGCACTCGTGGCGGGTGTCGGCGGCAAGAACCCGGACATCGACCCGACGGCCTTCACGGCTCCGACCTCGGTCGTGGTCGGCGACGTCACCCTCGCCGCGGGCGCGAGCATCTGGTACTCGGCGGTGCTGCGCGCCGACTGCGGCCCGATCACGCTCGGCGCCGACAGCAACGTGCAGGACAACTGCACGGTGCACGTGGACCCCGGCTTCCCGGTCTCGATCGGCGAGCGTGTCTCCATCGGCCACAACGCCGTCGTGCACGGCTGCACCGTCGAGGACGACTGCCTGATCGGCATGGGGGCGACCGTGCTGAACGGCGCCGTGATCGGCGCCGGTTCGCTGGTGGCCGCGCAGGCCCTGGTCCCGCAGGGCATGGTCGTCCCGCCCGGCTCACTGGTGGCGGGCGTGCCCGCCAAGGTGCGCCGCGAACTGACCGACGAGGAGCGCGAGGGCATCAAGGTCAACGCCCTGATGTACGTGGAGCTGGCCAAGCAGCACCGCGCGTCGGTGACCCCGGAGGGCTAGGCCGTCTCTTTCGGATCTTGCCGGGCCGCCCACGCGGCTGCGAGCAGGGTCCTGACGGCCTTGTAGTCCGGGTCGTGCGAGAAGGGTCCGCGGCGGGCGGTGATCCCCTGCCCGGACGTCCCTTCCCGCACGGTCCGCTCGGTGGGGACGGCGCCCCGCGCGAGCAGCAGCTCCACCAGGTCCGGGTAGCCGAAGCGGGCGGACCAGTCGAGCACGGTGCGGTCCCTCATCTTCTCCTCGATGTCGGCGCCCCGGTCCAGCAGCAGGTCCACGAGCTCCGTGTGCTCGCGGTCCCTGCGCGTGGCCGCCAGGACCAGCGGCACGTAGCGCATCCGTCCGGCGGGACCGCCGGGCGGGGCTCCCGCGTCGAGGAGGGCCCGGGCGACGTCCGTGTCCCCGTGCATCGCCGCCAGGCACATCGGCGTCGCCTCGTCGTAGGCACCTGCGTCGAGGCGGGGGTCGGCGCCCGCCGCGAGGAGCAGCCGGACGATCTCCGCGTGCCCGGCGCACACGGCCAGGTCCAGCGCCCTCCGGCCGCCGCTGACATGGGCGTCGACCTCGGCTCCCCCGGCGAGCAGGCGCTGCACCAAGGCCGTGTCGCCGCTCTCGGCCGCTCGTCCCAGCCCGTTGATCAGCGGGTTGTAGTGGTCCTCCCGGCCCTCGTTGGACCAGTCGGACTCCGGTCGCTCCGCTGCCGTCATTCGCCGACGGTGGCCCGGGCCGCCTGCTGCGAGGGGATCTCCGTTTCCGCGGCTGCTCCGGCGGCCGCGGCCGCCTTCTTCATCCGGCTGCGCACCACGAGCGTCACCGCGAGCCCGAACAGCACGGCGAGGCCCAGAGCCAGCCAGGAGAACCGCTTCAGCCACGGCTCGGCGACGATCCCGACCGAGTAGATGACGGCCGTGGTGCCGCCGGCCCAGAGGATGCCACCGAGGACGTTGGCGACCAGGAAGCGCCAGTAGGGCATGTGCAGTACGCCCGCCAGCGGCCCGGCGAAGATCCGCAGCAGGGCCACGAACCGTCCGAAGAAGACGGCCCACATGCCCCACTTCTCGAAGGAGCGTTCCGCCAGCGCCACCTGCTGGGGTCCGAAGTGCTTGGGGAAACGCCGGCCCAGCCGCTCCAGCAGCGGCTTGCCGCCCCGGCGGCCGATCGCGTAGCCGATCGAGTCGCCCACGATCGCCCCGGTGATCGCGCAGAGCCCCAGGATCACGGGGTCGATCTGCCCGTGCTGCGAGGCCAGCAGCGCCGAGCTGACCAGGATGATCTCTCCCGGCAGCGGGATGCCGAGGCTCTCCAGCCCGATGACCAGACCCACCAGGAGATAGATGCTGACCGCCGGAATCGTCTCCAGCCATTCCTGGATGTGCACCGGTACGTCCTCCCGTGTCGTCCCCGGCGCGCCCCCTGTGACACGCCGAACGGGCAGCCTATCGGCTTGTCACGACCGCCTTGGACCTCAGTGGCAGTTCGCGCGACGAACGGCCCGCGAACACCTGCCGTCGGCCGGAACCCAGCACCCAGGCATGCCGCTCCGGATCCCATGACGACAGCGCCCGTGCCGTGATGTCGAGGGTGACCCGCTCCGCCTCGCCCGGTGCCAGGACCAGTCGCCGGTAGCCGGCCAGCGCGCGCACCGGCTGGTCGAGCTCCAGCTCCGCGGACGGGCCGACGTACACCTGGGCCACCTCGGTGCCCTTGCGGCGCCCGGTGTTGCGGACGGTGAACTCCACGCGCAGCCCGCCCCGCTCCGGCCGGACGGTGAGCTTCTCGTACTGCCAGGTGGTGTACGAGAGCCCGTGCCCGAAGGGGAACAGCGGGGTCACCCGCTGGGCGTCGTACCAGCGGTGGCCGACGTGGATGCCCTCGGAGTACTCCTCCCGGCCGCCCACGCCCGGGTAGCGCAGCGGGTCGCCGCCGACCGGGGTGGCCTGCTCGTCGGCCGGGAAGGTCTGGGTGAGGCGGCCTCCGGGGTCCACGTCCCCGAAGAGGAGATCGGCCGTGGCTCCCGCGCCCTCCTGGCCCGGGTAGTACATCTGGAGGACCGCTCCGGTATGGGAGAGCCACGGCATCGTCGTACTGGAGGAAGTGTTGAGCACGACGGTCGTACGGGGGTTCGCGGCGGCCACCGCCTCGATCAGCCGCTCCTGCCCGCCAGGGAGTGCCAGGGAGGTCCGGTCCCGGCCCTCGGTGGCGTCCTCGTAGGCGAACAGCACCACGCTGCGGGCCGACTTCGCGGTCTTCACGGCCTCGGCGAGGTCCGCGGCGCGGATCGCCCCGGTGGTGTGCCGGATCCGGAAGCGCTGGCCCTTGTCCCCGCCCTCGGCGGTCACGGCGAGCCGGTGGGCACCCGCCTTGAGGGCGAGGGTGGTGCGGCGGACGCTCATCCCGTCGGGTGCGGAGCCGAGCAGGCCGCCGGCGAAGTACTCGGCCACGCCCTGGCGGACGGGGAACAGCTCCTCCCCGTCGAGGCGTACGACGGGCCGCTTCCCGGTGTAGTGGACGAGCAGGGTCCACTCGTCGTCGTCCGCGAGGCGGAACTCCCCCTCGTGGCTCCAGACCCGCCCGGGGTCCACGGCCCGCGCCTCCAGGTCGGCGGCCGGGATCAGCAGCTTCGCCGGGAGCGGCCGCCCGTACAGGTCCTCACCGAGGGCGTAGCGGACGGTCGAACCGTTCCCGGCCCGCCGCCGGATGGCGGTGAGCGGGGCGGCCGCCCCGTCGGGGACCACGTGCGCGCTGCCCCCGCCGCCGACGAAGGGCACCTGGCCGGTCGGTCCGATCACCGCGATCGAGCGGGCGGCGGCGCCGGTCAGGGGCAGGGTGCCGTGTTCGTTGCGCAGCAGCACCGCTCCCGCGGTGGCCACCTTGCGGGCGGTCCGCGCCCCGGCGGCGGCGTCGCGCGGGGGCCGGGCGGCGGGCGGGGCCGCGAGCAGCCCGAAGCGGTCCATGGTGGTCAGGATCCGGTGGACGGCGAGATCGACGGCGTCCTGCGGTACGGAGCCGCCGCGCACCGCCTCGCGCAGCGGTCCGCCGAAGTGGGTGCCGCCGGGCATCTCCATGTCGAGGCCGGCGCCGATGGCGGCGACGGTGCTGTGGGTGGCGTCCCAGTCGGACATCACCCAGCCGTCGAACCCCCAGCTGCCGCGCAGCAGTTCGTCGAGCAGCGCCTTGCTCTCGCAGGCGTGGACGCCGTTGACCTTGTTGTAGGCGCCCATGACGGCGCCCGCGCCGGCTGCCACGGCGGCCTCGAAGCCCCGCAGCTCGGTCTCGTGGAGGGTCTGCTCGGCGGCGATCACGTCGACGGTGTCGCGGCCGTGCTCCTGGTTGTTGAGGGCGAAGTGCTTGACGGTGGCGATGAGGCCCTCGTCCTGGATGCCGCGGATCATCTCGCCCACCAGGTCGGCGGTCAGCTGCGGGTCCTCGGCGAAGGTCTCGAAGTTCCGGCCCGCGTACGGGGTGCGGATGAGGTTGACCATGGGTGACAGCAGGACGTCCTGGCCGAGCGCCCGGCCCTCGCGGCCGATGACACGGCCGTACTCGCGGGCCAGCGCCGGGTCGAAGGCGGAGGCGAGCAGGACCGGCGCGGGCAGCGCGGTGGCGGGTCGGGCGACCCGTACCCCGGCGGGCCCGTCGGCGAGGCGCAGCGCCGGGATGCCCAGGCGCGGTACGCCGGGCACGTAGCCGGCCTGGCCGAGGGAGGTGGGATCGGGGGCTCCGTGCAGCAGGCTGGTCTTCTCGTCGAGGGTGAGGCGCTCCAGCAGGGCGTCGATGCGCGCGGCGCCCTTGGCCTCGGCGGCGGCCGGTGCGGCGGGCGGCGCCTTACGGGCTCCCGCGCCCGGCGGCACCCCGGGCGCGCAGGCGCCCGCTCCGAGGGCCGTGCCCGCCGTGCCCGCCGCCGCGAGCAGTCGCATCGCGGAACGTCTGGACACGGCCTCGCTCATGGGCGCTCCCTGCGGCGTGGGTCGGCGGGAGCGGCCCGCGCCGGACCGCTCCCGCGCCCACTGTGCGCCGCGCGCCCGCCGGGTCGGCCGAGACGCGCCACCGCGGCGCCGAGGTTCAGCCCTCCGGCAGCGGCGGCGCGCTGTCGGCGCCGCGCCGGGTCTCGTCCCGGCGCTGCACCCGTGCCCCGGCGCGGTGGCCGCGCGCGGTGTGGTCCCGTACGACGGCCTCCACCGCGTCCTGCGGCGAGCCGACTCCGGCGAGCACCATCACGTCCACCACGAGCTCGGCGTCGAGGCTGAGGTCGGCCTTGGCCACGGGCGTTCCCTCCGTCGTCGTGCGACGGAGCTCAGGACGTGGCGGAGCTCAGGACGTGGCGGAGCTCAGGACGTGGCGGACCGTGGCCGCAGGGGTTGACGTGCGCCGGTCGTCACGCGTTGGGACGCAGGGTCCAGACGACCGTCATCTCGCCGGTCACGGCCTCGTCCTCGCGCTGGATGGCGATGGTGACGGGGAACTCGGGGCGGCCGCCGGCGTCGAGTTCGGCGATGACCTCCGCGGCCGGGCGGCCGAGGGTGGCGGTGGCGGTCACGACGCCCTTGGCGAGCTTCTTGTAGCCGATCTCGGCCTTCACGGCGAGCGGGACGGCGCGCGAGAGCTGGTCGCCGAAGGCGGCCAGGACGATCGCGCCGCTCGCGGACTCGGCGAGGGTGAACATCGCGCCGGCGTGCGGGCCGCCGACGTGGTTGTGGTAGTCGGGCTGGTCCGGAAGCCGGACGACCGCGCGCTCGGGGGTCGTCTCCAGGAACTGGAGGTTCAGGGTCCGGGCCATCGGTACGGTCGCGGCGAGCAGTTCGCCCACGTTCATCTGATCTGCGCTCATGGGACGCGATGTTACCCACGAGTAGTCCTCGTTGACCAGAGCTCCCACGGGGGCGGCCGTGGCTCCCCGCCTCCACGGCCACTATCGTTACCGGCCATGTGGCCAGGACAGCAGCAGCCGCCCGGGGGCGAACAGAACCCTCAGGACGCGCAACAGAACCCGTACCAGCAGCAGCCGGGACAGCCGGGGCAGCCGAACCCGTACCAGCAGCAGCCCGGATACGGATACCCGCAGCAGCCGGGATACCAGCAGCCCCAGGGGGTTCCCGGCCAGCAGTGGGGCCAGCCCCAGCTGCCTCAGCCGCCCCAGCCCGCCGCCGGCAGCGGCGGCGGCGGGAGTCCCTACTCGACCAGGACCGTGGCGATCGTCGCCGCGGCCGCCGTCGTCGTGGCGGCCGCCGCGACCGGCGCGTTCGTCCTGACCCGGGACGACAAGAAGACCGAGGCCGACGACAAGCCGGCGGTCAGCCCCTCGGCGCCGGCCTCCGAGGCACCCGCCCCGGCCGGCAGCAGCCCGAACCCGCGGGCCGGCGGCAGCGCCCAGCCCGTCATCCCGGGCTGGAAGGTCGTCGTCAACACGAAGTACGGCGTCAGTTACGACGTGCCCGCCGAGTGGAACGTCAACGAAACCGGCGCGATCCTCTCCTTCCACGACGAGGTCAAGAACGACGGCACGCCCCTCATCACGATGACCGGCACCGCCACCCTCAAGGAGGAGTGGTGCACGGTCGACAAGGACGCGGACGGCAGGGCCGAGAAGTTCTCCCTCGCGGACACCGGCATCAAGGGCGCCCAGGGCGCCAAGGACACCGCACAGGTGGCGACCGACAACACCAGTGCCTGGGCCTGGGCGGCCTTCGCCCAGAAGGAGCCCAAGGGAACGGTCAAGGTGGGCGCTCCCAAGGAGTACACGACCTCCTCCGGGATCAAGGGCCACCTGATCGTGGTGACCGCTCCGAACCTGAAGAAGGAGCACAAGTGCTCCACCGACGGCAAGACGGTCGGCTTCGGCTTCAAGAACGCCGTCGGTGACTTCGCCAGCTTCGTGCTCATCAGCGCGGCCGGCGTGAAGGACGAGGTTCCGACCGAGGTATCCGACAAGATCATCAGTTCCATCCGGCTCACCACCCCGTGATCCCCGCGTCCCGTGTCCCGGGCCGGCAATCCGTTTGGATTCTCGGCCCGGGGCGGGGATAGTCCGGGGGTGAGCTCTCCCCGCACCGCAACACCCCGTACGCCCGCGAACCGCCGCCGACCCGACTGGGCCGGCCGCAACTACAGCCTGCTCACGGGTGCGGCGATCATCACGAACCTGGGGAGCCACGGAGCACACATCGCGGCCGCCTTCGCGGTCATGGAAGCCGGCGGGTCCGTCGGCGACGTGGGCCTGATCGCGGCCGCCCGCACGCTGCCGCTCGTCCTCTTCCTTCTCATCGGCGGCGCCATCGCCGACCGGCTGCCCCGCCACCGCGTGATGGTCGCGGCCAACGTCCTGAACTGCCTCTCTCAGGCCGCCTTCGCCGTCCTCGTCCTCGCGGGCGAACCCCAGCTGTGGCAGATGATGCTGCTGACCGCCCTGTGCGGCACCGGCACGGCCTTCTTCAATCCCGCGGCCGAGGGCATGCTGCTCTCCACCGTCTCGGGCGAACACTCCAACCGGGCCTTCGCGCTCTTCCGCATGGCGATCAACGGCGCCGGCATCGGCGGCGCGGCCCTCGGCGGAGCGATGATCGCCGCGGTGGGCCCGGGCTGGGTCCTGGCCGCCGACGCCGCGGCCTTCGCCGTCGCCGGCGCCCTGCGGACCTTCCTCGACGTCAGCCACGTGCCCGACCGGGCCCCCGGCGGCGGCCTGCTGGCCGATCTGCGCGAGGGCTGGGTGGAGGTCCGGACCCGCCCCTGGCTGTGGAGCATCGTGCTCCAGTTCTCCGTCGTGGTGGCCGTCGTCGGCGCCGCCGACGCGGTCTACGGACCGCTGGTCGCCCGGGACCAGCTGGGCGGGCCCGCGCCCTGGGGCGTGGCCCTGGCCTTCTTCGGTGTCGGCACCATCGCCGGGGCCGTCCTGATGATGGTGTGGAAACCGCGCCGTCTGCTGCTCGTCGGCACCCTGTGCGTGTTCCCGCTGGCGCTGCCCTCGGCGGGGCTCGCCGTGCCGCTGCCCGTGTGGGGGCTGTGCGTGGTGATGTTCGTGAGCGGTGCCGCGATCGAGGTCTTCGGCGTGAACTGGATGACCGCCATGCACCAGGAGATCCCGGAGGAGAAGTTCTCCCGGGTCACCGCCTACGACTGGTTCGGCTCGGTGTCGATGCTTCCGCTGGCCACCGCCCTGGCCGGGCCCGCCGAATCGGCCTTCGGGCGCACCCAGGCCCTGTGGGGCTGCGCGGTCCTGGTGGTCGTGCCCACCGCCCTCGTCCTGCTGGTCCCGGACGTCCGCCGCATGACCCGCAGGGCGCACGGCAAGACGGTCGCCGGGGCCGCCGCGGCCCCGGCCGAGCAGACCCCCGCCGACGCCGTCGGCCGCTGACGCAGCGCCGGCCCCGGCCGCTCGCCCCAGGCCGCTCACCCCAGGCTGAACGCGCCCTCCGGCGGCGCCGGGGAAGGGGCCGCGTCCGCGTCGGCCACCGGCGACGCGCCCTTCCTGAACCGCACCAGCCCGTCCCCGTACTCCACCCTGGCGGGAAACGCATCGGCCGCGCACCTGCGGGCGAGCGCGCCGACCTCCAGAGGGGCGTCGGAGGCCAGCAGGACGGCGTTCCCGAACCGCCGCCCCCGCAGCACCGCCGGCTCGGCGATCAGCGCCAGCTCCGCGAACGCCTCGGCGAAGTTCGCCACCTGCGCCCGCAGGAAGTCGAAGGGTGCCCCGTCGGCCAGGTTCGCCGCGTACAGCCCCCCGGGCCGCAGCACCCGCGCGGCCGCCCGGGCGTACTCCACCGACGTCAGCTGCGCCGGCACCCGCGAGCCGCCGAACACGTCGGCCACCACCAGGTCCACGCTCGCCGCGGGCGCCGTCTCCAGCCAGGCGCGGGCGTCGGCGGTGTGCACGGTGACCCCGGAGCCCGCGGCGAGCGGCAGGTGCCCGGCCACGAGGTCGACCAGGCCCGCGTCGAACTCGACGACCGTCTGCCGGGAGCCGGCCCGGGTGGCCGCGGCGTAGCGGGGCAGGGTGAGCGCGCCGCCGCCGAGGTGCAGGAGGTCCAGCGCGAGCCCCGGCTCGGCGGCGCAGTCCAGGACGTGCGCGAGGCGGCGTACGTACTCGAATTCCAGGTGCTGCGGATCGTCCAGGTCCACATACGACTGCGGGGCCCCGTCGACGGTCAGCAGCCAGGCCCGGTCCCGGTCCACGTCCGGCATCAGCTTGGCGGTGCCCTGGCCCACGTCCCGGACGACCGGGATCTGTTCGTCGCTCACCGCTCCATTGTCCGGCAGCGCCCGGGCGGGCTTCGAACAGCCCTCGCACGGCCCTCAGGCGGCCCCGGCCCCGGCCGACCAGACCGCCGCCGTCTCCCCCGCGTGCTCCTCGGCCTGGACCAGGCCCGCCCGGGCGGCCGGATCCCGCCGCGCCGGATCCAGCACGTTGCGCCCGAAGGCTTTGCGGGCGGCCGTCGACGGGGTGATCAGCAGGACCCGCGCGCCCGCCTTGCGCAGCCGATCGGCCTGCGCCGACGGCGAGGGGACCAGCCCGGAGCCGAGCGACATCGGGGCGAGGATCACCACGCGCGCGTAGCCGGCGGCCAGATCCGCATTGGTGGCGGAGCGGATTCCGCCGTCGATGAAGCGGCGGCCGCCGACCGTGACCGGCGGCCACACCCCGGGCACCGCGCAGCTCGCCGAGACCGCGTCGACGAGCCCGTCGCCGCTCCCCCGTTCGAACGCCTTGAGCTCACCGCTGAGCGCGTCCACCGCCGTGACGACGAGCCGCCGCTCGGGCCACTCGTGCGAGACCAGCCGGGCGGCCAGCACCTTGCGCCGCTCGGCCTCACCGCCGGTGTCGGCGGCCAGCGCCATGGCGCCGACCCGCTGCTGGTAGGCCGTGGCGGTGCGCGAGCGCGCCATCGCGACGGCGTACCGGGCGAGGAGGCCGGCCCCCAGTTTCGCCGTGGCCTCCCCGGCGGGGTCCCCGAGCTGACGCTCGTACAGCTCCTGCGCGGTGAGCATTCCGGAGGTGAGCTGCGCCCCGACCACCGAACCGGCCGAGGTGCCGACGACCAGGTCCGCCGTGGTGAGGTCCACGCCTGCGCGGGCGAGGCCGTACAGGATTCCGCACTCCCAGCCGATGCCGGTCAGTCCCCCGCCGCCGAGCACCAGTGCCGTGTCCGCGCTCATGTCCGCCCGCCCCTCCGCTCATGCCTGTGGTGACGGCAGTCTGGCGCAGCCAGGCCACCGCCACCACAGAGGGGTCCAAATCAGGCCCGGGTCACCCCAGTACGGCCGTCACCGTCCCCGCGCCGACGGTCCGCCCGCCCTCGCGGATCGCGAAGCCGAGCCCCGACTCCAGCGGGACGTCCCGGCCGAGCTCGACGGTCATCGTGACCGTCTCCCCGGGCCGGGCCACGGCGGCCTCACCCAGGTCGACGTCCCCCACCACGTCGGCGGTGCGGATGTAGAACTGCGGCCGGTAGCCGCTGGCGACCGGTGTCGTACGGCCGCCCTCGCGCCCGGAGAGCACGTACACCTGCGCGGTGAAACGGCGCTGCGGCGTCACGCTGTCGGGCGCGGCCACCACGTGCCCGCGGCGCACGCCGTCGCGCGGCACCCCGCGCAGCAGCAGCGCGACGTTGTCCCCGGCCTCGGCGGACTCCATCGGCTTCCCGAAGGTCTCCAGCCCGGTGACGACCGTCAGGGCCGGCTCGCCGTCTCCGCCGAGGACCGCCACGCGGTCCCCGAGCCGTATGGTGCCGCGCTCGACGGCGCCCGTCACGACGGTGCCGCGCCCGGTGATGGTCAGCACGTTCTCCACCGGCAGCAGGAACGGCGCGTCCGTGTAGCGCACCGGGGTCGGTACGTACGTGTCCACCGCGTCCAGCAACGCCTGGATCGCCTCCGTCCACCGCGGGTCGCCCTCCAGCGCCCCGAGTCCGGAGACCCGTACGACCGGCGCGCCGTCACCGCCGTATCCGTGCGCGGTGAGCAGCTCGCGGACCTCCAGCTCGACCAGGTCGGTCAGCTCGGGGTCCCCGGCGTCGGCCTTGTTGAGCGCCACCACGATGTGGTCGACGCCGACCTGCCGGGCGAGGAGCACGTGCTCGGCGGTCTGTGGCATGACCCCGTCGAGCGCGGAGACGACGAGGATCGCGCCGTCGAGTTGGGCGGCGCCCGTGACCATGTTCTTGATGTAGTCGGCGTGACCGGGCATGTCCACGTGGGCGTAGTGCCGGGTGTCGGTCTCGTACTCGACGTGCGTGAGGTTGATGGTGATGCCGCGCCGGGACTCCTCGGGGGCCCGGTCGATGCGGTCGAAGGGCACGAAGGAGGCGCCGCCGTGCTCGGCGAGGACCTTGGTGATGGCGGCGGTGAGGGTGGTCTTGCCGTGGTCGACGTGACCCATGGTGCCGATGTTGAGGTGCGGCTTGGTGCGCACGAAGGCCGTCTTGGCCATGATTCATTCCCGTGTCTGGAAGCTGGAACGGGACCCCGAGGTCGAGCCGACCCTCCCCCTGCGGGGTCCGCCGGACGATCCGGGAAGGGTCAGCTTCGTGCGCCGTCGAATGCGGCGAAGACGGGTGCGTACGCAGGTGCGCCTGCCGGTGCGCCCGGGATTGCGGCAGCCTTCGGCGCGTCCGCGACTGCGGACCGCGCTGCGAGGAAGGCATACCGGTTCATGCCCCTGATCCTGCCGGACGCTCCGGGGCACGTCGAACGAATTACGGCGTGGTCAGAGGTTCTTGAGCGCCTCGCGCACGGACAGCGGGGCCAGGGAGCCGCGTTCGGCCTCGACGAAGGCGCGTACCGCCTCGGGGTCCGTCTTCGCGTACTCGCGCAGGGCCCATCCGATGGCCTTGCGCACGAAGAAGTCCGGGTGGCCGGCCCGGCGGCGGCAGTAGGCGAAGAGCCGTCCGGTGTCGGTGGCGGACTTGAAGCGGAGCTGGTGGAGCAGCGCGGTGCGGGCGAGCCAGAGGTTCTCGTCCTCGATCCACTCGTCCATCACGGCCGCGAGTTCCGGGTCGGCGGCCACCAGCGGTCCGACCGTGTGCGCGGCCAGCAGGTCGACGGTGTCCCACCAGGGGACGGTGACGATCAGGTGCCGGACCACCGGCAGGAAGCCGGAGGAACAGCGGGCGGCGTGGCGGCGCAGGTAGTCCACCGCGAAGTACTGGTACTCGCGCTCCGGGAGCAGCCAGCAGCGCAGCGCGAGCGCAGCGCAGTCCGCCTCGGTCGGTTCCGGGGTGTTCTTGGTCACGGTCTTCGACAGTTCCCGGCGCAGCGGGGTGGGGATGCCGAGGAAGGGCGCGACGTCCTTCATGTACGCGGCCATGGCCCGGCCCCGTACGGGATCGGCGGCCGCCCCGTACGCTCCGGGCAGCCGCTCCAGCAGGGTGTCCGCGAGGGCGCTGCGGGGAACTCGCGGGGGTCGCCGGTCGTTCGACAGCATGAGGCCCAGATTACGGCGCCCCGCCGTATACGTGGGCTAGTCTCCCGGGATGTCCCTCCTCCTCGCGCCGTGGACCCGGCTGTCGGTGCTCGTCGTGCTGCTCGTCGCGGCCGGCGTGTGCGTGCTGCTGTACGAGCCTCAGCGCATCCTCTCGGAGGGCTGGCCCCCGGGGCTCCCGGTGGGCACGGCGGTCCTGCTGTTCGCAGCCGCGTACGGTGTGTGCACGGCCGCCTTCGTGCCGCGCCCCCTGCTCAATCTGGCTGCGGGAGCCGTCTTCGGCACCCAGTTCGGCCTCGTCGCGGCGGTCGGCGGCACGGTGCTCGGTGGCGCGATCTCCTTCGGACTGGGCCGGATCCTGGGCCAGGAGGCTTTGCGGCCGTTCCTGCGCGGGCGCTGGGTCCAGGCGGCCGACGGGCAGCTCAGCCGGCACGGTTTCCGCTCGATGCTCGCGGTCCGGCTCTTCCCCGGACTGCCGTTCGTGGTGGCCAACTACTGTGCTGCGGTGTCGCGGTGCGGCTGGGGACCGTTCCTCCTCGCCACGGCGATCGGGGTCGTCCCGAACACCGCCGCGTACGTGATCGCGGGCGCCAGTGCCTCCTCGCCCGGATCGCCCGCGTTCCTCGTCTCGTTCGGCTTCATCGTCGTCTCCGTGGTGGGCGGCGCGGTCTTCGGATGGCGCAAGCGACACCGTCTGGTACCCCCTCGAACCGAGGATCGAGTACCCGAACTGGTGCCCCAGCACCCCCCTGTGGTCAGCGCCGCTTCGCACGGGCCCTAGCATCGGACGCGAACTGCCCGACGATCACAAGGACGAGCGCACCCCGACATGAGCTGGTTCGAATCCCTAATCCTCGGTCTCGTCCAGGGGCTTACGGAGTTCCTCCCGATCTCCTCCAGCGCCCACCTGCGGCTGACCGCGGCGTTCGCCGGCTGGCACGACCCAGGAGCGGCCTTCACCGCGATCACCCAGATCGGCACCGAGGCCGCCGTGCTGATCTACTTCCGCAAGGACATCGCGCGGATCGTCTCCACCTGGTTCCGCTCCCTGTACACGAAGGCCCTGCGCTCCGAACAGGACGCCAAGATGGGCTGGCTGGTGATCGTCGGCTCGATCCCGATCGGCGTCCTGGGCCTGGTCTTCAAGGACGCGATCGTGGGCCCCGCCCGCGACCTGCGGCTGACGGCCACCACCCTGATCCTCATGGGCATCGTGCTCGGCGTCGCCGACCGGCTGGCCGCCCGTGACGAGGAAGGCGGCCGGCACCGCGCGATCCGCGAGCGCAAGACGCTGCAGCAGCTGGGCGTCAAGGACGGTCTGATCTTCGGCATCTGCCAGGCGATGGCCCTGATCCCCGGCGTCTCCCGGTCCGGCGCGACGATCTCCGGCGGTCTGCTGCTCGGCTTCACCCGCGAGGCCGCGGCCCGCTACTCCTTCCTCCTCGCGATCCCGGCCGTGCTGGCCTCGGGGGCGTTCGAGATCAAGGACGTCGTGGAGAACCCGGGTCACATCTCCTGGGGTCCGACGATCTTCGCGACGGTCATCGCCTTCTTCGTGGGCTACGCGGTGATCGCGTGGTTCATGAAGTTCATCTCGACCAAGAGCTTCATGCCCTTCGTGATCTACCGGATCCTCCTGGGCATCCTGCTGTTCGTGCTGATCGGCACGGACGTGCTGAGCCCGCACGCGGGCGAGTCCGGTTCCTAGTGCTGTGACCGGCAGGGTTTGCCGGTCACAGCACCAGCGGAGCCCCGCTCCACCTCTTCGCGTGAACCGCAGGCCGTTCGGGAACGTTCCCGGGCGGCCTGCGCGTCGTTGTGCCTGAAGAGAGCGGAAGGCAAACAGCAGGGGGTGTCCCATGGGTCGAGTGGTGCTGGAGCGATTTCCCGCCGGAAGTCCGCGGGGAAGCTGGCCCGCCGAGGAGTACGCGGCGCAGCGGATGCGCGAGGGCGTGCCGGCGGAGGTGGTCATGGACCTGGACAGCGACGCGTTCCTCGTCGTGGTCCGGCAGCGGGAGTCCCGTTCCGGTCACTGACCGCCCGCAGGAAGATCCGGTGGGCGCACGGCCCTTGGCCTCGCGCCCGCACAGCCCCACACTGACCCGATGACGCAGCGTGTGGATCTCGCGACGGTGATGGACCGGCTGGCGATCGACGAAGTGGTCACGGGCTACGCGGTGGCCGTCGACGACGGTGACTGGGACGCGTACCGGGCCCTGTTCACCGCCGGTGGAAGGGTCGACTACAGCTCGGCCGGCGGGATCGAAGGTCCGGTGGCGGAGGTCGCGGACTGGCTGGAGCAGACGATGACGCTCTTCCCCGTCCGCCAGCACCTGATCGTGAACCGGCTGATCCGGCTGGAGGACCTGGGCGGCTCACCCGGGGACAGCGCCGAGGTCCGGGCGGACTTCCTCAATCCGATGCGGCTGGCCGGGCCGGACTCCGACGCCTCGGTCACCTCGCCCAACTTCGTCGCCGCCGGGCGCTACGGCTTCGCGCTGGCCCGCACCCGTGACGGCTGGCGGCTCACCCGCGTCACCGTGCACGAGAAGTGGCGGCACATGACCGCCTGAGCCGGGCCGGAGCCGCTCGACTCGGCCGCCACGTCAGGCACTGCCACACTGGAAGCGGAGGCACGCCATGATCACGATGCGCATGCGGGGGTGGTCCCCTCGATGGCGTGCGCCCGCCGCCGTGGCCGCCGGGGCGCTGCCCGCCCTCGCCTTCCCGGCCCCCGCCCTCTGGTGGTTCGCCTACGCCGCCCTCGTGCCCTGGATGCTGCTGCTGCGGTCGGCCCCCACCGGGCGGCGGGCCGTGCTGGAGGGCTGGCTCGGCGGCGCGGGGTTCATCCTGGCCGTCCACCACTGGCTGCTGCCCAGCCTGCACGTGTTCCTGATCCCGGTGGCCGTGCTGCTCGGGCTGCTCTGGATCCCCTGGGCCCTGCTGGTGCGGGAGCTCCTCGGCGGGACCCCGTCGGCGGGCCGGGTCTGCTGCGCGCTCGTCCTCGTACCGGCGGGGTGGCTGCTGTCGGAGCTGGTCCGGTCCTGGCAGGGGCTGGGCGGGCCGTGGGGGCTGCTGGGCGCGAGCCAGTGGCAGGTGGCGCCGGCCCTGAGACTGGCCTCGGTGGGCGGGGTGTGGCTGGTCAGCCTGCTGGTGGTGGCGGTGAACTGTGCGCTGGTGCTGCTGATCGCGGTGCCGGGGGCGCGCATCCCCGCGGTGGCGGGGATGACCGGGTGCGCGGTGCTGACGGGGGCGGTGTGGGTGTGGGCGGCGCGGCCCGAGGAATCGGGCCGGCTGCGCGTGGCCGTCGTACAGCCCGGCCCGGTGGCGGACGGCCCGGACAGTGCGGAGCGGCGGTTCGACGTCGGTGAGCGGCTGACGCGGCCGCTGGCGGGGCAGCGGGTCGATCTGGTGGTGTGGGGCGAGAGCAGCGTCGGCGCGGACCTGACGGCCCGCCCGGACCTGACCCGGCGGCTGGCCGCGCTGTCGGCGGAGGTCGGGGCCCCGCTGCTGGTGAACGTGGACGCGCGGCGGGCGGACCGCCCCGGGATCTACAAGAGCGCGGTCCTCGTGGGCCCCCAGGGCCCCACCGGCGACCGGTACGACAAGATGCGGCTCGTCCCGTTCGGGGAGTACGTACCGGCCCGTTCGCTGTTCGGCTGGGCCACCTCGGTCGGCAAGGCGGCGGGCGAGGACCGGGTGCGCGGCGACCGGCCGGTGGTCATGGACCTGCCCGGCCGGACGGACGGACCCGGCAGGGTCCGCGTCGGCCCTCTGGTGTGCTTCGAATCGGCATTCCCCGACATGAGCCGGCGCCTCACCCTGGACGGGGCCTCCCTGCTCGTCGCCCAGTCGGCGACCTCCTCGTTCCAGGAGAGCTGGGCGCCGGCCCAGCACGCCTCGCTGGCCGCGCTGCGGGCGGCCGAGAACGGCCGCCCGATGGTCCACGCCACCCTCACGGGCATCAGCGTCGTGAACGGCCCGTCCGGCGCGCGGGTCGGCGCGGCCCTGCCCACCTCCGCGAGCACGGCGGCGGTCTACGAGGTGCCGCTCGCCCACGGCACGACCCTCTACGTCCGCTTCGGGGACTGGCCGGTGACCGCCGCCCTCGCCGCCCTGGCGGTGTACTGCGCGGTGGCGGGCAGCCGTTTGCTCAGGAGGCCTGCTCCAGAGCCGAGCTCACCACCCGCTCGCACAGCTCGTGGGTTCGCAGGGCGTCGCGGGCGCTGAGCGTGGTGCCCGCCGCCACCGCCTCCAGGAAGTGGTCGACGACCTGCTCGATGCCGCGCTGGCGGGCGACGGAGACCCAGTCCCCGCGGCGCCGCACGGTCGGCTGGCCCTTGTGGTCGATAACCTCCGCGAGGTTGACGACCTGCCGCTTGGTGTCGCGGCCGGACACCTCCAGGATCTCCTCGGTGGAGCCGGACAGCCGGTTCATGATGCCGAGGGCGGTGAACCCGGCGCCGGACAGCTGGAGCACCACCTGGTGCATCAGCCCCTCGCGCACCACCGCCCGGACGTCGAAGCGGTCGGCCTCGCCGGGCAGCAGGAACCGCAGGGTGTCGACGACGTGGATGAAGTCGTCCAGCACCAGCGTGCGCGGGTCCTCGGGCAGCCCGACCCGGTTCTTCTGCATGATGATCAGCTCGCGGGCGTGGTCGGCGCACTGCGCGTAGGCGGGCGCGAAGCGGCGGTTGAAACCGACGGCGAGGGAGACCCCGAGCTGCTCGGCCCGTTCCACGAGCTGCCGCGAGTGCGCGAGTTCGTAGGCGAGCGGCTTGTCCACGTACGTGGGCACGCCGGCCTCCAGCAGCCGTGTGACGATCTCGGGGTGGGCCACGGTGGCGGCGTGCACGAAGGCCGCGTCGAGCCCCTCGGCGAGCAGCGCGCCGAGATCGGTGTGCCGGCGCGCGGCCGGCACGTGGTGGGTGTCGCCGACCCGCTCCAGGGTGTCGGGGTTACGCGTCTGCAGGTGCAGTTCGATGCCCGGGCGGGTGGTGAGGACGGGCAGGTACGCCTTCTGCGCGATGTCGCCGAGTCCGATGCAGCCGACCTTCACCGGGCGCCTCCAGGTTGGTTCCTTGTGGGATTCCCGCAGCTTAATCCCTGGTGACGGGGGGCCCGGTTCGCCGAGGATGAGCCCCATGACCACCAGTTCAGGATCACATCGCAACGAACCCGCCACCACCGCCGACGAGCGGGACATGCTGGACGGATGGCTCGACTACCACCGTGCCACCCTCGTCTGGAAGTGCGAGGGGCTCCAGGACGAGCAGCTGCGCCGCACCCCGCTCGCTCCCTCCGAGCTGAGCCTCCTGGGCCTCGTACGGCACATGGCGGAGGTGGAGCGGTACTGGTTCCGGGAGATCATGCTGGGCGAGGACCTCCCCGAGCTGTACTCCACGAGCGAGGACCCGGACGGCGACTTCCACTTCCCCGAGGGGGCCACCTGGGCCGAGGCCGAGCGGGTCTGGCAGACCGAGGTCGAGCTGGCCCGCCAGGCCGCCGCGGGGCGTTCGCTGGACGCGGTCTCGCAGGCCGGGAGCCACCACCGCGGCGAGGTGTTCAGCCTGCGCTGGGTCTACACCCACATGATCGAGGAGTACGCGCGCCACAACGGCCACGCGGACCTGCTGCGCGAGCAGATCGACGGCGCCACCGGCGACTGAAGGCCGTCCCGGGCAGGCCTTGGGGCCCTGTCCGGCGGGTGGGTACGTCACCCGTGCGGGGTGAATATCGGCTCCGGGTTTTCGCAACGGGGTCCTCGCACAGCAGAGTTGCGCGAGTGCATCCAACCCGAACCACGACAACGCTGCTGCTCGGAGTCGCCTGCGCCGTCTCGGCGGTCTCCGGCTGTGTGAGTGTGAGCCCCGGATCCGTGCAGCCCGCGGCGGCCCCCGCCGCCGGGGTACCGCCCCGCCATGAGCCGCGCGGCGGGCCCGGTGCCGCCCCCGTGGTCGTCCGCGCGCCCGCCCTGGAGGCGCTGGAGACCGCCCCGGAGCGGCCCGCGGCACCGGCGGACCCCGCGCCCGCCCAGCGGTCCGCGCAGCGCCCCGTACCGGGCGGCTCCGGCGGGCCCGTACAGGAGGCTCCGCCGGTCCCGGACATCCCGGAGCCCCGGCGGGCCGCCGAGCCCGTCACCGGGCACCCGGGAGGCCGTCCGCAGCGTCCCCGGCGCGACGCCGAGGTGGAGCGTGAGCTGATCCGGAAGCTGCCGGTGCGGCCGGCCGATGTGTGCGCGCTGGGGCACAGGCACGGCCACTGGCGTCCCGACAGCCCGGAGGCCCGTATCTGCTCGGGCGTCCACGGGGACTGACCGCCGGCGGGCCCCCGGGGCCTACGGGGACTGCTCGGGGAAGGGCCTGGGTCCGGGACCAGGTCCGGGTCCGGCTCCGGGTTCCGCGGCCAGGCGCCGCTCCAGCCGGGCGATGGCGGCCCGTACGCCGTTCCCGTACCCGTCGTCGGACAGCGCTCCGGTGGCCGCGCGGGCCCGGGCCAGGTGGACCCGGGCCGCCTCGGGCCGCTGCAGTTTCACGTAGTCGGCGGCCAGGTTCAGGTGCAGGGACGGGTAGAACACGCGCATCGCCGGATGCGGCTCCCACCGCGCGGGCCGCCCGTCCTGGGGCGGCCTGGTCCCGGCCCGGTCGCCCGGCGGGTCGCCCGGCAGGTCACCCGGCACGTCGGCGGCGGCGGTCAGCGCCCGCAGGTCCCAGGCCAGCTCGTCGGCCGGATCGTCCTGGGCGTCGGCCATGTAGTGGGCCAGGGTGCAGCGGTGGAGGGAGTCCCCCTCCTCGCCGATCTCGGACCAGATCTCCCCGAGCCGGTTGCGGGCCTCCTCGCGGTCCCCGGCGTGCAGCAGGATGACCGCCTGGCCGATCCTGGTCATGACCGCGTCCTCCGACGCCTCCTGCTGCTCCGTCACGACGGCCTCCGGCTTGCTCTGCCAGACCTGCTCCGGTCTGATCATCTAGAAGCTAGCCGGAGGCACCGGCAATGGCGCCGAGGCGCGGGGGGACGTCAGCCGAGGTTCGGGATCCGCCAGTCGATCGGCTCATGTCCCTGGGCGGCGATGGCCTCGTTGATCTGCGTGAAGGGCCGGGATCCGAAGAACTTCTTGGCGGACAGCGGGGAGGGGTGCGCGCCCTTGACGACCACGTGCCGCTCCTCGTCGATCAGCGGGAGCTTCTTCTGGGCGTAGGCGCCCCACAGGACGAAGACGGCCGGGTCGGGCCGCTCGGACACCGCGCGGATCACGGCATCGGTGAACTTCTCCCAGCCCTTGCCCTTGTGCGAATTGGGCTCGGCCTCCCGGACCGTGAGCACCGCGTTGAGCAGCAGGACGCCCTGCTCGGCCCACGGCATCAGGTACCCGTTGTCCGGGATCGGCAGGTCGAGCTCCTCCTTCATCTCCTTGTAGATGTTGCGCAGCGAGGGCGGGGTCTTGACCCCGGGCTGCACGGAGAAGCACAGGCCGTGGCCCTGGCCGGCGCCGTGGTACGGGTCCTGGCCGAGGACGAGGACCTTCACCCGGTCGAACGGAGTGGCTTCCAGGGCCGCGAACACCTGCTCGCGGGGCGGGTAGACCGGCCCGTTCGCCCGTTCCTTCTCGACGAACTCGGTGAGCTCTTTGAAGTAGGGCTGGTCCAGCTCCCCGCCGAGGACGGGGAGCCAGGACTCGGGCAGCATCTGGGTCACGGCGACAACCTCCGGTACAAGTTCGTGCAACTGCTCCAGAACCTACCGGGGCCCACTGACAATGCGTCGGCCGCCCATGGCGGCCGACGCACCGGTGCCGGTCCTACCAGCTGGTCTTGCGGTAGAACTCCCACATCTGCATGACGGTCTGCGGGTCCAGCGCCCGCTCGGCGCCCGCGATGTCCTCGCGCGCCGCGACGTACAGCTTGCCCTGCCACAGGGGCAGCAGCCGGACGTCCTCGGCGAAGATCTTCTGGGCCTGCTCGAACTCCTGGACGCCCGCCGAGCGGTCGCCCTCGCGGCGGGACTTGGGCAGCAGCTCGTTCACGATCTCGGCGGGCTCGTACGGGGTGCCGACCGCGTTCTCCTTGCCGACGAACGGCGCGATGAAGTTGTCCGGGTCCGGGAAGTCGGGGAACCAGCCGCGGCCGAAGATCGGGTACTCACCGGTCTTGTAGCCGGTCTGGAAGGTCTTCCAGGGCTGGCTGCGCAGGGTGATCCGGAACAGCTGGCTCTCGTCCAGCTGCCGCTTGAGCTCGGTGAACTCGTCGGCGGTCGAGGCGCCGTAGCGGTCGGTGGTGTACCAGAAGGTCAGCTCGACCGGCTGGGTGATCCCGGCGTCCCTGAGGATCTTCTTGGCCTTGGCGACGTCCGCGGCGCCGTACTTGTCGTAGAAGGGCGTCTTGTGGCCGACGACCCCCTTGGGGACCATCGAGTACAGCGGCTCGGCGGTGCCCTGGTAGACCTTGGAGACGAGCGCACCGCGGTCGACGATCTGGGCGATGGCCTGGCGGACCGGGAGCTTGGCGACCTGGGGGTCCTTGGGGTTGAAGACCAGGTAGCGGATCTCGGCGCCGACGTTCTCGACGACCTGGACGCCCAGTGCGTGCGCCGCCGGGGTCTGGAGGTCGGTGATCTCCGGGGCCGACAGGCCTCGGTAGGTGGCGTCGATCTCCTTCGCCTTCAGCGCCGCGATCATCTTCGGCGAGTCCGCGAAGTAGCGGATGGTCACCGCCTTGTTCTTGCGGTTGGCGAAGCCGGTGTAGTTCGTGTTGCCGCTGAGCACCGCCTCGGCGCCGTCCTTGTACGAGTCGAGCACGTACGGGCCGGAGCCGGTGATCTTGTCGCCCTCGCGGACCTTGTCGGCCGGGTAGTCCTTCGGCGCGACGAGCGAGGCGGCGGGCGAGCCGAGGACGTACGGGAAGGTGGCGTCCGAGGTGTTCAGGTGGAAGACGACCGTCAGCGCGTCCGGCGTCTCGATCTTGTCGAGGGTGCCGAAGAGGCCCTTGGGGCCGACGTTGGAGCCGATGGTCTTGATCCGGTCGAGGGAGTACTTGACGGCCTTGGCGTCGAGCGGCTCGCCGTTGGAGAACTTCAGGCCCTTGCGCAGGGTGCACCGGTAGGCCTGGCTCGCCGCGTCCGTGAACTCGCAGCTCTGGGCCGCGTCGGGCTGGGGCTTGCTGGAGCCCGTCGGGAAGGCCAGCAGGGTCTGGTAGACGTTCCGGTACAGCTCCCAGGAGCCGTCCCACGCGGCCGCCGGATCGAGGGTGCTCGGTGTGCTCGTGGTACCGACGACGATCCTCTTCATCTCGTCGCCGTCGTCCTCCGACAGCAGGCCGCATCCGGCGAGCAGGGATATGGACGCAAGGGCCGCAGTGATCTGCAGGCATCTGGTCCGGTTGAACACGTGCACGCTCCTCGATCAGCCAGGGGTGCGGCAGACCCTACCGCAGTGCCCCACGAATCCAATGGGTTGGTTTCGTGAGGCACTTGACCGGTTCCGTGCATATTCGATACGCATTTACCTCCCTTTCGGAGGCACATACGTCCGATTATCGGTCAGTGGACTCCGGCATTGAGGAACATCCCACCATCGACGACAAGAGTTTGCCCGGTGATCCATTCCGCTTGTGCAGATGTGAGGAACGCCGCTGCCCCGCCGATGTCCTCCGGGAGCCCCAGCCGGCCGAGCGGATAGGCCGCCGCGGCCTCCTGTTCCCGGCCCTCGTAGAGCGCCTGCGCGAACTTCGTCTTGACCACCGCGGGGGCGATCGCGTTGACCCGGACCCCGGGCGCCATCTCGTGCGCGAGCTGCAGGGTGAGGTTGACCATGGCGGCCTTGCTCATCCCGTACGCGCCGATGAAGGGCGAGGCGGAGACGCCGGCGATGGACGCGATGTTCACGATCGCGCCGCCGTTGTCCTTCTGCCAGGCGTGCCAGGTCCGCTGGGCGAAGCCGAGCGCCGAGATCACATTGGTCTCGAAGACCTTCCGCGCGACCCCGAGGTCCAGGTCCGCGATCGGCCCGAAGACGGGATTGGTGCCCGCGTTGTTCACCAGGAAGTCGACGCGGCCGAAGGCCTCCATCGTGCGCTCGACGGCGACGGCCTGGTGGGCCTCGTCGTGCGCCTTGCCGGCGACACCGATCACCCGGTCCGCGCCGAGCCGCTCGACGGCCTCCTTGAGGGCCTCCTCGTTGCGCCCGGTGATGCAGAGCCGGTCGCCGCGGGCGACCAGCGCCTCGGCGACGCCGTAGCCGATGCCCCGGCTCGCCCCGGTGATCAGAGCGACCTTGCCGCTGTCGATACCGCTGTACGTCATGTCGTACGCCCCTGTCTCTCGTGGACTCGTCAGTTGAGCGGGCCGCCGGCCACGTACATGACCTGGCCGGAGACGAAGCCCGCGGCCTCGCCCGTGAAGAAGGCGATGGCGTTGGCGATGTCGTCCGGGCGGCCGACGCGCTGGACCGGGATCTGGGTGGCGGCGGCGGCCTGGAAGTCCTCGAAGCCCATGCCGACGCGGGCGGCCGTCTGGGCCGTCATCTCGGTCGCGATGAAGCCGGGGGCGACGGCGTTGGCCGTGACGCCGAACTTGCCGAGCTCGATGGCCAGGGTCTTGGTGAAGCCCTGCAGACCGGCCTTGGCGGCGGAGTAGTTGACCTGGCCGCGGTTGCCGAGCGCCGAGCTGCTGGAGAGGTTCACGATGCGGCCGAACTTGGCCTCCACCATGTACTTCTGACAGGCCTTCGACATCAGGAACGCACCGCGCAGGTGCACGTTCATGACCGTGTCCCAGTCGGTCTCGGTCATCTTGAACAGCAGGTTGTCGCGCAGCACACCCGCGTTGTTGACCAGGATGGTCGGGGCGCCGAGCTCGCTCGCGACGCGCGCGACGGCCGCCTCCACCTGCGCTCCGTCGGAGACGTCGCAGCCGACCGCGAGCGCCTTGCCGCCGGCCGCCGTGATGGCCTCCACGGTGTCCTTGCAGGCTGCCTCGTCGAGGTCGAGTACGGCGACGGCCCGGCCCTCGGCGGCCAGGCGTACGGCGGTGGCGGCGCCGATGCCCCGGGCCGCCCCGGTCACGATCGCGACGCGCTGCTCGGTGGTGGACATGCTGGATCTCCTCGCCCTAGAGAGGCGGCCGCCCAGAGGTGAGCAACCGCTTAGTAGCTTCAGCTGAGGAGACGCTAGGAGCCCTGGCACCCGGTGTCAACGCCACTCGATCCGGCCCCGCCTGCGTTTCGGGCGCGGGGGTGGGGGGGGGGGGGGGGCCCGGCCCCCCCCCCCCCCGGCCCCCGGGGGGGGGGGGGGGGGGGGGGGGGGGGGGCCCCCCCCCCCCCCCACCCCCTCAGCGGACCAGCAGGTCCAGCAGCCGCTCCACCTCCGCCGCCGGATCGGCCGTCAGGCCGGTGTGCACCGGACCCGGCTGCACCACGGTGCTCCGGGGGGCGATGAGCCAGCGGAACCGCCGCCCCGCGTCGTCACCCGCCGCCTGCCCCGCCTCGGCGCCGCCGCTGCACACGCCCTCGACCCCGCGCAGGGCGGCCCGTACCCCGGCCACATCGGCCCCGGGGTCCAGCGCGAGGAGCTTCGCCTCGTCGAGGTGGGTGCGCGCGGCGACGTACGTGTGCGCCCGGCAGTAGACGATCACACCGGCGTTGAAGCACTCGCCCCGTTCCATCCGGGGCACCACGCGCACCAGCGCGTACTCGAACACGTCCCGCTTGGTCACTCGATGTCGCTCTTCTTCTTGTGGGTCTTGTGGGGCCATTCCGGCAGGTGGTCGGTGAGCCAGCCGGGAGGTCCGGCAGGCGTCTTCACCTCGGCCTCCAGCGAGATCCTCTCGTGGATCGTGGCCGCGCGCGGCAGCAACGCCTCCACATAGGCGCGGCGCAGCGCGTCGGTGGAGTCGAAGCCCGGCTCGTCGACCAGCCACTCGTCGGGGACGTCGGCCGCGACCTCCGTGAGCAGTTCCTCGGTGACCAGCGGCGCGAGCGCGGCGGCCGCGGCGGCGATGTCCGGGCCCACGGGGGCCAGTACGTGGTCGGAGGCGCTGTAGGGCTTGGCGGCCGCCGCCACGGCGGTGGGCCAGTTGTGGTGCCAGATCATGGTGGCGCCGTGGTCGATGAGCCAGAGGTCCCCGTGCCAGACCAGCATGTTCGGGTTGCGCCAGGAGCGGTCGACGTTGTTGACGAGGGCGTCGAACCAGACGACGCGCCCCGCCTCGACCGGGTCCACCTGGTACGCGAGCGGGTCGAAGCCGATCGAGCCGGGCAGGTAGTCCATGCCGAGGTTGAGCCCGCCGCTGGCCTTGAGCAGCTCCTGGACCTCCTGGTCGGGCTCGCCGAGCCCGATCACGGGGTCGAGCTGCATCTGCACCAGCCGTGGGACCCTCAGCCCCAGCCGCTGGGCCAGGCGGCCGCAGATGACCTCGGCGACCAGGGTCTTGCGACCCTGGCCGGCTCCGGTGAATTTCATGACGTAGGTACCGAGGTCGTCGGCCTCGACGATCCCCGGGAGCGAGCCGCCCTCACGCAGGGGCGTGACGTAACGGGTCGCGATCACTTCGGACAGCATCCGCCCAGGTTACGGGGGTCAGGTCGCGGGAGCCCACTGCATGAGCAGCTCTTCGGCGGTGGTGATGGCGGCAACCAGTGCGAGGGAGTTGCGGATCACCTCGGCGGTGCAGGTGGCGGGCACCCCGGCGATGGCGTCGGCCGGGACCACCACCCGGTAGCCGAGGTTCACGGCGTCGAAGACGGTGTTGGGGATGGCGATGTTGGAGGAGACCCCGGTGACGACGAGGGTGCGGATGCCGAGATTGCGCAGCAGGGGGTCGAGGTCGGTGCCGGCCATCGGGGAGAGCCCGTGCAGCCGGCGGACCACCAGGTCCTGGCCGGCGACGACGATGGGCGCGGCGACCTCCACCGCCCGGCTCCCGGTCAGCTGGCGCACCGGCAGCCGCTCCGCGGCCCGGAACAGCCGGGCGTTGGTGTTCGCGCCGAGCCCGTCGGGCCGCCGCTCGGCGACCGCGTGCAGTACCTGTACACCGGCCCCGCGCGCGGCGTCGACCAGCGCGGCCACCCGTCCCAGCATCCCCGAGTCCCGGGCCTCCTTGGCCAGCTCCGGCAGCGCGCTCTCCTCGCCGACGACACCGTTCTGGCACTCGACGGTGAGCAGCGCGGTGGTGGCGGGATCGAGATCCGGCATGGCTCCCCCTGGCGTGGCGACGGAAGAGCCCTCATGATTCCTGACACCTAGTCAGATGTGAAGGGGTGCAGGACGGATGGACGTGGACGGGGCACGAACCGGAACCTCGCAGCGGCGGGGCCGGCGCATCATGATGAGCGACGCGGAAGTGGACTCCTTCCTGCGTGAGCAGAAGACCTGCCGGGTCGCCACGGTCTCCCCCGGCGGGCGCCCGCACGTGGGCGCCCTGTGGTTCGCGTGGGACGGCGGCTCGCTGTGGCTGTACTCGATCACGCGCAGCCGCCGCTGGTCCGACCTGAGGAAGGACCCGCGGATCTCGGTGGTCGTGGATTCCGGCGAGTCGTACGACGAACTGCGCGGGGTGGAGCTGTCCGGCAGTGCCGTCTTCGTGGGCGAGGCCCCGCGCACCGGCGAGCCCTGCCCCGAGCTCGCGGAGGCCGAGCGGATCTTCCCGGTCAAGAACTTCGGCATCGAGGAGATGCCGCACGACGGGCGGCACGCCTGGATCCGGCTGACCCCCGACTCGATCGTCTCCTGGGATTTCCGCAAGCTGTAGGCGGCCACGGAACGGCGGACCTACCGCAGTCCGGCGGCCGCCTGCCGCAGGGCGTCGACCGCGGCTCGGATGGAGGGCCGGCGGTCGGCGTCCGCGCGCCAGACGGCGTACACGTGGCGCCGTACGCTGTCGCACACCGGCAGCAGCCGCACGCCCGGCGGCACCGGGCCGCGGCCCAGCTTCGGCGCCACGCACACGCCGAGTCCGGCCTCCACGAAGGCCAGCTGGGTGTGGTGCTCCTCGGCGATGTGGGCGATGCGCGGCTCGATGCCCGTACCGCGCAGGGTGAAGACCAGCCACTCGTGGCAGAACTGCCCCTCGTTCCAGGAGATCCAGTCGTCGTCGCCGCATTCGGCGAGGGAGATCCCGGACCCCGCGGAGCCCCCGGCCCGGTCGGCCAGCCGGTGGCCGGCCGGGACCGCGATGTCGACGGTGTCGTCCAGCAGGTGGGTGCGGGTGAGCTCGGCGGGCACCGGCATCCGCTTGTTGTGCCAGTCGATCGCCAGGGCCAGGTCGAGGTCCCCGCGCACGACGGCCGCCATGCTCTCCTCGGGCTCCTGCTCACGCACCCGGACCCGCAGCTCCGGATGTCCGGCCCGCAACCCGGCCAGGGCCTGGGGCAGCAGCCCGCGCATGGCGGTCGGGAAGGCTCCGATCCGCAACTCGCCCACCGCGCAGCCCCGCTGGGCCTCGACGTCGGCCTGGGCGAGCTCCACCTGGGAGATGATCCGGGCGGCGTGATCGGCGAGCAGCCGCCCGGCGTCGGTGAGCCGGACCCCGCGCCCGTTCCTGGCCAGCAGCGGCTGTCCGACCTCGCGCTCCAGCTTGGCCAGCTGCTGGGACACGGCGGAGGTGGTGACGTGGAGGCCGTCGGCCGCGCCGCTGACCGAGCCGTGGCGGGCGAGGGCGTCCAGGGTGCGCAGGCGCTCCAGGTTCAACATGTAAGCAATGCTACGGCGTCACTCCGAGAAACTCTCGCTTGTCCTACGAAGTTGATACGAGCACAGTAAGGGGCATGAGCGCACCGACCACCCCCGGGCCGACCCTTCCGGCCGCCTCCCCGTCCCCGGCCTCCCCCACCACGACCGCCGCCTCCACCACCGGCCGGCGCCGGGGCGGCCTCCTGGACTGGCGGGTCCGGTTCGCGATCCTGTCGGTCATCTGGGGCTTCAGCTTCCTCCTGATCAAGGTCGGCACGGAGGCGTACGCACCCTTCCAGGTGGCGCTGGGCCGGGTCCTGTTCGGCGCGCTCGCCCTGCTCACCGTGCTGCTGGTCCGCCGCGAGCCGCTCCCCCGGGGACTGCGCACCTGGGGCCACCTGACCGTGGCGGCGCTGCTGCTCAACACCGCCCCGTTCTCGCTCTTCGCGTACGCGGAGCTGAGCATCCCCTCCAGCCTGGCCGGCATCTGCAACGCCACCTCGCCGCTGTGGGGCATGGCGCTGTCGCTGGTCGCCCTGTCCGAGGACCGCCCGACGCGCCGCCGGTTCGCCGGGCTGGGCCTGGGCTTCCTCGGCGTCCTGACCGTGCTCGGCGCCTGGCAGGGCTTCTCCGGTGTCGACGCCAAGGGCACCGCGTTCGCCCTGCTGGCGTCCCTCTGCTACCCCATCGGCTGGATCTACGTCCGCCGCACGCTGGCCGGGACCCCCGGCTCCCCGGTGGCCCTGACCGGCGGCCAGCTCATGATCTCCACGATCCAGCTCGCGCTGGTGAGCGCCGCGTTCACCTCGGCGCCGACCTCGTTCCCGCTCTGGCCCACCCTCTCGGTGATCGCGCTGGGCGCCCTCGGCACCGGCATGGCCCTGCAGATGCAGTACGGGCTGGTGACGGAGGTCGGGCCGACCACCGCCCAGATGGTCACCTACTTCATCCCGGTCATCGCCACCACGGCGGGCGTCCTGGTCCTCGGCGAGCAGCTCCACTGGAACACCCCGGTCGGCGCCGCGATCGTGCTGGCCGGCGCGGCCCTCACCCAGACCCGCCCCGGGGCCCGCAGACCGGCCTGACCAGTGCTGACGTCCGGCGATCATCACATCTACCGGGACGGCACATGAGCATCGGCGCTTTCCTCCTGACCTTCGGTCTGACCGCGCTCGCCGGGGGCGGCTGGGTGGCCCTGAACCTCCGCGGCTCGGCGGCGTCCCTGGAGCGCCGGGCGGCCGCCGACGCGGAGCTGCGCATGCAGGCACAAGGCAGGCTCGGCCCGGCGCCCTTGCACATGTCGCGCGGCCTGTACCGGACCCTCGGCACCGTGATCGCCCTGGCCGGGTCGGTCCTCGCGCCGGGCGGCCTGCTGGAGCTCGCCGCCTGACCGCCCCGCGGTCCCGTGGGCAGGCGGGGGCGGGCCGGGGCGGGCGGGCTGCCGTCAGTCGTACCGCACCCCCGCCGCCCCCACACTGGCCGCCGCCGCCACCGCGTCCGCCAGGCCCGGTACCTCGGCGGCGCTCAGCTGCGAGACCGTCAGCCGGATCCCCGGCCCCGCCTCGACCCGGAAGACGGCCCCGGGGGACACCGCCCATCCGGCGGCGAGCAGTCGCGTCACCACCACCGTCTCGTCGACCACCGGCACCCAGACGTTCAGGCCGCTGCGCCCGTGCGCCCGGACCCCCCGCTGCCGCAGCGCCTCGACCAGCGCGTCCCGCCGCCCCGCGTACGAGCGCGCCACCACCACCGGGTCGACCACGCCCGAGGCCCACAGCTCCACCACCGCGTACTGCAGCAGCCGGCTCACCCAGCCCGGCCCCAGCCGCTGGCGCCCCCGCAGCCGGTCCAGCGTGACCGCGTCACCGGTCAGCACCGCGAGCCGCAGGTCCGGCCCGTACGCCTTCGCCGTGGACCGCACCAGCACCCAGTGCCGGGTCACCCCGCCCAGCGGATGCAACGGCAGGTCGACGATCCCGTTCCCGTGGTCGTCCTCGATCAGCAGCACCTCGGGGTGGTCCGCCAGCAGGGCCCGCAGCTCCCGCGCCCGCTCCGCGCCCACCGCGGCCCCGGTCGGGTTCTGCGCCCGCGCGGTCACCACCAGCGCCCGTGCCCCGGCCGCCAGGGCCCGGGCCACCGCCTCGGGCCGGGGCCCGTCGTCGTCCACCGCCACCGGCAGCACGCGCAGCCCGAGCGCCGGGACCAGGTCCAGCGCCCCACCCCATCCCGGGTCCTCGACCGCCACCGCGTCGCCCGCCCGCAGATGGGCGGTGAGCACCCGTTCGATCGCGTCCAGCGCGCCCGAGGTCACCGCCACGGGCCCCGGCGGCACCCCGTCCGCGTCGAAGCCGGCCCGCGCCAGTTCCGCGAGCTCCGGGGCGACCGGGTCCGCCCCGTAGAGGGTCGGTGCCTGCCCGTACCGCCGGGCGGCCGCCGCCAGCGGCCCCTCCAGCGCGGGGAGCAGGGATACGTCCGGACTGCCTTCGGCGAGGTCCCGTACGCCGTCGGGCACCACCATGCGCAGCGCGTCCCGCGGCGTGCTCGCCGGACGGGACCGCACCCGGCTGCCGCGCCGCCCGTCGGTTTCGATGACCCCGCGCTCGCGCAGCGTCCGGTAGGCGGCGGCCACGGTGTTGGGGTTCACCCCCAGATCGCCCGCCAGCTCCCGCATCGGCGGCAGCAGCGAACCCGGCGGAAGCGCGCCCGAAGCCACGCCCGCCTCCACGGCGGCGGCGATATCCGCTGCGCGATGCCCTGTGATCCGATAGTCTCCTAGCACAAACCCCAGTATGCACTAGTGCAATGGAGTCGGCACCATGACCGCCACGCCCGCCACGGAGACGTCCGGGACGCCGTCCCCGAGGGACGCATCGACCGGAAGCTACGAGCCCACCGACCGCACCGTGCCCAGCCGCTCCCGCGAACGGGCGCGCTACGACCGCGAGACGGTGCACTCGATACTCGACCAGGCCTACATCTGCCACCTCGGCTTCGTCCGTGACGGCGCACCCGTGGTCCTGCCCACGCTGTTCGCCCGGGTCGGCGAATCGCTCTACATGCACGGCTCGACCGGCTCCCGCCCGCTGCTCGCGGCCCGCCGCACCGACCCGGGCCTCCCCGTCTGCGTGACCGTGACCCACGTCGACGGACTGGTCCTGGCCCGCTCGGCCTTCCACCACTCGCTCAACTACCGCTCGGTGGTCGTGCACGGCACCGCCCACCAGGTCACCGACGAGGCGGAGTGCCGGACGGCCCTGGACGCCATGGTCGACGCCGTCGCCCCGGGCCGCTCCGCCGACACCCGGCCGGCCAACGCCCGGGAACTCGCCGCCACCGCGGTGATCCGCGTGGACCTCGCCGAGGTGTCCGCGAAGATCCGCAACGGACCGGTGAACGACGACGCCGAGGACCTGGGCCTGCCCCACTGGGCGGGCGTGGTCCCGGTGGCCCCGGCGTACGGAACCCCGGTACCCGCCGCGGACCTGACCCCCGGCATCGCCGTCCCGGACTACCTCAGCGCGCTCTGAGGGCTGCGCCCCACGGGGGTGGGCGCAGCCACCGGCCGACGGGCCTCCGCCACGATCAGCGCGCCCACCGCCGTCAGCAGCAGTGCGGTGCCCAGCACCACGGCGCCGGTCAGCCGCTCCCCGAGCAGCAGGACCGCGATCACCGCCGCGCTCACCGGCTCGATCAGCATGATCACCGACACGGTGGCGGCCCGTACGGCGGCGGCGCCCGTGAAATAGAGCGCGTACGCCAGCGCGGTCGGCACGGTGGCGACGTACACCAGCAGCCAGAGCACCCGGCCGAGGTCGGCGGTGTGCGGCAGCAGCCCCTCCACCGCGGCGAGCGGCAGGAGGCACACCGTGCCCACCGCGACCGACCAGGCGGTGGTCACCAGCGGGTCCCCGCCCGCCCCGCGCTGCCCGAGCCACCGCGCCCGCAGGGTCATCCCCGCGTACCCGGCGGCCGACAGCAGCGCCCAGCCGACGCCGAGCGGCCGCACCTCGCCGCCGCCGCTGCCCAGCACCAGGACGGCCAGCCCGGCCAGCGCCCCCACGACGGCGGCCACGCCACCGCGGCCGAGCCGCTCGCCCATCCAGGACCGGGCTCCCAGCGCGATGATCACGGGCCCGGCGCCGAGGGTGACCACGGTGCCCACCGCGAGGCCGGTCTCGCGCACGGCGGCGAAGTACGCGGCCTGGAAGAGGGTGAAGAGGAGCCCGGTCCCGATCAGCGAAGCCACCGAGGGCCGCACCCGGCCGGTGGCGGGGCGGGACCCGCGTACGGCGAGCACCCCGAGCAGCACCACGAGCCCGCCCGCGCACCGCCAGAAGGACAGGGCGAGCGGGCCGAGGTCACTGGCCAGGAAGAGGAGGGAGGCGGCCGCCCCGGCGGTGCCCCAGGCGGCTCCGGCGACGACGAGGTACAGCAGACTGCGCCCGGCGGCGGGCGAATGGTTCGACACGAGATGTCTCCGCGCATGCGTGAAGGATGAAAGAAGCAGGTCATCGCTTCGCGGGCAGCACGGACCCGCCCGGGGACTCCCCGGGCCGGGTACCTGACGTGGTGGCGCCGCCCGCGCTAGGCGGCGGGAGGCGGAAGCACGGTCGAATGCATGACCGCCACACTAGCCCTTGCCGGCCGCGGTGGTCTCACGCTCCGGTACGACCTGGTCGGCCACGGCCGGCACCGGCGGGGCGGCAGGCCGGGAGGACTGCGCGATGAAGGCGCCGCCGA
Organism: Streptomyces sp. NPDC001502; assembly: GCF_042894785.1. NCBI lineage: Bacteria > Bacillati > Actinomycetota > Actinomycetes > Kitasatosporales > Streptomycetaceae > Streptomyces > Streptomyces sp. NPDC001502. The sequence continues at coordinate 143,805 of NZ_JBIAVW010000020.1, forward strand.
GCACCAGGCCGCCGCCGACGATCTGCCAGGTGGAAAGGTGCTCGCCGAGCAGGATCCAGGCGAACACGGTGGCGACGACCGCCTCCAGGAAGGCCACGACGCCGGCGACCTGGGGCGAGAGCCGGCGCACCGAGACCACACCGGTCAGGTAGGCGAAGACGGTCGCGACCAGCACCACCCAGGCGAGCAGCACCGGCGCGGGCACCATCGTGCCGCCCACAGAGGCGTCGCCGCCCAGCACCTGCCAGTCCATCTCCCAGGGCCGGGCGATCACGGTCATCACCAGGGCGCCCACGAGCATGCCGTACGCGATCACCCCGAGCGGGTCGGGGGCGTCGTCCCCGTCGGCGCCCTGGTCGGCGAAGACGAAGTAGAAGGCCTGGCAGCAGGCGGCGGCGAGGCCGAAGAGCACGCCGAGCAGGTCCAGGCTCAGCCCGGCCCAGATCTCGACCACGCAGGCCAGTCCGACGACGGCCACGGCCGCGCCCGCGGCGGCGCCGCGCGTCACGGGCTTGCGCTGCACGAAGCGGATGTAGCCGAGCAGCAGCGCCGGGCCCAGGTACTCCAGCAGCAGGGCCACGCCGACGGGAATGCGGGACAGGGAGGCGAAGTAGAAGGCCTGCACACCCGCGACGGCGACCAGCCCGAAGCCCGCGAGCAGCGCGGGCCTGCGCAGCACGAGGTCACGGTGGCGCCAGGCCAGCGGGGACAGTACGAGCGCTGCCCCGGCCACCCTGAGCCAGACCATGTGGAGGGGGTCCAGACCCGCCTCGATCAGCGGCTTCGCCGCCACTCCGGAACCACCGAACGCGAACGCCGAGACGAGGGCGAGGCCCAGTCCGGCATTTCTCCCTGACGCTTGCATTCCGCCATCATGACAGGGCGGGTCAGGAGCGTCACCGGGATGACACCTGTTGAGACGGAGTCGAGATCACACCCCGTCGGCACCGGCAATATCTGACAGGTCGTCAGTATTGAATGTTCCGCCCGCCGGGGCTACCTTCCGCCGCACGTACCCGACGAGAAGGGGTGGTCGCATGGCTGAAGTCACCGCGGAATCACGCATCGAGGCGTCCGCCGCGCAGCTCTGGTCGCAGCTGACGGACTGGGACGCGTACGGGCAGTGGAGCATGACCCACACGAACTTTCCCAAGGGCGGACCCGAGACCCTCGCGGTCGGCGCCACCTTCGCCGAGAACATGAAGATGATGGGCTTCCCGGCCGAGGTCGTCTGGACCGTCTCGGAGCTGGAGGCCGAGCGCCTCTTCGCCATCACCGGCAAGGGCCCGATGGGGGTGGCGGTCCTCACCCGGTACACCCTGACCCCGGACGGCGAGGCCACCACGGTCCGCATCGACGGCGAGTTCACCGGGGCCGCCGTCTCCCTGATGGCGGGCAAGCTCAAGGACTCGGCCACCGCCGCGCTGAACGAGTCGCTGCGCAAGCTGGCCGGCCTGGTCGTCTGACCGCCGGGCCGTCCACGCCGCCCCCACCGCACGCCCCGCACGCGCCGCACGCGAAGGCGCGCCCCGCGAGACGAACTCGCGGGGCGCGCCGCTGCGTGCCGTTGCATGCCGGGGCCGGCCGGGCTCAGTGCTCGTCGGCCAGGATCAGGTAGAGCTTCTTGCGGGCGTCGTTGATGACCCCGAGCGCCTTCTCCCGCTGCTGGGGCGAGCCGGTCTTGAAGACCTGCCCGAAGGCTTCCATCAGGCCGATGCCGGCCGTCCGGACCTCCTGCATCGCCTCGAAGTCGAAGCCGCGCCCGGCGTCCGCCCAAGGGGCGTCCGGGCCCGACTCGGCCTCGGTGCGGCCGGCGTCGGTGAGCGTGAACAGCTTCTTGCCGCCTTCGCTCGCACTGGTGATCAGCCCCTCGTCCTCAAGCAGCTGCAGGGTCGGGTAGACCGAGCCCGGGCTGGGCTTCCAGGCCCCGCCGCTGCGCTCGCCGATCTCCTGGATCATCTCGTAACCGTGCATCGGCCGGTCGGCGAGCAGCGCCAGGATCGAGGCGCGCACATCGCCGCGCCGGGCCCTGCCCCGCGGTCCCCCGCGTCCGCCGCGGCCACCGAAGGGGCCTGCGCCGAAGGGCGGCCCGAACGGGCCGAAGGCGGCGCGCCGCCCCTTGAAACCCTCCCGACGATCGGGCCCGCAGTGGTCGTGGCCGCGTCCGTGGTCATGTCCGTGGTCGTGTCCGTGCTGTCCCTGTGAACGCATGTCTGCGCTCCTTCCGTCACGTTGTCGTCGCTTCATCGGTTGTCCGATGTCTCCACTATCGGCGACGGCTCGCGATATGTCAACGATATATCGGAACGCATCGGCGACAGTCGAACAGCTCGCACGCCTCGGGGTGGATCGGCGCGCACCTGCCCGTCCCGGGCGTCGACGACTTCACCGCCCGGGCCCCCTCCCGGACCTGACCGCCCACGCGCCGACCCGACCGGGCCAGTCACCCCGGATTGGCCTTTGTCGACGATCAAGAAATCGCCCTACCGTCGGGGCATGCGCATCCGAATCGTCGACGCCTTCACCGACCGCCCCTTCCACGGGAACCCCGCCGCAGTCCTGCTCCTCGACACCGCGTTCCCCCCGGACGCCTGGCTCCAGCAGGTCGCGTGCGAGATGAACCTCTCCGAGACCGCCTTCGCCCACCCGCTGCCGCCCGGCGGGGACGCCGACTGGGCGCTGCGCTGGTTCACCCCGGCAGCCGAGGTCGACATGTGCGGCCACGCCACGCTGGCGACCGCGCACGTACTGGCCGCCGGCGGGCTCGCCACGGGACGGATCCGCTTCTCCGCGCGCTGCGGCATCCTCGCCGCCGAGACCGCCGAGGACGGCACGATCACCATGGACTTCCCGACGTCCTCACTCACCCCGGTGCCGGCGCCGCCTGCCGTGGACCACGCGCTCGGCGGCCCGCCGATCCTCTCCGTGCACGACACCGCCGACCACATCGGTGACCTCGTCGTCGAGCTCGCCGACGAGAAGACCGTCCGCGAGCTGGAGCCGGACCACGCGGCTCTGCGTGCCTTCGCCCGGCGGGGGGTGATCGTCACCGCGCCCGCCGAGGATCCCTCCCTCGGGTACGACTTCGTCTCCCGCGGCTTCTTCCCCGCCTTCGGGATCGACGAGGACCCTGTCACCGGGAGCGCCCACACCGCGCTCGCCCCGTTCTGGGCGCAGCGGCTGGGCCGTACCGAGCTGACCGGCCTCCAGGGCGGTGCGCGGCGCGGTCTCGTACGGGTGACCCTGGCGGGCGACCGCACCCTGCTCACCGGCCGGGCCGTCACCGTCGTCGACGGCGAGCTCCTCGCGTCCCCGTCCGGGGCCGGACAGGCAGGGTGACCTCGGGGCACGGGCGCGGGCACCGGGCCGGACCGCCCGGGCCGGACTGCCCGGACCGCCCGCGGACCGCCCGGCCGGCTCAGCCCGCGGACCCGCCCGCGGACCCGCCCCCGCCGCCCTTTCCCCCGACGCGCCCCTTCGACCTCGCCTTCGCATCCGCCTGCGCGCGTGCGGCAATCCGCCGCTTCTCCTCCTGCTCCTCCCAGGCGGCCGAGTCGATCCGCTTGCGGTAGACCTGCCCCGGCTCCGCCGCGCCCAGGTGCACCGTCCATCCCCACAGGCCGGCCGACACGACGAACAGGACGCCCGCCACCCCCAGATAGGAGCCGATTTCCTCGGACTCGGAGACACCTTCCTCGTGCATGAAACCGGGTACGCCGGAGATGAGCGCGTTCACCCACCACCCGAGCGCCACGTTGAACAGGACGAGGGAGACCCAGTAGACGACCCGCATGCTCTTCGCCGGGCCGCTCACTTCCCCCAGCAGCAGGAGGCGCCGCAGCGAGACCGGCCCCGTCCGGTGCCGGCCGCCCGTGTTCTGCTTGGCCCGGCGCACCGAGGCGTAGCACTCGTCCAGCCAGCGCCCGGGGTCCGGGTCCGGGGGCGGGGCGTCGGTCGGCGCCAGTTGCTTGGCCTGGATCCAGCCCGTGAGGAACTGGATCTCCAGCTGGGCCTTCTCCAGTCGCCTGCGGTAGTGGTGGTCGCTGCTGCGCGCCTCGCGGCGGTCCCGGATGAGGAGGCTGATGCCGCCCACGAGGCCGGTGACCACGGGCACGAAGAAGGGCGCGAACGGTATCAGGGTGTCCAGAACAGCCACCGGGTGCGCCTCCTCACTCGCCCCAGGGTCGCACCGCTCCGGCGTCCGCCACCGCCCGGACGGTCCGATCGGGTGGGCCCGCGCCGGGTCACGGCGTCGGCAGCCAGCCCACCTTGCCCGCGAGCAGGGCGTACCCGCCGAAGGCCACGATGTCGAGGAGTGCGTGCGCGACGACGAGCGGTCCCACCCGGCCCCAGCGCCGGTAGGCGAGGACGAAGACGACGCCCATCACGACGTTGCCGATGAAGCCGCCGATGCCCTGGTAGAGGTGGTACGAGCCGCGCAGCACCGAACTGGCCAGCAGCGCGGCCATCGGCGACCAGCCCAGCTGGCCGAGCCGGCGCAGCAGGTAGGCCAGCACGATGATCTCCTCCACCACGGCGTTCTGCAGCGCGGAGAGGATCAGTACGGGGAACTTCCACCACACGTCGGGCAGCGCCTCCGGCACCACCGTGAGGTTGAATCCGGTGGCCCGGGCGCCGAGGTAGAAGGCCAGCCCGGCGCTGCCGATGCCGGCCGCGACGAGGGCGCCCCGGCCCAGGTCCCACCAGGGCCGGGTGCGGTCGAAGCCCAGCACCCGTAGCCCGGGGGCGCCCTCACGGGTCAGCAGGTGCGCCACGAGCAGTACGGGCACCAGGGCGCTCGCGATGCCGAACAGCTGCCAGGCGAGGTCCAGCCAGGGCCGGCCCGGGGCGTAGGAGCCGTTGAGCGTGGCCGCCTGGTCCTTGAGACCGCCGGGCTTGGTGAGCGAGCCGATGAAGCTGATCAGCGCCGAGACCCCGCTCGCGCCCAGCGACAGCGCGAGGACGAGCAGCGTCTCGGTGCGCAGCAGGCTCCGCCGCCCGTCCTCGTCCAGTTCCACGAACACCGGCTCCGGCTCCGTCCGCACGCCCGACTCCGTCCTGCCATCCCGTTGCGACCACCCCATACTGCCTCCTCACGGGGCCGGGAGGATCACTGCGGGGCCTGGCACCGGGATCACCGGACGGCGGCGGACGGGCGGACAGCGGCGGACGGCTGCGGACGGCGGCGCGGGGCCGACCGACGGACGGCGGCGCGGGGCACCGCCCCGCTCCGCCCTGCTCCGCCCCGCTCCTCCCCGCGCCGCCCCGCGGCCGGTCAGCGCACGACGGGCGCCGGGACGCTCACCTCCTCCGTCAGCCCGACCGGCCAGGTGTGCACCGGGTCGCCCTTGTGCATCAGCTCGGTGTACCGCCGGGTCGTCGCGGCCAGCGCCTCGTCCCGCTCCAGTCCGGCGGCGAGCGCCCGGTGGTAGGTGTCCACCTGCCAGGTCGCCCCGTTCACCCGGCGCCGGCAGCGCTCCTCGATGATGCCGAGGTAGTGGTCCCGGTCCGCGGGCTCGATGCCCCAGGCGTCCAGCCCCGCCGCCGCCATCGGCAGCAGCTCGTCCAGGACCAGCCGCACGGCGGGCACGCTCGCCAGCCCCCCGGCCCGGCCCCGGCGCGGCCACCGCAGCCGCGCGTCGATCCCGTACCGGCAGGCCGCGTCGAAGTTCGCCTCCGCCTCGGCGAAGGGCAGCCGGGTCCACACCGGGCGCGGTTCGTCCGCGAGGGTGCGTACGAGCCCGTAGTAGAAGGCGGCATTGGCGACGACATCGGCGACCGTCGGCCCGGCCGGCAGCACCCGGTTCTCCACCCGCAGGTGCGGCACCCCGTCGGCGACCCCGTACACGGGCCGGTTCCAGCGGTAGACGGTGCCGTTGTGCAGGACCAGTTCCTGCAGCCCCGGTACCCCGCCCTCGGCGAGCACCCGCAGCGGCTCCTCCTCGTCGCATATCGGCAACAGGGCGGGGAAGTAGCGGACGTTCTCGGCGAAGAGCTCGTACGCCGAGTCCACCCACCGCTCCCCGAACCAGGTGCGCGGCCGCACGCCCTGGGCCTGGAGCTCGGGCGGCCGGGTGTCGGTGGCCTGCGTGAACAGCGGCGGCCGCGACTCCCGCCACAGCTCACGCCCGAACAGGAAGGGCGAGTTGGCGCCTACGGCTATCTGCACCGCGGCCACGGCCTGGGCCGCGTTCCACACCGCCGAGAACCGGGCCGGGGTCACCTGCAGATGCAGCTGTACGGAGGTGCAGGCGGCCTCCGGCACGATCGACCCGGAGGTCCAGATCAGCCGTTCGACGCCGTCGATGTCGAGCGTGAAGTCCTCCCCGCGCATCATCAGGATCTGCTCGTTGAGCAGCGAGTAGCGGTCCACCGCCGACAGGTTCGCGGCGACCAGGTCGGCGCGGGAGATCGTCGGCAGAATACCGATCATCACCACTCCGGCGTCGATCTCCGCGGCCTGCCGGTGGGCATAGCCCAGCCCGGCGCTGAGTTCCTCGGCGAGCTGGTCGAAAACCCGGCCGCCGAGCCGGTGCGGAAGGACGTTCACCTCCAGATTGAACATTCCCAGCTCGGTCTGGAAATCTGGGCTCGCAATCCGCTCCAGCACCTGCGCATTCAGCATTCTCGGCAACCCGTCGGCACCCGCGAGATTCAGCTCGATCTCCAGTCCCATCATGTTCTTCGGGCGATCGAACCTCTTCTCCGCCAGGAGCCGCTCCAGTCCCTCCAGACACTCGTGAAGCTTCCTTCGATACCGCTGCCGATCGGACAGGTCGAATCCGCCTGCCACGACCTTCTCCCCCATCGAAGCGTCCCTCCTCGAGTGGGCCTGGCCCGGTACACCCAGGCGCGCGTTACGGTCGATGATGCCCCGGCAGCGTGATCCATAACGCGCGGGGGGCGTGCGTGACGAGGAGCGCGCGCCGGTTTGGCCGAAGGGCGCTTCGGCACATTCACGTGGCAAGTCGCGGTATGCAAATTCCTCTTAGACTTTGCCCCGTTCGGATAACCGGCGCTTTCCAGCCGAGCCCCCGTCCGGTAACCTCCGAGGTCAGCGCGACATGTTCGCGTGCATCCGGCATGAATGCCATGTCAGCGGGTCCGGTAAGCGTCTTGTCGGCAATAGGCGGGACAGCTAGCCGAAACACTGCGTGAACACATGTCGTATAAACTCCGCAAACGAGGCAGAGAGTTGGCGCGCGGCCATTGCCCCTCGGCCCCCCTCTGGCCCCAGAATGCGAGTCCGCACCTGCCCCCGTTCCACCGGTCTCCCAAGTGAGAGGCGACCCACCATGCCGCTGCATGTCCCTCCGGCTCCCGCGCCCGCCCTGCGCAGCGTCCTCGCGGCACTCGGTTCCCCCACCGCCGTCCACGAGGCGCACACCCCGGCCCTGCGCGCGAACCAGGGGCCGCTGACCGCCGAACTCCCGCTTCCGGTCCACGTCCTCGACCGGCTGGGCATGTCCACCCTCGCGGCCGGCGGCAGGCCGCCGCGTACCCGGCTCACGGGCTGGCGGTTCCTGATCCGCAGCGGGGACCGCTACATCGCGGCGGCGGACACCCGGCTGACTCCCGACGGCTGGGTCTTCTCCCATTTCTTCGAGGGCCCCTATGTCGCGGCCACCGAACGCGCCCTGCGCCAGGCGGAATCCCTCACCACCGGCTACCAGCCACGGCTGCTGTCGGTTCCGGAGCTCTACATGCTGACCCTGTGGCTGCACGGGGCGGTGGGTGCCGACGCCGCCGCCGGACTGCCGGCCGGCGAGGACCTGCTGGTGCCCCTCGCCCCGGCCCCGCCCGGCATCGCCGCGTACCGGCCGCATCCGGTCTCCGAGCTGCTGCCCGTACTGACCCGGCGGCTGACCCCGGCACCGACGGCGGCGCCTCCCTCCCTGGCCGCGCCCGCCGCCTGACCCGAATCACCCATTCGGCCTAGTCCACCCGGGCCACTTGCGAACCATCCGAAATGACAGGGGAGTTGGCCTGAACCGCCCGCACGAGTGATGCGTCATCAATCTGTGAGGACAGCTGCCGGGAAATACCTGCGAAGCGGCTGTCATGGGGGAAGACTGATGACACGCTCCCCGCGGGTGCGGGGATGACCCAGGGGGACGGCCATGAATCACGCATCGAGCCGTAGCACACAGACCACACCGCAGCGAAAGAACGCATCCATGTGCCAGCACCAGCCAGCCTGCCCGTCAGCCGAATCCGCCGACCGGGAGGCCGCGCGCCCGGTGGCCAACCACCCGGAGCAGGGCTGGAGCCTGCTGTGCAATGGCGTCCTGCTCTTCGAGGACACCGGTGAACTGCTGCCGGACGGCCAGATCATCGCCCCGCACCGCCCGCTCGCGGCGGCCTAGGCGATCGAACTGTCCGGCCGACCGTAGCGAACGACGAAGGGGCCGGTCCGGGAGACTCTCCCGGACCGGCCCCTTGTTCATGTCGTACGGCCGTCATACGGCGGCCGTACGACGCGGAACACCTCAGGCGTCGTACTCGTCCAGCGGCGGGCAGGAGCACACGAGGTTCCGGTCACCGAACGCACCGTCGATGCGGCGCACCGGCGGCCAGTACTTCTCGGCGGCCGTGACCCCGCCCGGGAAGACGGCCTCGTCCCGGGTGTACGGGTGGTTCCACTCGCCGCCCAGCGCCGCCGCGGTGTGCGGGGAGTTCGCCAGCGGGTTGTCGTCCACCGGCCACTCGCCGCCCGCGACCCGCTCGATCTCGGCGCGGATGGCGATCATCGCGTCGCAGAAGCGGTCGATCTCGGCGAGGTCCTCGGACTCCGTCGGCTCGATCATCAGCGTGCCGGCGACCGGGAAGGACATGGTCGGCGCGTGGAAGCCGTAGTCGATCAGACGCTTGGCGATGTCGTCCACGCTCACACCCGTGGCCTTCGACAGCGGCCGCAGGTCGATGATGCACTCGTGCGCGACCAGGTTGCCCGGGCCGGTGTAGAGCACCGGGTAGTGCGGCTCCAGGCGCTTGGCGATGTAGTTGGCGCCGAGCACCGCCACCTGGGTGGCGCGCTTGAGGCCCTCGCCACCCATCAGGCGCACGTACGACCACGAGATCGGCAGGATGCCCGCAGAACCCCACGGAGCGGCCGAGATCGGGCCGACGCCCGTCTCCGGGCCCGCGGCCGGCTGGAGCGGGTGGTTCGGCAGGTACGGGGCCAGGTGCGCCCGGACACCGACCGGGCCGACGCCCGGACCGCCGCCGCCGTGCGGGATGCAGAAGGTCTTGTGCAGGTTCAGGTGCGAGACGTCGCCGCCGAAGTGACCCGGCTTGGCCAGGCCCACCAGGGCGTTCAGGTTGGCACCGTCGACGTAGACCTGGCCGCCGGCCTCGTGCACCTGGGCGCAGATGTCGGCGACGTGCTCCTCGAACACACCGTGCGTCGAGGGGTACGTGATCATCAGCACGGCGAGCTCGTCACGGTGCTGCTCGATCTTGGCGCGCAGGTCGGCCGCGTCCACCTCGCCGTCGTCGGCGGTCTTGACGACGACGACCTTCATGCCGGCCATCACGGCGCTGGCGGCGTTGGTGCCGTGCGCGGAGGACGGGATCAGGCAGACGGTGCGCTGCTCGTCGCCGTTCGCCCGGTGGTAGGCGCGGACGGCCAGCAGGCCGGCGAGCTCACCCTGGGAGCCGGCGTTCGGCTGGATGGAGACCTTGTCGTAGCCGGTCACCTCGCAGAGACGTTCCTCCAGCTCGTTGATGAGCGTGAGGTAGCCCTCGGCCTGCTCCACCGGCGCGAAGGGGTGCAGCTGACCGAATTCGGGCCAGGTCACCGGCTCCATCTCGGTGGTCGCGTTGAGCTTCATGGTGCAGGAGCCCAGCGGGATCATGCCGCGGTCCAGCGCGTAGTCCTTGTCCGAGAGCTTGCGCAGGTAGCGCAGCATCGCGGTCTCGGAGCGGTGCTGGTGGAAGACCGGGTGCGTCAGGTAGGCGTCCGAGCGCAGCAGGCCCTCGGGCAGCGTGTCGACCGTGGTCGCGTCCAGCGCCTCGATGTTCGCGGCGGAGCCGGGGACACCGAAGGCGGCCCAGACAGCCTCGACGTCGGCCCTCAGGGTGGTCTCGTCGCAGGCGACGGAGACGAGGTCGGCGTCGACCTGGAACAGGTTGACCCCGCCCTCGCGGGCGGCGGCGACGACCTCGGCGGCACGGCCCGGCACGCGGGCGGTGATCGTGTCGAAGTACGAGCCGTGCACGATCTCGACCCCGCCGGCCGTCAGACCGGCGGCGAGCAGGGTGGCGTAGCGGTGGGTGCGGCTCGCGATCGTCCGCAGGCCGTCCGGGCCGTGGTAGACGGCGTACATGCCGGCCATGACGGCGAGCAGCACCTGCGCGGTACAGATGTTGCTGGTGGCCTTCTCACGGCGGATGTGCTGCTCACGGGTCTGCAGCGCGAGGCGGTACGCCTTGTTGCCGTCCGCGTCCACGGAGACGCCGACGAGGCGGCCGGGCAGCGAGCGGGCGTGCTTGTCCTGGACGGCCATGTAACCGGCGTGCGGTCCGCCGAAGCCCATCGGGACGCCGAAGCGCTGGGTGGTGCCGACGGCGATGTCCGCGCCGAGCGCACCGGGGGAGGTGAGCAGGGTCAGCGCGAGCAGGTCCGCGGCGACGGCGACGATGGCGCCGAGCTCGTGCGCCTGGTCGATGACCGGCTTGATGTCCCGGACGGCACCGGAGGCACCCGGGTACTGGACCAGGACGCCGTAGATGCCGCGCTCGGCGACCTCGGCCGGGATGCCGGCGGACAGGTCGGCGACGACGACCTCGATGCCGATCGGCTCGGCGCGGGTCTCGATGACGGCGATGGTCTGCGGCAGCGCGTCGGCGTCCACCAGGAAGACGTTGCCCTTGGACTTGCCCACGCGGCGGGCCAGGGTCATGGCCTCGGCGGCCGCGGTGCCCTCGTCGAGCAGCGAGGCGCCCGAGGTCGGCAGCCCGGTCAGCTCGGCGACGACCGTCTGGAAGTTCAGGAGCGCTTCGAGGCGGCCCTGGGAGATCTCCGGCTGGTAGGGCGTGTACGCCGTGTACCAGGCCGGGTTCTCCATGACGTTGCGGAGGATCACCGGCGGCGTGAAGGTCCCGTAGTAGCCGAGACCGATCATCGGCGAGAGGACCTGGTTGCGGTCGGCGAGCGAGCGCAGCTCGGCGAGCACCTCGGCCTCGGTACGCGCCTCGGGCAGGTCGAGCGCGTCGGCGGTCTTGATCACATCCGGGACCGCGGCGGCGGTCAGTTCGTCCAGGGAGCCGTAGCCCACCTGGGCGAGCATCTTCGCCTGCGCCTCGGCATCCGGGCCGATGTGGCGCTGTTCGAAGGGGATGCCTCGCTCCAGCTGGGAGAGCGGAATGCGGTTGGCGGTCATGTACGGAGGCCTCCTGGTCGTATGACCTGCGAGGGGCACCACGGCGCGGGCACCCGGACGGCCTCCCCCTCTGTCATCTGCACCTGAGAGTTTCACCGGAGTCACGGGGGTCTCCCGAGAGTTCCGGCTTTCACCGTCGGTGAGGAGGGGGACCGGCACTGCGCGCCCGGTACCCGCCCTGCTTTCCAGAGTGGCCTCGTCCGTGCGGTACGTATGCCTGAGAGATTCCGGGGAGGATTTGCTCCTTCGGCGCCTCCGTCTTGCTCACTCGGAGGACTCTCCCGCACAGGGTCGACAGCCGTTCACCAGGGTACCAGCGAGGATCCGGACCCTCCCCGAGTGGCCTCCGCTGCGGATATGCACTTCTGTAGTCATTACGGAGCAGTTGCGACCTTTTGGAGGGACCGTGCAGACCGACATCGATCCGCGCAGCCTGATCGGCCGCAAGGCGTTCGACCGCAATGGCACCAAGATCGGCACGATCGACGAGGTCTACCTCGACGATGCCACGGGCGTCCCGGAGTGGGCCGCGGTCCGGACGGGGCTCTTCAGCCGGGACGCCTTCGTCCCGCTGGAGCCGAGCGAGCTGGTGGGTGACACCCTGCGGGTGCCCTTCGAACGCGCCCTCATCAGGGACGCCCCGGACTTCGGTGTCGGGCGCCACCTCTCCCCCGAACAGGAGCTGCAGCTCTACCACCACTACGGACTGGACACGACGCTGCCCTCGGACTTCAACCGCGACTTCGGCCGCCTGGCGGGGGACGAAAGCTAAGGGGTGTCCTCCGGATCCGCGTCGGCCCCCACCAGCGGCAGCGGCTCGGACGGCTCCAGCTCGGGGTCGTCCACCCGGAAGGTCCGCACCCGGCCGGGCTCCGATCCGGGCTGCTCGAACCGCACGGTCACCCGCCCGACCCCGCTGCCCTGCACCCATCCGGGCCCGTACACGGCATGCCGTACGTCGCTCCCGGCCGCCCAGCGCCGTTCGGGGGCCGGCTCCGGGTCCCCGGGCGGCCCGGCGGCCCCCTGGGCACCCTCGGCCGCCGCCTCTGCGGCACCGGCCGCCACCGCTTCCCCTCCGGCCCCGTCCGTCCTGTCCGCGCCCTCGGTCCCGTCCGCTCCGTCGGTACCATCCGCCCCGTCCGGCTCAGCGGCGAGCGACTGCGCGAACAGGTCCTCCTGCGTGTAGTCCGCCAGCCCGCTCACCCCCACTCCCAGCAGCCGCACCCCACCCGTGGTGTCCACGCCCTCCAGCAGCCGCGCCGCCGCCTCACGCACCACCGCCGGGTCGTCCGTGGGCCCCCGCAGGGTCTCGGACCGGGTCAGCGTGGAGAAGTCGTACCGCCTCACCTTGAGCACGATCGTGCGCCCCGAGTGCCCCGAGCCCCGCAGCCGCTGCACGCACCGGTCGGCGAGGCGCTGCACCTCGCCGCGGATCCGTACCCGGTCGTGCAGGTCCACGTCGAAGGTGTCCTCGACGGACACCGACTTCGCGTCGCGCTCCGCGACCACCGGCCGGTCGTCCAGCCCGAGCGCCATCCGGTACAGCCCGGCACCGGCCGAGCGGCCGACCATCCGGACCAGCTCGTCCTCCCCGGCCTCCGCCAGCTCCCCCACCGTGGTGATGCCGGCCCGGCGCAGGTGCTCGCCCGTGGCCGGCCCCACCCCGGGCAGCGTCCGTACCGACATCGGCGCGAGCAGCTCGCGCTCCGTCCCCGGCTCGATCAGCAGCAGTCCGGCCGGCTTGGCCTCCTCCGAGGCCACCTGGGCCAGCATCTTCGACCCGGCCAGCCCCACCGACCCGCTGAGCCCCGTGGCGGCCCGGATGTCGGCCCGCAGCCGCTCCCCCGTCTCGCGCGCGCTGCGCGAGTCGAAGGCCACCCCGCCCGCCTCCAGGTCCACGAAGGCCTCGTCCAGGCTCAGGGGCTCCACCAGGGGCGACAGTTCCCGCAGCATGGCCATCACCACGTCGCTGACCTGCCGGTAGAGACTGAAGCGGGGGATCAGGTATGCGCCGTTCGGGCAGAGCCGCCGCGCCTGACCCATCGGCATCGCGGAGTGCACCCCGAACCGCCTGGCCTCGTACGAGGCCGTGGCGACGACCCCGCGCGGTCCGAGGCCGCCGACGATGACGGCCTTGCCCCGCAGGCTCGGCTTCGACGCCTGCTCCACGGAGGCGTAGAAGGCGTCCATGTCCAGGTGCAGGATGGTCGGCGCGGCTCTCACAGCCCGATGCTGCCCTACGCCACTGACAATGCCTCTGCTCGGGTCAGACGGCCCGGTTGCGGCGGGCGGCCAGCTCGTCCGTCGGGTTGTGCCGCACCAGGGTCTCGCCGGTGTCCACGCGCTCCCCGTGCAGCTGCGACAGCGCGCTCTCGACGTCGCGCCACACCACGCCCACGGCGATGCCGAAAACGCCCTGCCCGCCCTGGAGCAGGCTCACGACCTGGTCCGGCGAGGTGCACTCGTACACGGTGGCGCCGTCGCTCATCAGAGTCATCCGTTCGAGGTCCGAGAACCCGCGGTCCTGCAGGTGCTGGACCGCCGTGCGGATGTTCTGCAGCGCCACCCCGGTGTCCAGGAAGCGCTTGACGATCTTGAGGACCACGACGTCGCGGAAGCTGTAGAGCCGCTGCGTCCCCGCCCCGTAGACGGCCCGCACGCTGGGCTCCACCAGCCCGGTCCGGGCCCAGTAGTCGAGCTGCCGGTAGGTGATGCCGGCCGCGGCACAGGCCGTCGGCCCGCGGTATCCGATCTGCTCGGGCTCCGGGTCTGCGCCCACCGGTCCGACCGGCGTCGACTCCGGCTGACGGCGCGCGGACCCGACCGCACCGCCGCGCAGCGGGTACGGCCCAGCCTCACTCCGTGCGGGGGTGCCCCCGGTCGTACCGTCGCCCGTGATCCTCACGCCGACCCTCCGTCCTTGACCTGCCCACCTCGAAGGTAGGCAGTCACCAGGGGTGCGTCAACGATCGCCACACTCGGCACGCCGAGTGATAATCACCCTGAGAGTGGTTTCCCGTATCCCTTTACGGGGAAAGGCTAATCGAATGGCCTGAAGATCTCCGAGGACGACGCGGCCGACACCTCACTGCGGGCCGGTGCCGAAGTCCTCCGGTGAGATCTGATCGAGGAACTCGCGGAACTTCTCCACCTCGTCCTCCTGCTCGTCCGGAATAGCGATTCCGGCGTCGTCCAGCACGCCGTCACTGCCGTAGATCGGCGTCCCCGTCCGCAGGGCGAGGGCTATGGCGTCGGAAGGACGCGCACTCACCTCGACCCCGCTGGCGAAGACGAGCTCCGCGTAGAAGACGCCCTCCCGCAGATCCGTGATCCGGACCTCGGTGAGCTCCTCGCCGATCGCCTCCAGCACGTCCTTGAACAGGTCGTGCGTCAGCGGTCGGGCAGGGGCCATGCCCTGCTGCGCGAAGGCAATGGCGGTCGCCTCCCCTGGACCGATCCAGATGGGGAGGTACCGGTCGCCTCCCACTTCACGCAGGAGCACGATCGGTTGGTTGGAGGGCATTTCCACCCGGACACCCACAACGTCGAGCTCGTTCACACAGCAACCCTAGGACCTGCTCGGCAGGTTTGGGTAGTCGGGCCCCCCACCTCAGGGCAGCCGGACCCCGAGAGCGGTCTGTACGAGCGCCTCGTGGAGCCGTACGGAAAGCCCCGCGAGCTCCTTGAGGGTGGCCTCCGCATGAGCCCTGGTCTGCGGGTTGCGATGCCTGCGCAGCGGTGCCACGACCTGCTCCACCAGCCCCGCCTCGCGGTCCGCGGCGGCCTTCATCGCACGCAGGTGCCGCGGCTCCAGCCCGAAACGGCCCAGGTCGGCCACCAGCCGGGCCACCGTGACCGCCTCGGCGTCGAATCCGCCGTCCGTGCCCTCGGCCAGCAGCCCGTACGACTCCCACTCGACCAGCTGCACCTCGTCCACCCCGGCGGCCGCGAGCAGCTCGGCCCGGCCCACCCGGGCCACGGTGGGCCGTTCCCGCCCCACTTCGCCGTAGACGGCCGCCGGTCCGGCGGGATCGGCGGAGTCCCCGTGCGCGGTGGGCGCCGGGATGCGGATCTGCTCCCCGCGGGCGAGCGCGTCGAGCTGCTCGCGGATGACCTTCAGCGGCAGGTAGTGGTCACGCTGCAGACGCAGGATCCGAGCGAGCCGCTCCACGTCGTCCGTGCTGAACTTGCGGTATCCCGAAGGTGTGCGCCGGGGCTCGACGAGCCCCTCCGCCTCCAGAAAACGGATCTTCGAGATGGTGACTTCGGGGAACTCGTCACGCAGCGTGGCGAGCACCGTGCCGATGCTCACCAGCCGCCCGGCCGGGCCGGCGGTGCCGGCGGCGCCGCTTCGCGGGGCACCGCCGGTCGGGGTACGCAGCATGGAACCTTCCCTAAAAGGGTCAGATGCCCCGCAGGCTCGCGTAGAAGACCAGCCGGTACTTGCCGATCTGCACCTCGTCGCCGTTCTGCAGGGCGACGGAGTCGATCGGTTCCCGGTTCACGTACGTGCCGTTGAGGCTGCCGACATCGGCGACGGTGAAGCCGCCCTCCTGGCTCCTGCGGAACTCGACATGGCGCCGGGAGACGGTGACGTCGTCCAGGAAGATGTCGCTCTGCGGGTGGCGGCCGGCCGTGGTCAGCTCACCGTCCAGCAGGAAACGGCTCCCGGAGTTGGGACCGCGCCGCACGATGAGCAGAGCGGAACCGGGGGGCAGCGCTTCCACCGCGGCCTGCGCCTCGGGGGACAGCGAGGAAGACGACACGTGCGGTTGTCCCGACACCTCGGCCTCGTAGGCCTCCAGGCCCGAGATCGAGATCGTGGACGTGGTCTCCGAGGCACGCTCCGGCGTCAGACCCGCCCGCAGCGGCGCACCGCAGTTCGAGCAGAACCGACTGGCCGCATCGCTGCGGTGTCCGCACCTGCTGCAAATCTGCTCGGCCGACATGGACGGCTCCTCGCGCCGCGGATGCCCCGCGGATGCATTGGTGGCATACGGGTCGGGGGCAAACCCTCCACCCGCACTTGAGGTTGATGGTTCACCGAAACCTATGCGTCCGGTACCAGCAGGGTCAACAGCCGACGCGCCGGGGGCACCGGAAACATCACCCGCTCCGGCGACCTCGTCGCGGAAGAGCGGCCGGTCGCCCTGCCCTTCCACGTCCCCGTGCCCGGCGCGGTGCCGTGCCGCGCCGCCTTCCTCACGGTTCTTCTTGCCGAACAACTTCTCAAACAACTTCACGGGCGATTCCCCTTGACCTAAACAGACCCGCCCGTGGGGCAGGACGAACTCCGAATGCAGACACCTGCCGACCCGGACATTCTCACAACGTCCGTAACCACCAGACAGTTTCCACCACGCACCGCGACTTCGGTGCGCCGACCCCCCGCAGGCATCCGCCCGCGTGGGACGCTCCACTCATCACTCCGAATCATCACGATGACGACCGAGCGTAGTCAGGCTGCTTCGCAGCCCGCAAGGCGTCCACAACGATCTTCGCCGACCGTGTGACGGCAACGGTGGCCTGCTCCTTCTCCAGCGTCTGGACGACACCGCCCGGAATGTTCAGCGCGGGCTCCAGATCCTGGGGCTTGCCGATCACCTTGAACTCATAGGGTTGTGTGATCTTCTTACCGTCGATGGCGACCCCGCCGTCCTCATCCGAGAAGTACGAGCCCGCCACGATGCGCACCCCGTTGATCTGGATCGCCTCGGCCCCGGCCGCCCGCAGCTCCTGGAGCGTGTCCAGCAGCTGGTCGGACTGCACCTGACCCGTGGGGTCCGTGATCTTCAGTGTGATGCCCGGTCCCTGGGCTGCCACCGTACCGGCCAGGATGCCGAGTTGGCGTTCCTTCTCGACGGTCTGCTTGCGGGCCTCCTCGGCCTGGTTGGAGCTGTTCTCCAGCTCCTTGCGCTGGTCCTCCAGCTGCTGCTTCTCGTCCTCCAGGCGCTTGGTCCGCCCGTCGAGCTCGTCGAGGATCCGTACGAGGTCCTCCTGGCGGGCCCCGCGCAGCGCGCTGGAGTCGCTGTTGGAGCGGACCTGGATCGCCAGACCGAGCCCCAGGACGAACAGCAGCAGCGCCACGATCAGTTGGGCCCGGCTCACCCGCGGCGGCCACAGCCCGGCCGCGAGTCGCTGCCGGCCGGTCTCCTCGGGCTGCCCCGGTGCCTCCTTGACCTGCTCCGACGGCTCCGGCGACCGCGCGGGCTGCGGGGGCTGCGAGGGCTGAGGCGACTGCGGGGGTTCCGAGGACTGCGGGGGTTCCGAGGACTCCGGAGGCCGCACGGACTCCGGAGACTGCTGGGGCTCAGGAGACTTCGGAGGCTGCTGGGGCTCAGGAGACTTCGGAGGCTCGGGAGACTTCGGGGGCTCCGGCGGACGGCCCGCGCCTCCCGGCTCCTCGGGGCTGTCGTCCGTACTCATCGGCCTCACGCCCGGAACACGTGCCGGCGGATGGCCGCGGCGTTGGAGAAGATGCGGATACCGAGGACCACGACCACACCCGTGGACAGCTGTGAGCCGACCCCGAGCTTGTCGCCGAGGAAGACGATCAGCGCGGCCACGACCACGTTCGACAGGAACGACACCACGAAGACCTTGTCCACGAAGATGCCGTCCAGCATCGCGCGGAGGCCGCCGAACACCGCGTCCAGCGCCGCCACCACGGCGATCGGCAGATATGGCTCCACCACGGCCGGCACTTCGGGCCGGACCAGAAGTCCGGCCACCACTCCGGCCAAGAGGCCCAGTACCGCGATCACGATGCACCCTTCTGCTGCTCTGCCGGTGTAGCTGTACGTACGGTCAGACTCGACGCGGCCGGCAGCCGCAGGTCGTCCGCCGGGGACAGGGCGTAACGGATCCCGTAGCTCTCCTGCAGCACGTGCAGGTACTGTCCGTCCGCCGAGTCCTGGAAGGCCGTGCCGAGCCGCTTCTTGTCCCCCACCGCCAGCACTTCGTACGGCGGCACCAGCGGCCTGTTGTCGACCAGTATCGCGTCACCCGCGGCTCTGATCGCCGACAGTTCCGTCAGCCGCTGTCCGTTGATGGAGATGGCCTCCGCCCCGGACTGCCACAGCCCGTTGACGATCTTCTGCATGTCCCGGTCCCGGAGCCGGCCGGTGTCCGAGAAACCGGAGCTCTCGCGCGGTTTGCCACCGCCGCCCGACGAGGCGCCCTTCGCGTCGTCCACCACCAGTTTGATCCCCGGCCCGCGGACCTCCGTGGCACCCGCCAGCAGGGCCACGAGCTCGCCCTGGCCCCCGCCGGGCTGCTTCAGCGCCGCACGCTGGCGCGCCGCGACATCGGTCCTGAGGCGGTCGACGTCACGCTCCAGGCCGTGCACGCGGTCATCCGCCCGCTCCACCCGTTCGATGAGTTCCTGACGCTCCTTGGCCAGCACCGGCGCCGCTATCCGCGCCTCGGCCGCACCCAGCGTGACGACCATGGCGGTCACGACGAGCCCGGCCGCGAGCCCCAGTTTGGCCTTGAGGGTCCGCGGCAGACCCGCCGTACCCTCCGCCTCGCGCCGGGCCGCGGCCTCCGCGTAGCCCTCGTCGAGACTGTGGTCCATCACGTGCGTCAGCAGCGACATTGAAGCGTCCGGGCGCGCGGGCACAGGAGACGCCGGAGTCCGGTTGTGGGGCGGCTGCGACATGCCGCACATCGTCGCATGTCGGCAGCGCAGTCACCCAATGCGTCCATCCGGTGGGCCGGGCCGGCACTCCCCGCACCCGGACCACCGGACTTCCGTCCACGTCATCGCACGCCGGCACTCACTGCCCGGCGCTCTCCACCACGCCCGCCCACTCGTCCAGCAGGGCCTGCGCGGTGCCGTCGTCGGGCCCTTCGGCCCACAGGTGGGTGACCGCTTCCGCCGGGTCCGGCAGGACCAGCGCCCACCGTCCGTCGGCCTCGACCACCCGCACCCCGTCGGTGGTGTCCACCTGCCGGTCGCCGGCCGCCTCCACGACCCGCCGCATGACGAGCCCCTTCACCGCCCACGGCGTCGAGACGTCCCGCTTGAGGACGTGGGCCCGCGGAATCCGGGCGTCGATCTGGCTCAGCGTGAGCTGTGTACGCGCCACCAGCCCGAGCAGCTGCACGAAGGCCGCCGAACCGTCGAAGACGCTGCTGAACTCCGGAACGATGAAGCCGCCCCGGCCGTCTCCACCGAAGATGGTGTTCTCCGCACGTCCCACCCGGGTCAGGTCGTCGGGCGAGGTCGTCGTCCACTCGACCTGCGTGCCGTGGTAGGCCGCCACCTGCTCGGCCACCCTCGTCGTGGTCACCGGCAGCGCGACCTTGCCGCTGCGCTTCTCCGCGGCCACCAGGTCGAGCATCACCAGCAGCGCCCGGTCGTCCTCGATGATCCGCCCGCGCTCGTCCACCAGCGAGATCCGCTCGCCCACGGGGTCGAACCGTACGCCGAAGGCCGCCCGCGCCGAGGCCACGATCTCCCCCAGCCGCACCAGCCCGGCCCGCCGGGACTCCCTGGTCTCCGTCGGCCGGGACTCGTCGAGCCCGGGATTGATCGTCAGCGCGTCCACACCGAGCCGCCCCAGCAGACTGGGCAGAACGAGCCCCGCGCTTCCGTTCGAGGCGTCCACGACCACCTTGAGCCCGGCGTCGGCGATGCCGGTGGTGTCCACCCGCCGCAGCAGCGAGCCGGTGTAGGCGTCGAAGACACTGCCCGGGAACTGCAGGTCTCCGATCTCCCCGGGGAACGCCCGCCGGTACTCCTGGCGCGCGTACACCCGGTCCAGCTTGCGCTGCCCCTGAAGTGAGAGGTCCGCTCCCCGCTCGTCCAGGAACATGATGTCCACGGAGTCCGGCACACCCGGCGAGGTCCGCAGGACGATCCCGCCGGCGCTGCCGCGCGCGGTCTGCTGCCGCGCCACCGGCAGCGGTACGTTCTCCAGGTCCCGTACGTTGATGGCGCTGGCCTGGAGCGCGGAGATCACGGCCCGCTTGAGCGCCCTGGCGCCTCGCGAGTGGTCACGGGCCGTGGTGACGGTCGCCCCCTTCTTCAGGGTCGTGGCGTACGCGCCGGCGAGCCGGACCACCACCTCGGGAGTGATCTCCACGTTCAGGATCCCGGAGACCCCACGCGCGCCGAACAGGTGCGCCTGGCCGCGGGACTCCCAGATCACCGACTCGTTGACGACGGCGCCGGCCTCGATGGTCTTGAAGGGGTAGACCCGTACGTTCCCCTGGACGATCGATTCCTCACCGACGAGGCACTCGTCGCCGATGACGGCCCCGTCCTCGATCCGCGCGGCCCGCATGATGTCGGTGTTCTTGCCGATGACGCAGCCGCGGAGATTGCTGTGGGGCCCGATGTACACGTTGTCGTGGACGACGGCCCGGTGCAGGAAGGCCCCGCTCTTCACGACGACGTTCGACCCGATGACGGTGTGCTCTCGGATCTCGGCGCCGGCCTCGACCTTGGCGTAGTCGCCGATGTACAGCGGTCCGCGCAGCACCGCGTCGGGGCTCACCTCGGCCCCTTCGGCGATCCACACCCCGGGTGAGATCTCGAAGCCGTCCATCTCGATCTGGACCTTGCCCTCAAGCACGTCGGCCTGCGCCTTGACGTAGCTCTCGTGTGTGCCGACGTCCTCCCAGTAGCCCTCGGCGACATAGCCGAAGATGGGCCGGCCTTCCTTCATCAGCTGTGGGAAGACATCACCGGACCAGTCGACGGAGACGTCCGGATCCACGTAATTGAAGACCTCGGGCTCCATCACGTAGATGCCGGTGTTGACGGTGTCCGAGAACACCTGTCCCCAGGTCGGCTTCTCCAGGAACCGCTCGACCTTGCCCTCCTCGTCCACGATCGTGATGCCGAATTCCAGCGGGTTCGGCACCCGGGTCAGGCACACCGTGACGAGGGCGCCCTTCTCCTTGTGGAAGCGGATCAGATCGGTGAGGTCGAAGTCGGTGAGCGCATCACCGGAAATGACGACGAAGGCGTCGTCCTTCAGGGCCTCCTCGGCATTCTTCACACTGCCGGCGGTCCCGAGTGGCTTCTCCTCATGGGCGTAGGTGAGCTCCATTCCGAGCTCTTCGCCATCCCCGAAATAGTTCTTGACGAGTGACGCCAGGAACTGCACGGTGACCACGGTCTCGCTGAGCCCATGCCGCTTGAGCAGCCTGAGCACATGCTCCATGATCGGCCGGTTGGCCACCGGCAGGAGCGGCTTGGGCATGCTCGAGGTCATGGGGCGAAGACGCGTGCCCTCGCCACCGGCCATCACGACGGCCTTCATGTCGGAAGAGTCCTCCTTGGGAGACGACAGTCGTGCCGACCATCACCCGTCTCGGTCGGTGACTTCGCAACTCCTCCGCGTCATCCGGCGCCGGACGGGCTCAATCGGCCGTGGTGTCAGCCTTCACCAGACGGCGGACTTGAACCACGTAAAGGATTCCTGCCCACCAGTAGAGGGTTGTACCCCATACAGCGAACGCCCATCCGAAAACTGCGGCCAACCAGGCCAACCAGCCGCTTCCGTCACTGAGCAGCAGCAAGGGAAACGCGTACATCAGGTTGAAGGTGGCGGCCTTGCCGAGGAAGTTGACCTGCGGCGGCGGATATCCGTGACGACGCAGGATCCACACCATGACCAGCAACATCAGCTCACGCGCGAGCAACGCCCCGGTGAGCCACAGCGGCAGGAGCTCGCGATAAGTAAGACCGAAGAGCGTCGACAGGATGTAGAGCCGGTCCGCGGCGGGATCGAGCAGTCGGCCGAGCTTGCTGATCTGATTCCAGCGCCGCGCGAGCTTCCCGTCGAGGTAGTCGCTGATCCCGCTGAGCATGAGGACGGCCAGGGCCCACCCGTCGTGCTCCGCGAGGATCAGCCACAAGAACAGGGGCACGCCGGCGAGGCGAGCCATGCTCAGGATGTTCGGAATGGTGAAAATTCGGTCAGTCTGAACCCGAGTCTCCTGGACCTCCACCCGGGGGCCTCCACTGTGACGGTAGAAATGTGGTCGTTCGATGCCCCCTGACCCTACAGGAGTCCGCACACGTGTCCTGAACGCAGAAAAGCCCCGCACCGAACCCGTAAGGGCTGGTGCGGGGCTTTCCCACAATGATTGTTCGGCGGCGTCCTACTCTCCCACAGGGTCCCCCCTGCAGTACCATCGGCGCTGAAAGGCTTAGCTTCCGGGTTCGGAATGTAACCGGGCGT